>NZ_JBBNGA010000014.1:0-67049 GCF_040095305.1 Collinsella sp. CLA-AA-H167
ACATAGTCCACTGGAACACGAGCCGGAGGCAGGTAAGATTGAAGGGCCTGACCCCGGAGGAGTTCCGGAATCAGGCCCTCGCGGCCTAGTCGCTATTTAGGGCGTCCAAGATTTGGGACGCAGTTCAAGTGCGCAGCGGGGGCTTCCGACATGTCCGAGGACGATTGTGGGGCTAACGGGCAGGGGCCCGCCGAACCAAGTTAGGCAGCCGGGCAGATCTTCTTGAAGAGCTCGATGACGTCGTCGAGCGTCGCCTCGCGCGGGTTACCCGGGAAGCAGGCGTCAGCCATGGCGTCCTTGGCCAGGACCTCGATCTCGTCAGCCTTCATGGCCTCGCAGACGTGCGGGATGTTCACGTCGGCAGAGAGCTGCTTGACGGCGGCGATGGCGGCGTCGGCGGCCTCGTCGGTGCTCATGCCCGTGGTGTCAACGCCCATGGCGACGGCAACCTTGGCCAGACGCTCGGCGCAAACCGGCTTGTTGAACTCCATGGCGATCGGCAGCAGCATGGCGCAAGCGACGCCGTGCGGGGTATCGTAGTGAGCGGACAGGGTGTGGGCCATGGCGTGATCGATGCCCAAGCCGACATTGGAGAAGCCCATGCCGGCGACATACTGGCCAAGAGCCATGCCCTCGCGGCCGGAGCCGGGCTGGCCGGACTTGGCCTCGGCGACGGAGTCGCGCAGGTTCTCGCTGATCAGCTTAATAGCCTCAAAGTGGAACATGTCGGAGAGCTCCCAAGCGCCCTTGGTGGTGTAGCCCTCGATGGCGTGGGTCAGGGCGTCCATGCCAGTGGAAGCGGTAAGGCCGGCGGGCATGGAAGCCATCATGTCGGGGTCGACGACGGCGACCTCGGGGGCGTCGTTGGTGTCGACGCACACGAACTTGCGGACCTTCTCGGGGTCGGTGATGACGTAGTTGATGGTCACCTCAGCAGCGGTACCGGCGGTCGTCGGCACGGCGATAGTGAACACGGCATGGTTCTTGGTGGGAGCAACGCCCTCGAGGCTGCGGACATCGGCGAACTCAGGGTTGTTGATGATGATGCCGATGGCCTTGGCGGTGTCCATGGAAGAGCCGCCACCGATGGTCACGATAGCGTCAGCCTCGGCGGCCTTGAAGGCCTCGACGCCGTCCTTGACGTTCTGGATGGTGGGGTTGGGCTTGATCTCGGAGTAGAGGCTCCAAGCGATGCCGGCGGCGTCGAGCTCGTCGGTCACCTTAGAGGTAACGCCAAACTTGACCAGGTCGGGATCAGAGCAGACGAAGATCTTCTTGTAGCCGCGACGCTGGAGCTCGCCGGGGATCTCCTTGATGGCGCCGGAACCATGATAAGAGATGGTATTGAGAACGAAACGATTAGCCATTGATAGCCTCCTATCGTGTGCGGGGCACCCATTACGCCCCGCGCTATGAGTCCCATCCTAACGCTTTTGTAACAAAAAACACGCGAGAACATCAAAAGTGTTAAAGCGTTTCAACATATGATGAAAAATAATGCGGCGAAGGGACAGCCCCTTTGCCGCATTCGGTTACTTTCGGCAGCCCTCTTTCCAAGCCTCGGCCGCAACCTTCCAGCGTAAGCGCAAGTCGCGCTCGCGGTCGATGAACATGATGGCAAACGCGACAAACAGCAGCAAGCTCGCCACGACGATGGCGTGCAGGCCCATGCGCTCAATGCACCAGTTGCCCAACACGGCGCCAAACACAAAGGTAAAGATCACGCCAAAGTACAGCAGGCCGTTTTCCAAAAAGCCGCGCCTGTGGGTGATGATGTAATCATCCACGTTTTGTAGCGCGTTGCGCAAGTTGCCGATGCACATGGTCGTAGCGATGCCGTGACCGTGGATCTTGCGGAAGCTCTCTACCTGCATACCGCAGGCAAACGAAGTGAGGCAGTTGGCGAGCAGGTTGTAACCGCCGCCCGGGATAAAGCTCACGCCCAGCAAGATAACGGCTTCAAAAAACACCGTCACCTGGCGCCAGTGAATCACACTGCCAAACCGCTCGTGAACCAGGTCGGCAAGCATAATACCCACAGCAAACGACACCACAGGGAAGAAGTAGCGCCCCGCCAGCGCCCAGTTGCCCTCCGAGATGCTCACGCCCACGAGCAGGATATTGCCCGTCTGCGCGTTTGCGAAAACATGATCGCGCCCAATGTACGAATAAACGTCCATAAAGCCACCGGCGAGCGCCAAGATGATGCCCAGCTCGATGGACTCCGATATCTGTTTGGCACGCTGCATCGTCGTGCATCCTCCTTGTTGACGACTCTCTCGTGCGTTGGCGGAAACATAGCCGCCGTTCATACTGTAACCCATTGACAACATGGCATGCGCGCGAGACGGGCTCCCCAACGCGCAGATACACAGTCTGGAAACAAACGGCACCCGCATCGATACGCCGATCCGCCAACCCATGTACTCCACCAGTCTTTTTAGCCCCGTCCCAAAAAGACTGGTTACAATTACGTGCAGCATACAAACACCGGGAGGGATCGTGGCAAAAAAGCCTCAGCACGCTCAGAACAACCAGCGCAGTCAGCAGGGCAAACAGGGCCAGCAGCAAAAGCGCGGCGGTAAGGCGCAGGCCACGGTCGCCCGCACCAAGCATTCCCAAGCGACGCCCGCCCGCCCCTGGCGTCCGGGCCGCGATAAGTTTCTCCCCGTCAGTCGCGCCGACATGGATGCGCGCGGCTGGGACCAGTGCGACTTTGTCTACATCTGCGGCGACGCCTACGTGGACCATCCCAGCTTTGGCATGGCCATCGTCAGCCGCGTGCTCGACGCGCACGGCTACAAAGTGGGCATTATCTGTCAGCCCGACTGGACCGACCCCGCCAGCATCACCGTGCTCGGCGAGCCGCGCCTGGGCTTTCTCGTCAGTGCCGGCAACATGGACTCCATGGTCAACCACTACTCGGTGACCAAGCATCGTCGCCACACCGATGCCTACACCCCTGGCGGTAAAGAGGGGCACCGCCCCAACCGCGCCGTCACGGTCTACGGCAACCTCATCCGCCAAACGTTCAAGGACGCGCCCATCATCATCGGCGGCATCGAGGCGAGCCTGCGTCGTCTGGCCCACTACGACTACTGGCAGGACAAGCTCAAGCGCTCGGTACTGCTCGACTCGGGCGCCGACATCCTCATCTACGGCATGGGCGAGCACGCGATCGTCGAGATCGCCGACGCGCTCGACGCGGGACTGCCCGTCGATCAGATCACCTATATCAACGGCACCGTCTACCGTACCAACTCGCTCGACGAGGTCTACGACTACGACCTGCTGCCCAGCTGGGACGACCTTGCTGCCGACAAGCTCAACTACGCCCGCAGCTTTAACGTGCAGCAGCAGAACATGGATCCCATCACCGGGCATCGCCTGGTAGAACCCTACCCCAACAGCGTCTATGTGGTGCAAAACCCGCCGTCGGCGACACTCACCACCGACGAGATGGACGAGGTCGCCGAACTCCCCTACGCACGCGATTGGCACCCCGACTACGACGCCGCGGGCGGCGTGCCGGCCTTTGCCGAGATCAAGTTTTCCATCAGCTCTAACCGCGGCTGCTTTGGCGAGTGCTCGTTTTGCGCGCTCACCTTCCACCAGGGCCGCGTGCTGCAGATGCGCAGCCACGACTCGATCATGCGCGAGGCCGAGCTGCTCACGCGCGATCCCGAGTTTAAGGGCTACATCAACGACGTTGGCGGACCGACGGCTAACTTTAGCCGCCCGGCCTGTGACAAGCAGCTCAAGCACGGCGTGTGCAAGAACAAGCGCTGCCTATGGCCGAGCGTGTGCAAGAACATGGTGGTCGACGAAAGCGGCTACACGCAGCTGTTGCGCGATCTGCGCCAGTTGCCGGGCGTCAAAAAGGTCTTCGTCCGCAGCGGCATCCGCTTTGACTACACCATGGCCGACGCCTCGGACGAGTTTTTGCGCGAGCTGTTGGAGCACCATGTCTCGGGCCAGCTACGCGTGGCACCCGAGCACGTGAGCGATGCGGTGCTCTCCGTAATGGGCAAACCGAGCCGCGCCGTCTACGATGCGTTCTGTCGTAAATTTGAACGCTTGAACCGCGAATACGGACTCAAGCAGTACGTAGTACCGTATCTGATCTCGAGCCACCCCGGCTCGACGATGAAGGAAGCGGTGGAGCTTGCCGAGGCTGTGCGCGACATGGGCTACATGCCCGAGCAGGTACAGGACTTCTACCCCACCCCGTCCACGATGAGCACCTGCATGTACTACACCGGCGTTGACCCGCGCACCATGCAGTCGATCTATGTGGCGCGCGACCCGCACGAGAAGGCTATGCAGCGCGCGCTCATCCAATATCGCAAGCCCGAGAACTACAAGCTCGTGCGCGAGGCACTGGAAAAGGCTGGCCGTCGCGATCTGATCGGCTACACCAAGCATTGCCTGATTCGCCCCGTGCCGCCACGCCCGGGCGAGACCTCTGCCGGCGGCGGGCATGGCACCGGCAAGAAGGGCGGCAAGGCCCACGGTGGCGCCGGCAAGGGCCCCAAGGGCAGCAAGGGGCACGGCGGCATGTCGCGTGCGCAGAACACCGCCGGCCGCAACCGTGCAGCTCAGGGGCGTCAGGGCGCCAACGGAGGCGGACGCCGCAATTAGGGCAGCGGTGCTGTCGCTATGCCCATCTCGCATGCGTGGCGCAGTGAGCGCATCGCCTCCACGAGGATGATGCCGGCGATGGTGACCGTGATTACCACGTCGAACGGCGTGTTCACAAACCAGAGCAACGTCATGAGATACGACCCGGCATTAAAGGCAAAGTGTAGCAGGATCGTGTAGCGGAGCTTCCCGGTCGTCACGAGCACCCAGCCAAAAATGAGGCCGGCAGCGCCCGCATAGCAGCCCTGCACCCAGTTCATGTGCATAAAACCGAAGATCGCCGCCTGCAGCACGACCGCCGCGGCGATACCCCACGTGCTCGGGGCCGCCCAGGGCACCATGGCGCCGTCCTGCGCGTTCGCGCGGCGCCGGCGTTTCCAGAGCGGACGGCACTGCGGGTTAAACGCTCGGAGCGAAAACTCAAAAATGATACCGCGCACCAGCAGTTCCTCGCAAAACGGAGCGCCGAGCACCGTGGTCAGGACGGCCAGATAGCTCGTGTCGCCCATGCCCGTCTCCTCGACAAGCTCGCTGTAATCGGCCGCCGCCTCGGGCAACAGCGACAGCACGGCGTCGGTCACGTAGCCAACGACCACCTGCAGGGCAAGGCCGATCACGATAACGCAGGCGATGCGCCTCCATGCTTTGCCTGCTCCCCCGCCAAGCGGGCGCTCGCCCTGCCAGCGCACCATAAACGAGCGCGGCCACAGATAACGCCACCACAGCAGCGCCATCAAAAACGATACCGTCTGCGCGACGGCCTGAAGCAATTGAATGTCGAGGTCATCGATTGAAAAACCCATGAACACCGATGCGACGCCAAGGGCGGAGAACAAAACGACGCTCAGGGCTATATCGGCAGCGACGACGCCAAAACAGGCAAGCGCCCAAATCATCGCATTGAGCATGCCAACCTCCTCAAAACCGTTCCCTAGTTCTACCACAACTCGGCAGAGAGCTGATCCCATGGGGATGGAGGAAAACGGATCACTTATTGATGAGAATCAGGCGCAGTGCCAAAGGCCCCGTTGGGCGAAATGTCGAACGGGAAGGTGCCGCAGCGATTGAACGCGGCGATAAACATGCGGATGGCGTTGGACGGCGTGGTGCCCACGAGCTGAGTTGCCGCCGCGAAGGCCGCCTTTTCCTCGGGCAAGACCTTCGCGACAACCGGGGTCATGTGTTCTGCCATGGCGCTTCCTTTTTGAAACGACGGTGGTGCGGATAGATGCGGGCCACGCGGCTGGGCGACGGACTGTGAAGGCAACCCGATTGGCCCGCATCCTGAGTTTGTTTCTACGGCATTGGTATTACTTGGTATTCCTAAGTATTACCCCGCAGATAGAATACCACACCCGCCCCATGGGGACGGAGAAAAACGGATTATTATGTTGCTGAGTAAGTATTTAGAGCGTGATGATGTCCGAGATATTGAGGGCCCGAGCGTCAGCGGCATCGTGTGTGGCGAGTAGGAGCGTGCGACCGTCGAGCAGATCGAGCACGACCTCGGCCGTCGCATCGCGCGCGACGACATCCAGGCCGGTAAAGGGCTCGTCCAGAATCACCGCGCCGCCCGGGCACAGCAGTGCTCGGGCAATCTCGACGCGACGACGCTGCCCACCCGAGAGCTCGGCCACGCGAGCATGCAAATCGACCCCCGGCACCAACAGGCGCAGCAGGGCCGCGGCACCCGAGGCGTCCACGCGCGCGTCGGCGCACACCAGCACGTTTTCCAAAGCCGAAACGTCCTCAACCAAGCGCACGTCCTGAAACACCATGGAGCACGGCGCGCACTCCCCCGCAGCCAGCGCAAGCAACGTCGACTTGCCCACACCCGAGGCGCCCATCACGCAGGCGCGCCCACCGGCGGGCACACGGAGTGTCAGTCCGTCGAGCGCCGGAGCCCAGGGCGCCCGCTCGCCCACGGCGAGCGCAAGCTCCGCCGCAGCGCCGCCCCCGGCAGCCCCCGCACGCCCGCGAGCGCCGCGCCCATGCGCCCGCACGGCCACGCGCCACGCCACGGGTCCCGAAACCCACAGCAGCCACACCAGCACGCGCTCACACGCCCACGAGACGGCAACGACCAGCACGGTCCACGCCAGCAGATCAGCCGTCTCGATCAAAAGCTTCGCCTGATAGATGCGCTCACCCACGGTGCCCACCGCCATGCCGATGAGCTCGGCTGCCACGCCGGCCTTCCAGCTCATGCCAATCACGGCACGCGCACACGAAAGCACAAACGGCAGGACTTCGCGCCAGGTATGGGCGCAAAACAGTCGCCAGCCGCGCACGCCATGCAGACGGAACATCTGCTCCAGCGGTTTATTCACCTGTGCCAAGCCCTCGGCCAGCGAAAAATACACGCCCGGCAGCGCCATCAAAAAGACTGCCGCGATGCTCACGCGCGCCGACCCCAGCCAGATTAGCAACAGGACCACCACGCAGGCGACCGGTGTCGCCTTTACAAACGACAGCGCCGGAGCCACCAGGTGCGCAAACGCCCGCGAACGTGACGAAATCCCGGCAAGCACACCACCACACACCGCGGCAAGCGCCAGCCCGCCCAGTATCCGCGCGCCCGAGCCCGCCAAAATCGCCCAGGTACCGCCATCGCACACCAGGCGCAGAAGCGCCAAGGCAACAGCACCCGGCCCCGGCAAGATCAGCGGCTGCGCCACCAGCGACGCCGCAAAGATCCACACGGCAAGCCAAAAGGCGGCGACGGCACCTGCTGCCGCCACCGCCTTCATACGCTCTGTCATTTGTCGAGCAAACGCACGCACGGGCTACTCCAAGTAGCAGAAATCGTCAGCCGGAAGTTTACCACCCACGGCACTCGCGTCCGCGTCGGACAGCACCTGCAGATACCCGCTAAGTGCCGCCTTCATATCCTTGCCCGTCTGGCAGACAAGCATGCACCCGGGAATCGCCTTCTCGGCGATCTTGGCATTGTCCACGATGCCGGCATCGACCACGGCCTGCGCCCAGTCTGACGGCGCCGCATTGACAGCCTTCACGCTCGCCTCGTGGCAGCTCAGGAATTCCGCCACGGCCTCGGGATGTTCCTCGGCAAACGCGCGGCGCACCACGGTCACACCCGTCAGCAAGCGCGAGCCCGTGTCTCCTGCCAGCTCGTCCCACACATCGGTCAGGCTCACCGGTGCCGACAGCTTGCCCTCGCTCTTGGCGATAGCAGCGGTCTTGAACGGCTCCGGCAGCACGCCCACGGCAGACGGATCGGCAAGCAACGCCGACAGCACCTCGGTGGGCTCGCTCTTAAACTCGAGCGTCACCTGGCCGGTCAGGCCCGCGCGCTCCAGCAGGTAGTTCATGACGTACTCCGTCATGACGTACTCCGGCGTCGTGCCCTTGCCCGTCATGTAGACGGTGCGACCCGCCAGGTCGCCAAACGAGGCCACACTCGCATCGCCCGTCACAACGTTCAGCACGCCCAGCGTGTTGATGTCGATGACCTGCACCGCGCCCTCGGTCTTGTTGTAGAGCGCGCTCGCCACGTTGGCTGGCACCAGGGCAATGTCGATATCGCCCTGAATGACCTTGGGCACGATCTCGTCGGCGGCGGTGTTGATCGCAAAGTCGAACTCGTTGTCCGTCTCGCCGCTCGCCGCCTGGTCCATAAACCTCACCAGACCGATCGACGTCGGGCCCTTGAGCGAGGCGACGTGCACCTCGACCGGCCCCGCGGCGCCCGCAGCCCCGCCGGCAGCCGAGCCCGCGGCGGACCCGGCACCGGCAGACCCGCCACCACAGCCAACCAGCGCAAGCGACAACGCACCCGCGGCAAGCGCCGAGGCAAACCCCCGGCGCGTCATCTCAACAGTAAACGCGCGCATCGTTAGCACGTCCCTTCGTTAGGCATCGTCCATGCGTGATGGTCGGTGTGCAGCAGCTCCTCGGCCAGCGGCGAGAGTGGCTCGCCCAAGAACTCGCGGTAGCACGCCTGGACATCGGGATTCTCGTGCGAGAAGCGAATGTCCGCAGCGGCATCCAGGCCCCACAGCACCTGGCCGCGCTCAGCTGCCAGCTCGCAGCCGTCGTGGATGGGCTGACCGCCGCCACCGACGCAGCCGCCAGGACACGCCATGACCTCGACAAAGTCATAGCTCACGCAACCGTCGCGAATCGCGTCGAGCAGGCGGGCGGCATTGCCCAGTCCGTGCGCCACGGCGACGCGCACCCTGGTGCCCTCGATATCGGCCACTGCTTCCTTCCAGCCGTCCAGACCGCGCACGTCGGTGAAGAAGTCGGCGTCGGGGTTCTTGCCCGTCACCAGGTAATAGGCCGAGCGCACGGCGGCCTCCATCACGCCGCCCGTGGCGCCAAAGATCACACCCGCGCCCGTGCCAAAGCCCAGCGGCGTATCAAGCGGCTCCTCGGTAAGCGTGTCCACGCTCACGTGGCTCGCGCGGATCATGCGCACCATCTCGCGCACCGTCAGTGCAACGTCCACGTCGGGCGCGCCGCCCTCGCCCATCATGCTCGGCAGCGCACGCTCGGCCTTCTTGGCCGTGCACGGCATAACGGACACCACGAACAGACGCTCGGGCTCCACGCCCAGCACCTTGGCGTAGTAGGTCTTGGCGATGGCGCCGAACATCTGCTGCGGCGACTTTGACGTGGACAGGCTGTCGACAAACTCGGGGTAACGTGCCTTCACAAAGCGTACCCAGCCCGGGCAGCAGCTCGTGAACATGGGCCAGCCGTGGGTGTCGCCCTCGCCCTTGACGGCCTTCCCTAGGCGCTCGAGCAGTTCGGAGCCCTCCTCCATAATGGTGAGGTCGGCCGAGAAATCGGTGTCGAACACGTACTCAAAGCCAACGCGGCGCAGGGCGCAAGCCAGGCGCTCAACGGTGGCCTCCTCGCGCGGAATGCCGAGCTCCTCGCCCCAGGCGCTACGCACGGCCGGCGCAATCTGCACCAGTACGATCTTGTCGGGATCGGCGATGGCGTCGAACACGGTCTCGGTATCGTCACGCTCGCGCAGGGCGCCCGTCGGGCAATGCGTGATGCACTGACCGCACGCGACGCAATCGGTCTTGCCGATCGGCGCACGCCCGCGGGTGCCCACGGCGGTATGCGTGGCGCGGTTGGTCAGGTCCCAAATCCCTAAGCCCTGCACGCTCTCGCACACCTTGATGCAGCGCATGCATTTGATGCACTTGTCGTTATCGCGGATGATGGGGAAATCGAAGTCCCAGCCCTCGCGCGCCAGGTGCTGCTCGTACGGCAGATAGAAGATACCCAGGTCGTTGGCGATGGTCTGCAGGTTGCAGTTACCACTGCGCACGCAGCTCGTACAGCGCGAGTCGTGCTGGGACAGCAGCAGCTGCACGTTGGTGCGACGCGCCTCGCGGGCCTTGGGGCTGTTGGTGTGGACCACCATGCCGTCGAGCACGTAGTTGTTGCAGGCGGCAACCAGCTGGTCGCAGCCCTCAACCTCGACCACGCATACGCGGCAGCCGCCGATCTCGTTTAGATCGCGCAGGTAGCACAGGGTGGGAATCTGGATGCTGACGGACTTGGCCGCATCCAGGATCGTGGTGTGCTCGGGAACCACGACCTCGCAATTATCGATAGTGAGCTTGACCATGTTATGCGCTCCGTTTTCGGTGTTGTCGCTGACGGTGGTGTTGTTGGGCTCTACCATTCCAGGTTCCTCCCTCCGCGGAACGCGCCAAAGCCAAAGTGATCGCAACGCAGGCAGCGGCTCGCCTCCTGGCGCGCCTCCTGCTCGGTGAGACCCTGCTCGACCAGATCCCAATCGTGAATACGCTCGCCGGCCTCGCGCTCGCCCAGCTCGCAGCGGCCGCACTCATGCTTGCCCTTAAACTGGACGGTCGGCAGCTCGACCTCGAGCTTGATCTTGTGGTCAAAGCCCAGGTAGCGGTCGATATTTGCCGAAGCCACGCGGCCGGCGTTGATGGCACGGATGACGGTGGCGGGACCGGTCTGGCAGTCACCGCCGCTAAAGAGGCCATCGAAGTTGGGCACGGCGCCATCCGAATCGGTGACCACGCAGCCCCACTTACAAGCGATGCCCATGTCCTCAAACGGCCTGGAATCGATGTCCTGGCCAATGGCCACAAACACGCGCTCGCAGGGAATGACGCGCTCGGGCGTGGCGGCGGCACGCGGGGCCGGACGCCCACGACGGGGCTCGCCGATAATCTGCGGCTGCACGCGCAGGCCACTCACGCGACCTTCCTCGCCCGTCTCGATAGCGAGCGGGGCGGTCAACTCCAGCACCTCGCAGCCCTCGGCCTGGGCGCCGGCGATCTCGGCGTCCTGGGCCGTCATGTCGCAGATGCGACGGCGGTAGACGATGCTCACCTTTTCGGCACGGCAGCGCACGGCGGAGCGCGCCACGTCCATGGCCACGTTGCCGCCGCCGATGACGCACACGCGCTGGCCGCTCAGGTCGGGCAGCTCGTCGTCGCCGATGGCGCGCAGCATCTTGACGGCCGACTCCACGCCGAGCGCTTCCTCGCCCGGAAGGCCGAGCTTCTTATCGCTGTGGGCGCCAATGGCCAGGTAGACGGCATCGAACTCGTCGCGCAGGCGGGCAAGTTCCTCGCCGTTGACGGAGTGATCGAGCTCAACGTCGATGCCGGCGCTCAAGATCCAGTCGATCTCGGCCTGCAGGCGCTCGCGCGGCAGACGATAGCTGGGGATGCCATAGCGCAGCATGCCGCCCAGGTGGTGGCGCTGCTCAAAGATGGTCACCTTATGGCCCATCACGGCCAGGTAGTAGGCGCAGGAAAGGCCGGCCGGGCCGCCGCCGATCACGGCGACGCGCTTGCCGGTGTTGTCCACTACATGCGGCTTGTGGTCGTTGAGGTCACTGTGCTCGACGGCAAAACGCTTGAGGGCGAGGATGTTCATGGGGTCGTCGACCATGCCACGGCGGCAGTGCATCTCGCAGGGATGCTCGCACACCAGGCCGCAGACGAGCGGCAGCGGATTGTTCTTGCGGATGACCTTGACGGCGTCGGCATAGCGGCCGGCCTCGACCAGCGAAATGTACCCGGGAATGTCGACGTGCGCCGGGCAGCCCGAAACGCACGGGACGCGGGCCTCGCGGTCAAAGCCGCAGGAGTGCTCGCGGATGTGATGCTCAAAATCGTCGCGGAAGCCGCGAATGGCCGTGAGTGCCATGGCGCCAGCTTCGTAGCCGATGGCGCAGTCGCTCGAAAGGTAGATGGTGCGGGCGGTGCGCTCAATCAAGTTGAGCGTGGACTCGTCGGCGCGGCCCTCGAGCACATCGGCGAGCAGGTCGCTCAGCGCGCTCAGGCCCACGCGGCAGGGCGTGCACTTGCCGCAGCTCTGGGTGGAGCACAGATTGACGAGCGCTGCCGTAAACTCAACGGGGCACGGGGCGAGCGAACTCACCGCCAGACGGCGTCCGAGCGCATCGTGCAGGTCGTCCATGACGGCCTGAGCGTGGCTGCGTTCCATTACGTGCAGTCGAGCCATAAGATCCCCTCTCAC
The DNA here is from genome assembly GCF_040095305.1 of Collinsella sp. CLA-AA-H167. Taxonomy (NCBI): domain Bacteria; kingdom Bacillati; phylum Actinomycetota; class Coriobacteriia; order Coriobacteriales; family Coriobacteriaceae; genus Collinsella; species Collinsella sp. CLA-AA-H167. The sequence continues at coordinate 12,151 of NZ_JBBNGA010000014.1, forward strand.
ATGGCAGCCCGGAGGCGAGGCCGGGCGAAGTTGCTACACGCACAACACTGACCTAAAAAGTTGTTAGGTCTCCATGCAGTTCGGCAGGCGGTATGAAATGTCACCCTCGGCGGTGAAATAGAACATTACTGCAGATAAATGCCATATTTGGTAAAACGCGTTACCAAATGACAATGCCCCGCCCACGCAATCACGTGGACGGGGCATTGCTCCAGGTATGCGGCCAGCGACCCTGTTGCTTTTACTTAAGCTCGGGCCAGTAACCCTTGTTGGCCTCGATCATGTCGTCGAGAACCTCCTTGGCGACCTTCATCGAAGGCACGGTCTTGTTCAGCGTAAAGGCCTTGAGCGCCTTCTCGTAAGAACCCTCGATCGTAGCCTCGACCACGAGCTTCTCGGAGTTCAGCTGCTGCATCATGAGGCCCTGTTGGAACAGAGGAATGTTGTCGCGGCTGATGACCTCGGGGCCATTCTTGCCAATGTAGGCAGGCAGCTCGACCATAGCGTCGTAGGGCATGTTGGGGATAGCGCCCTTGTTCTCGCAAATGACCAGGAAGCGCTGCTTGGTGTCGTTCTTCAGAGCGATAGCCAGATCGGCAATCCAGTCGCCGTGGCTGCCCGCATAGAACGTGCTCTCGTCGATCTCGCCCGTCTTCTCGTAGTGGTCGATGCCGTCGAAGAGGTTCTTCTCACGCGTCTCCTCAACCTCGTTAGCACGGGTGCGCTCGGGGTTGGAATGCTCGACGAACTCCTTCTGCTGCAGGTAGTAGTTCAGATACGTGTTGGGCAGGTACTCCGGGAAGCACTCCATGATCTCGTACTCGCCCTTCCAGACGTAGTACCAGCTGCCCTTGGTGTGGCGGTTCTGCTCGGGGTGCTCGTCAGTGGCCTCCTCGGGCTTCTTTGCCATGAGCGAGCCCATGCCCTTGAGGTAGGAGTCGGGCAGCAGAATCTCATGCTCCTTGATGTACTCGCGCAGCTGCGGGAGCACCTCCTCGCCCTTGTGGCGGATCGAGGTGAACCAACCAAAGTGGTTGAGACCAAAGTAATCGTACTCGACATCCTTCTTGTCGATATCGAGTGCGGCGCAAACCACATCGATGATCGCGATCGGCATGTCGCAGATGTTGATGATGCGAGCATTAGGACGCAGCACGCGGCAGCCCTCGGACACGATGGCGGCAGGGTTGGAGTAGTTGAGAATCCAGTAGTCCTTCTTGGCGTACTTCTCAACGTCATCGATCAGCTCGACCATGGGGAAGATGGTGCGCATGCCGTAGGCAAGGCCGCCGCAACCGCAGGTCTCCTGGCCCACGCAGCCATGGCGCAGCGGAATCTTCTCGTCCTGCTCGCGCATGGCGTAGCCGCCCACGCGCATCTGGGCAAACACGAAGCTCGCGTCGGCAAAAGCCGTCTCCTTGTCGGTGGTCACCGTGAGCTTGATGTCCAGGCCGAGGTCCTCGTGCAGAATCCAGTCCACGAGCACGCCGATCTTGCGCTGGCGCTCCTCGTTGATGTCGTACAGACGAATCTCGTCAACGTCGAGTTCGTCCTTGCGCAGAGCGATGGACTTGACGATGCCAGGGGTAAAGGTGGATCCGCCACCACACAGAGTAATGATCATTGTTTACTGCTCCTTCTCAATTGCGTTTTCGACCTTGTCGCGCATCTCGGCGACCTTCATGCCAAAGATGATCTGGATATTGTTGCCGTTGCGGTTGATGCCGCTGTTGGGCACGTGGTTGATGAGGTTCTCATCGATGAGGTCCGGGTTCTTAACGTTCACGCGAAGACGTGTAAAGCAGTTCTCGAGCTCCTCGATGTTGTCCTTGCCGCCAAGACCTGCGACCAGGTCGGCAATACCTGCATCGACGCCCTCTGCGGGAGCTGCGGCAACAGCGCCCTGCTTCACCGCGACAGACGCGGCGGCCTCGCCCTCGGCAACGGACTCGGCGAGCTCGGACTCCTCCTCGCGGCCAGGCGTGTGGAGGTTGAGCTTCTTAATAAGGAAGGTGAAGAGGAAGAAGTACAGAGCGGCGTTGACGACTCCGAGCACGAGCATCATCGGCCAGTTGGTCTTATCGACACCAAGGACCAGGTTGGAAACCACGATGTTGATGATGCCGCCTGCAGTCGAAGCGGGCACGGAGAGGACCTTGAGCAGGACCAGGAAGATACCGGAAAGAACCGAGTGAACAACAAAGAGCACGGGAGCGGCAAAGACAAAGAGGAAGTCCATGGGCTCGGTGACACAGGAGAGCACGGCGGTGATGATCAGCGGGATGATAACGGCCTTGGTCTTATCCTTGTTCCCCTTGTAAGCGGTGAAGATAAAGGCGAGACCGATACCGATGTAGGGCCACAGGTTGTTGAAGGTGTAGCTGTTGAAATAGGTGCTATCGGAGAAGGGCTGGCCCGTCATTGCCATCTCGGCAACACGGATGGGATAGGCGCCGGCGATAACCTGATCGCCCAGCGTCAGGGTGCCGCCCACATCGGAGAACTGGAACGGGGTGTAGATGAGGTGATGCAGACCGGTAGGAACGAGCAGCTTGTTGAGCATGCCGTAGATAAACAGACCGATGTTGCCCGACTCCTTAATGATGCCGGCAACGGAGGAGATGGCACCCTGAACCGGAGGCCAAACGATGCAGAAGCCAGCACCCATGATCCAGGAAATGATGATCATGATCAGGAACGGAAAACGAACGCCCGAGAACATCGAAAGGGCAATGGGGAACTGCTTGTTCGAGTACTTGTTGAACACGGCACCGGTGATGCAACCAAGAATGATGCCGCCAAACACGCCGGTATCGAGCACCTGAATGCCCATAACGGTGCTCTGGCCGGTTCCGGTAAGACCGAGCATGCCGCTCGCTTCGGCAAGAGAGCCGGTGGCGTTGAGCACGATGTTGTTAGCCTGCAGGAACAGGAAGAACGACATCAGGGCAATCAGCGAAGCATGGCCCTTGTTCTTCTTTGCCATGGCGCCGGCGATGCCCACGCAGAACAGAATCGAGAGGTTGTTGATGATAAACATCAGCGACTGATAGACAACGGTGCCCACAAGCTGGAACGGACCGGAGCCCAGTACGGGGATCAAGGCGCAAATGGTCTTGTTGGTCAGAATAATGCCCACGATGAGCAGAATGCCGGCAACCGAGAGATACATCATCGGCTGGACGATTGACTTCGCGAACACCTCCAACGGCGCTTTGAAATTGAACTTCTTTTTTGCGGTCATAGCGGTACTCCCCTTCCTTTTCCGCAAATTAAGACAGATGTGCCCTAGACAAGACCGTGAGCCCTGCCTTATATCAATCGATGTGTGGGCACGTTATGCCTAGAGACCAGGTTCTCCAAGCAGGTTAACAATGTGATATGCGAGATAACTCTTCTCGGCATCGGTAACGACAACGTTATAGGTAGACGACAAGTGGGCAGCTATGGCGTCCGCGCACGAGAATGCGCACGGATACGCCGTTTCATCGATTCGGAACAGCGCGTCGCCATTGATTTGCCCGGCCGCAGGATCGAGCGCTCGCTGTGCGAAAAACTGCAGGTGACGAACGAAACGCTCATAGGGCAGCGAGGTGTCATCGAGGGTCGTAGCATAGCGCTCGGAAACAATCGTGAGCACGTCGCGAACAAGCTGGACCGAGATGATGAGACGGTCGGAGCGTTGCGGCATGGTGGCGTTGACGATATGCAGCGTAATAAAACCCTGCTCTTCTTCGCTCATCTGGATGCCCATATACTCCTTGACAATCTGCAGCGCACGGCCCGCAAGCGCATACTCCTTGCGATAGAACTGCTGGATCTCGAGCTGCAACGGATTCTCGCAGGGGACGCCCTTGCGCTCGCGCTCCAAAGCAAGGCTGATATGGTCTGCGAGAGCAATGAGAATCTTGTCGTTGATATCAACATTGAGCTCTCGACGAAGCATCTGAACGATGTCCTCGGAAATCACGAGGTTGACGGTGGGGATGGACTCTAAAAGATGTGCCAAGCGGTCAATCGTACGCGAATCCTGAGAAGTTCCCTCCTGCAACGCGTAGGTCTTTTCGACCGATGCCTCGTCGATGGCATCGCCGGCATGACGGCCAAAGCAGAGGCCTCGACCGATGACGATGAGCTCAGAGCCATCGTCCGAAGTGACCATTGCGACGTTGTTGTTGAAAACTCGCTTGATAACCACGGTACCCACCACAAGAATTTACTCGGAAAGCCAGACGACAGGCTCTTTAACAGCAACAGGGCCGGAAGCGTGCTCACGAAGAGTCGAGTTCTCCGAACGCTCGCACACGATAACGAAGACCGTGGGATCGAAGCCGGCGGCGCGGACCGCGTCGAAATCGACCTCGACGAGGGGCTGGCCCGCGTCGACATGGTCACCCTGAGCAACAAGCGCATGGAAGCCCTTGCCCTCAAGTTTAACAGTGTCGATTCCGATATGCAGCATCACCTGAGCAGAGCTGTCGTCGGACATGATACCCAGCGCGTGCTCGGTCGGGAACAGCGCCGCGACGGTACCGGAGACAGGAGCGCACACCGTTCCCTCTTGGGGAACCACGGCAACGCCATCGCCCACGGCACGGCTGCTAAAAGCGGGGTCATTGGTTTTTTCCAGATGAACAAGCTCGCCGGAAACGGGAGCGAGGATTTCGAACTCGGAAGTTGCAGTCTTCTGCTCATCCGAACCGCCCATCAGGCGAGAAAAGAAACCCATGGTGGCATGTCCCTTCATAAATATAGCCCAACCAAAATCAAGCGAATGCGTCCATAGAGACACATCCGTTCAAAGACTTTGGTTAGGCCCACGTCCGAGGGACTCGGTAACCTTCCGCATTTCTTTTTACGGGAGCTATTGTAGACAAGCCCAAAGCCAGAACAATCATTATGACCGGTGAGCGGTATTTTTTCTTCGATAAACGGTATTTAAGCGGCACTTGGGGACGTTCCTTTTCTGCCGGCACCCAGGGACACTCCTTGCTCTGGCCCCATTGCACCAATTTCGTATGTGCTAGATGAAGAGTTCGCATTCCTTCCGCACGACGCAAACCTTGCTCAGCATCTGGGAAACAGCGGATAGCTTGTTGGGATCAAGCTTGCGAGCGCCTCGCGGACATACGGCGATGCAGCGCATGCAGGAGATACACGCCTCGTCAGCTGCTCGCTTGGGGTCGCCCTTGTCGATAGCGCAAACGGGGCACGCCGCGGCGCATGCACCGCAGGAGACGCAATCCTCTGTTGCCTCGGGTGCCATGCGGTGACCTCCAGCTTGTTTATAAGGACGATTGCCGGGAATAGAGGGCTCGGATGCATCCTCAGCCAACAGCTTCTGCTGAATTTGCTGCGCAAACTCTGCGAGCTGCGCCGCATCCTGCGCATCCGGTCGCCCAGCAGCAAACTGACGAGCAACGGAATGCTCAGCAATAGCAGAAACCGCTGCGACCACCCTAAATCCGGCGCGCTTCGCAACGTCCTCCAACTCTACGAGCGTGTCCTCAAACGCGCGGTTTCCGTATACACAAACCAAAACAGTCCGAGCCCCGTTGCCGCGCACTATGCCCAACCGGTCAGCCACCACAGCCGGGATTCTACCGGCATACGCCGGCACAGAGATTACGGCCACGTCGTCCTCAGTCATCGAGACGGCGCTGAAATCTAGCCCGCTATCGGTCAGATCGACGGTAACGGTATTTTTGTCCAGCGCCCCGGCCACAAGGCCAGACACCTTCCGCGTTCCACCCGTCGGACTAAGCACAATTTCGAATACGTCCATCGAGGCACCCTCCCCCTACGCCTGGCGACGCGTCAAGCCGTTTTCACATCCAGCCAGAGTATACGGTACGTGGGATCCACGTTTTGGTGCACCAAACACCCCAATGCACCCACCCTACGCTGTCTGCCTCTTCGTTTTGTATTTATTACGGTACAGATTGTATATATTTACGGGATACCGCCGTGTTCTCCTGAGGTACCCCATCCTGGCCCGTGCAAAAAACGGAGTATTCTGCAACGTGACCGCGCCAGCACCGCCGCGGGTGGGCAAAACTGTAGGGCGCCGTATCATTCTAAGTCCCGACATGGCGAGAATGACGCGCCCCTGCTCCGGAAAACGGCGAAATCTGACTCGGAACGCTCGCTAGGGATATCCGAAGGCCGCCGTTGGCAATACCGAATCGTATGCAACCAACTAGAGCTGCTGAATACTCCAAAAAATGCACGACGCACCCCATGGGACCCATTGCCGCATGACAGAAAATAGGTCCTCGGCATCCCCCAGATGCATTCCCGAGATAATCACGTTTGGATTAGCGATGGACACGGTAAACAAAAGGGCCCGAGCGTTGTTTGCTCGGGCCCTTTTGTTTGTCTCACGCTAGCGTGCGATGCGTATGTTATCTGCGCTTGCCGCCGCCGTCGCCGGGACGACGGGAGCTGCCGCCGCGATTGCCGCCACGATTGTTACCATAGCTGCCACGGTTATCGCGACCGCCGGCGCGACCGCCGCGGGAACCGGCCTGGTTGTCACCACGCCCGCCGCGGTAGCCGCCACGGCGCTCCTCGCGGGTGTCGTCGTAGTTGCGCCAATCATCGCGACGATCGCGGCTGGCACGCGGGTCGCGACGATCGCGCGACTCATTCGAACGACCGGCGCCGCTGCGGCCACCGTTGCCACGAGCACCCTCGCGACGCTCGCCGCCACGGACGCCGCGCTCGTCACGCGAACCACGGCCTTCGCCGCCACGGCCACTGCGCTCGTCATTGCGACCGGAACGACGACGGTCACCCGAGCCGCGCTTGCCGCCGCGCGAACCGCGGCCCTCGTCCTCGCGCTCAACACGACGACGGCCACCACGGTCCTCGTCCTCGCGGCGACGGCGATGCGCCTCGCCCTGGAACTGCTTGGCACGGCGCTCGGCACGGTTGCCGCGTGGGGTCTGCTCGACGGCAGCAGCACCCCCGCGCTCCTCGGCAGCTACCTCGCGGGCCACGCTCTCCACAGCCTCGTCCACGCGAGCCTGAACGCCCTCGCGCACGCGGGTCTTGCCGCCGCGCTTGGGACGGCCCGGACGCTCGCCGTCGCTGCGGCGCTCGTCGCGACCGCGGTTGGAACGACCGGCAACATCGCCGTAATCGTCGCCGTTGCGCTTGCCGTCGCGACGCGCCTGCTCAAGCTTCTTCTTGCTCTTGGACTTGCCGCGCTTGGTCTTCTTCTTCACCTTAAAGGCGGCAGGGTCGCGCTCGGGGTCAACCGCGGGCGGGTTGGGACCCACATGCAGGTCGCCGGCCCCGTAGATGTCGGCCGTCTTGTCCATGAGCTTCTCGATCTCGTAGAACTCATCGACATCCTGCTCGGTCACAAACGTGATGGCCCACCCCAGCTCGCCGGCGCGGCCCGTACGGCCAATGCGGTGGATATAGTCGGTCGGCTCGGCCGGCACATCAAAGTTCACGACGTAGCGCACGTCGCTGATGTCGATGCCGCGGGCGAGCACGTCGGTCGCCACCAGTACGTCGACGGTGCCGTCGCGGAAGGCCGAAAGCGCGCGCTCGCGCTGCGCCTGGCTGCGGTTGCCGTGAATCGCGGCGGCCTTGATGCCCTTACGCTCCAAGCGACGGCAGCAGCTGTCGGCGCGGTGCTTGGTGCGCATAAAGACGATAGTGCGCTCCGGGCCCTCCTTTTTGAGGAACTCGGGCAGCAGGTTGTTCTTGGCCTCGATGGACACCGGGAACACAAACTGGTCGACGGTGTCGGCGGTCGATGTAGCGGGCGCGATCTCCACGCGGGCCGGGTCGCTCACCAGGTCGGTGATCTCGCCCACGGCCTCCTCGTCGAGCGTAGCCGAGAACAGCAGCGTCTGGCGCTCGGCCGGCGTCTCGCGCACGATGCGGCGGACGGCGGGTAAAAAGCCCATATCGAGCATGCGATCGGCCTCGTCGAGCACCAGCACCTTGACCTCGTCCAGGTGGCAGGCGCCCTGCTCGATCAGGTCGACCAGACGGCCCGGCGTGGCGACCAGGATGTCGCAGCCGTACTTGAGCGCCGCGGTCTGGGGCTTGTAGCTCACGCCGCCCACGACGGTCACGGCAACATGGCCGGTAACGTCGGCGATCTTGCTCGCGACCTCGTCGATCTGCTGGGCAAGCTCGCGCGTGGGGGTGATGACGAGCATCAAGGGACCGCGACCGTTGCCCTCGGGCTTCTTGGCGCCGCGACGGCGGTTGCGGCCTCCGCGCTCGCGCACGGGCTTGGGCGGAGCGATGTGCTCCAGGTTGTTCATGGTCGGCAGCAAAAAGGCAGCCGTCTTGCCGGTGCCGGTCTGAGCGGCGGCAAGCAGGTCGCGGCCCTCGAGCACAACGGGAATCGAGCCAGCCTGGACAGGCGTGGGCGCCGTGTAGCCAAGGTTCTCGATGGCACGAAGCATCTCGTCCGAAAGTCCCAGCTCGTCAAAGGCGGGCAGGCTCTCGGTCGCGGACTCAACGGTCTCGGCGGCGCTGGCCTCGTCGGCAGCATCGAAGGCAGCCTGGGTCATGGCCTCGCGGGCCTCGTCCAGAATCTCGGCGTCCGTGACGTCGGATACAGAATTACGCATATGTTGTTGTTCCTTATCTGCACGCGTTATGGGCACGGCATGCGGCCGCGCGAGCGTGCTTGGTAGTGCGCTAATACATACAAAAACAGGTGCGCACAGAGAGGACGTTGCTCAGCACGCTGGCGATCGCTTTGGCAGCCCTATCACGCGCCGTCCAGACGCAGCGGCCCTAAGCGATGGAGCAGATTCGCCGCCGGTTAGTATACCCGCGCTTCGCATGCCCCCACGTAAACCACAGATGACGGGGCGGGCCCGGACCGATTGTCTCAATCTGTAACAATTACGGAGCAAAACCGGGTCTACATGTTACGGATCGAGACAAACGGTCGGCACGGTTCACAAACGTCTCAATCTGTAACAGTTACGGAGCAAAATCGGTCCCAATTGTTATAGATCAAGACAGAGGGGGATTTCCGTCCAGTCCAAACCAAATCTCTCGCTCTTCCTGCAATTTCGAACATGTGGCCTATAATGTTGCTTTGGTTACGCTACATATTGCGCAGCCATTTAATACGTCGCCCACCGGGGGCCATTAATTCCTATCGCCTTATTGGCCAGGAAGCAATCAAAGGAGGTATCCGTGGCAGCAGAGACGCCTTGCTCGGTCCTCTATAACGATATTCGCTCGTTCGGCGGTCTTAAACATCTCGAGATCGCCCGAATGCTCATCAATGGAAACTCTTATCTCGGCAGTACCCTGCTCGAGAAATGCTCTTCCAACCGCTCGTATCTCACCCGTTACATCGTCCATCGCGAGCCTGACCAGTGCGCGCCCGCCATCTACAGCGACTTTGCCGTCACCACGCTCAATCTTTCCGCGGCAATCTGCAGCAAGCTCGGCGGCGGCGAGTCCGCCTATCAGGCAATCGCCGAGCACTATCGCGGCCCGGCCGCCAACGAAATGATGTCGGCTCTCGCCAGCTACAAGTTGGACAGCCGCCTATATGCAAATGCCCTCAATCACATCGACAACTTTGACGGCAATGCCGTGCGCGAGAAGAGTACGCTTTACCTTATGCTCTTTGTGGCAACGGGGGCGCTCGCCGACCCCATCCAAGGCGTGGCTACCGTCGAGCGCTTTTGCGACAGCAAGACAGGCGGGCACTTTGGCACCACCGAAACTACCGTCGGACGTGGCTTTACTGGCAGCCTGGAGCAGCCGCGCACCGTCGCCCCCAACCTCGGTCTGCTCAGGACACATGCCGACAACTGCGTTGACATGCAGATCCACCCCCTTACGCGTGACCCGCGCGGCACGGTAATTGGGTCCTTGCCCAAAACCTCGCCCAGCATCACCGATGTAGGCGCCGACGCATCGCGCGAGCATCTCCGCATTTGGCTCGAAGGCGGACGCTGGTACGCCCAGGGCCTTGGGTCGACCAACGGCACAGTGCTCGAATCGGGTGCAGGCGACGGCGATATTGTGATTGAGCCGCCGCGCGACCAACGCGAGCCCGGCAAGATCTATCCCCCGGTGGAAATCGAAAACAGCGACAGGCTCCATCTGGGTCTCTATACGACATTCCTTGTCATTGTGGACTAGCGCGGACGGCGATCGAAAGACGGCCGCCGTCCGTCTTTTGTCTTCTACCTTCTGCGTCGTAAACGACAATACTCAGCGGTATACGTGGGCAGTGCGGTTATCATGGTACTTTACCGATATCCGCACTGCTCACGTATACGCGCGGCAACCCATGCCAGACAAAGGAACGCCATGGATACTACCGATAGCGCCTATGGCGACAAACTCATCCGTCTCGACACGTTCGATACCGCCGTGGCAGTCGACCCCAGTGCCGAGGACGACGCCAAGCGCCGGTTTATGACGCTTATTCTTCAGACGGCATACCGTGACGGCGGCAATATCGGGCACGTGCTGCGCGCGACCAACACGAGCGGCGAGGTCTTTGCCGTCAAGCTGCTCAAGGACAACGCCATCCTTTCCGACCAGACGCCCGATCGCTCTGCCGAGCAAGCGGCTGCGCACCTGGCCAGCACCGCCGCGCTGTTCGAGGAGTACCGTCATCTGTGTACCGTCTCGCACCTGCGCGGATTTCCGCGCGTCTATGGCTACGGATCGTGCGAGAACGACCCGCTCATCCTCATGGAGTGGGTCGAGGGCACCTCGCTCAAGCAGGCGCTGCCCTTGCTTCCGCACGACGCCTCGGGCGGGCTGACCACCCAGATGGTCGCCGCCGTCGGAAACGCCGTACTTCGCGCGCTCTTGATGACCCAAGGCCTCGTGAATCCGGTCATCCATCGCGACCTGTCGCCTGCCAATATCATGTTCCGCACCACCAGCCGAACGCTCGAGCAGCAGATTGCCGATTGCTCCTTTGACCCCTGCCTCATCGACATGGGCTCCGCGACCATGGCCCTCGGCGACGACACGATCACCCGGCGCGCCGACATCTGGCGCTTTGCCACGCCCGCATACGCCGCGCCCGAAATGCTCACGCAGGATATCGAAGGCATCGCGGCCCTTCGCCGCTCGCCCGCGATCGACGTCTATGCGCTTTCGAGCATTCTGTACCAGCTCTACAGCGGTCGCAAGCCGTTCGATGTTGAGTCGACGGGTGCCGCGGCGACCGGCTCGTTCTACCTCATAAAGACCAAGACCAAGCCGGCGCCGCTCGAGCCGCGCTGCGAGGGCGACAAAGCGCTTGTCCAGATCATCATGAAAGGCATTTCGGTCGAACAGGGCGATCGCCCTACCGAGCAGCAGATGCTCGAGGTGCTCTCGACATACCTCCCCGCTGCAGAATCTGAGGACCGCGAGGGTGCAGGAGACGAGGCCGCAATTGATATCGATTCTGGCACGCACCTTAAGGTCGACGTCGCCGGCGAGCGCGCGCGAGAGATCCTGGAGCAGGCCCGGCACGACGCCATGACCCGCCGTCGCTTTATTATCGGCGGCGTCGTTGCGGTCGTTGCGGGGCTCGGCGTCGTTGGCGCGGCAACCCATGGCTTTGGCATCCCCGACTACCTGGACGGCATCCGCGGTTCGCTTGACGACTACACTTGGGACCAGCTGCAGGAGATTTCGCTCAAGATTAAGGCCGCCGAGACCCGTAGCGAGGCACGCGAGATTGCCAAGCGCTACCACCTGCTCGACGCTGATGGGCATATCCCCTATCCGTGCACTAAGCGTGTGAAGCTCGCCAACGGGCTGGAGGTCGGCGCTCAGCTTGTGGGCATCCGCCACGACGAACTTCTGGACGGTACAGGCAAGGCCGGACTGACGTTTATGTTCGATGCGGGTATTGCCGAGCGCAACGCTGCGGCTGAACCGCCGAGCGCCGGCTGGGCAGATTGCGAGCTGCGGGAATGGCTCAACGGCGACGGCCTTAAGCTGCTGCCCAACGAGTTGCGCGCACTCATCAAATCCGTCAAAAAGATCTCAAATAACGTTGGCGCCGCCAACAGTGCATCGTGTCTGAGCGAGTTGCCCGCAACCCTTTGGCTGCCCGCCATGGTCGAGCTGTGCGGTACGCAACCGCCCGATTCGTTTGCCGAGGACTATCACTACCTGGCAGACATCTACAACGGCGAGGGCAAGGAGTACCAACTCTTCCGCGAGCTCAAGGTGAGCCCGTATTCCACGAACGAGACGATGGTCCGCCAGTGGAAGGGCAAGGACACTTGTTGGTGGGAGCGCACGGTGAGCCCCGACACATCGGAGAGCGAAGGCACGCTCTATATGAACCGCGTGGGGCACGACGGCGACGTCTTTACGTACGCAACGCCTGCGGAAAAGCCAAGCAAGCGAACCTGCGTGATCCCCGGGTTCTGCATCTAGGGAGCGGGCGTCTTGCCGTGACGGGACCCCTCCCCGGCAATTGTCTCGTTCTGTAACACTAGCTCGGCAGATACAGATCTAGATGTTACAGAACGAGACAAAACCCAACCCCGCGAGACAACATCTCAATCTGTAACAGTAAGGGGTCAAAAAACTCTCTAGATGTTACAGATCAAGACATTTGAGTTGACCGCGGACGCTCTGTCTCGATCTGTAACAGTTAGAGGTCATATTTGCTGCTAGATGTTACAGATTGAGACATTAAGTTTCCCGTCAACTGTTTGTCTAAATCTGTAACAGTTACGGCTCAAAAACCGGTTCAGACGTTACAGATTGAGATGTTTGGCAGAGACGGCCACCGATTGAGCAGCCGCCCTCATCTGTAATGAAAAGTCATACATTCCAACTATTACTGGACACCCCCAGGGGGTATGGGTGTATAGTATCGGCAGGTTAACAATTCCAACACCGAACTACAGAAAGGAGAAGCCATGGCTCAAGATAAGTTCGACGTGGGCGGCATGACATGCGCCGCCTGCCAGGCGCACGTGGACCGCGCCGTAAGCAAACTCGACGGCGTCCAAAGCGTCGCGGTCAACCTACTCGCTGGTTCCATGATGGTCGACTATGACCCCGCGCAGGTCTCCCCCGAGGATATCTGCACCGCCGTCGACCGCGCGGGCTACTCGGCCTCGCCCGTCGATGCGGGCACCGGCGCCGCTGGCTCAAACGGCAGCGTGCAAGCCAGGTCCGGCGCCGCCCATATGGAGTCGCCTACCAAAAAGCTGGAGGCCGCCGCTTCCGCCATGCGCACCCGCCTCATCGTCTCGATCGTATTCCTCATCCCACTGTTCTGCATAGGCATGGGGCACATGCTCGGTTGGCCGCTACCCGGCATTTTCACCGACCATACCCACAGCATGACGCTCGCACTCACCGAGTTCGTCCTGCTCATCCCCATCGTCTACGTCAACGACGCCTACTTTATCAATGGCTTCAAATCGCTGGTCCACGGCGCGCCCACCATGGACGCCCTCATCGCCGTCGGCGCCACCGCGTCCATTGCCTGGTCGCTCTACGCCATGTTTATCATGGCCGACCAGCTGGCCGCCGGGCAAATCCACGAGGCCATGATGACGAGCATGGGCAACCTGTATTTTGAGAGTGCGGGCACGATCCTGTCGCTCGTCACCGTGGGCAAATACCTCGAGACACGCAGCAAATCCAAGACCGGCGGCGCCATCGAGGCGCTGATCGACCTAGCACCCAAGACCGCGACCATCGTGGCAGAGGACGGCAGCGAGACCACCGTCGACGTCGACAGCATCCTTCCCGGCCAGGTCCTGCGCGTGCGCCCCGGCGAGTCCATCCCCGTCGATGGCGTGGTGCTCGAAGGCAGCTCGGCCGTGGACGAGAGCGCGCTCACCGGCGAGTCCATCCCCGTGGAAAAGACCGCCGGCGACACCGTCAACGCCGCCACCGTCAACCGCACCGGTTCGTTTACCTTCCGTGCCACACGCGTGGGCGCCGACACGTCGCTCGCCAAAATCATCCAGCTCGTCGAGGACGCCAACGCCACCAAGGCGCCCATCGCCCGCATGGCCGACAAGGTCGCTGGCGTGTTCGTGCCCGTGGTGTTTGTGATCTCGGCCGTGACCTTTGTGGTGTGGATGGCACTGACCGGCAGCGTGAACGAGGCACTCACCTCCGCCGTGGCCGTGCTGGTAATCAGTTGTCCGTGCGCGCTCGGCCTGGCCACGCCCGTCGCCATTATGGTGGGCACCGGCAAGGGCGCCGAAATGGGCATTCTGTTTAAGAGCGCCGAGGCGCTGGAGAACCTGCGCAGCGTGGGCACCGTGGTGCTCGATAAGACGGGCACGGTCACCCGCGGCAAGCCTGCCGTGACCGATATCGTGGTAGCCACGCGCGCCGACGGCTCGCCCGCCATGAGCGAAAAGGCGTTACTGAAGCTCGCTGCCGCGCTGGAGCGCTCAAGCGAACACCCGCTGGCCGAGGCGATTATGGCCGAGTGCGAGGCGCGCGGAATTGTCGCGCGCATGGTCGAGGACTTTGCCGCCGTGCCCGGTCGTGGCGTTACGGCGCGCGAGGGGCAAAACGCCATTGCAGCCGGCAACGTACGCCTGATGGACGAGCTCGGCGCGAAGGTGCCCGCCGACCTTGCCGAACAGTTCGCCGCCGAGGGCAAAACACCGCTGTTCTTTGCCAAGAACAGCGAGCTCGTCGGCACCATCGCCGTGGCTGACGAGGTCAAAGAGACGAGCGCCGAGGCCATCGCTGCGCTCCGCAAGCTCGGCGTCGACGTGCGCATGCTCACCGGCGACAACCGCGTGACGGCCGAGGCCATCGCCCGCCGCGTGGGCCTCGACCGTGCGCAGGTCATCGCCGACGTCCTCCCCGCCGACAAGGAGCGCCACGTGCGCGAACTGCAGGATGCGGGCGGCAAGGTCGCCATGGTGGGCGACGGCATCAACGACTCCCCCGCCCTGGCGCGCGCCGACGTGGGCCTTGCTATCGGCACCGGCGCCGACATCGCCAAGGAGGGCGCCGACGTGGTACTCATGCGCAGCGACCTCATGGACGTCGCCCGAGCCATCGAGCTTTCACGCGCCACGATCCGCAACATCAAGCAGGACCTGTTCTGGGCACTGTTCTACAACGGCATCGGCATTCCGCTGGCGGCGGGCGTGTTCTTCCCGCTCACCGGATGGCAGCTCTCGCCGATGTTTGGCGCCGCGGCCATGAGCCTGTCGAGCGTGTGCGTCGTAAGCAATGCGCTGCGCCTACGAACCTTTAAGCCTAAAGTGGCAAAATAGGTTCACCCTTAAGTCCATTTAGAACGGGTTTTCCAGGTGCCAGAGATTGACCTGAAAGAGGAGCGACGCGTACTTTGGTACGCGAGCGACGGCTTGAAGGTCAAGGTCGGGTGCCTGGGAAAGCCGACACAACAGAGAGGAATACCGATGCGATACACAATCAAGACTTCCGGCCTCATGTGCGGCCACTGCGACGCCACCGTCGAGACGGCGTTGCTCAACGTTGCCGGCGTGACCGACGCCGATGCCGATCACGAGACTCAGACCGTCCAGGTGGAGTGCGCCGACACCGTGACCGCCGAGCAGCTCGCCGCCGCTGTCGAGAGCGCCGGCGAGAAGTTCCACGCCCTATCCGTGACCGCCGCGTAGCAGCTACCAGAAGCATTCGACCCCATCGACCAGAAACGAGGACCCGCCATGATGGCAGACCACAAATCGGTGACCCGCATGCTCAAGACGGCACGCGGCCAGATCGACGGCATCCTGCGGATGGTCGAGGAGGACCGCTACTGCGTCGATATTTCCACGCAGCTCATGGCAACGCAGGCGCTCATTGCGCGCATCAACGCCGACGTGCTCAAGGCGCATATCGAGGGCTGCGTGACTTCGGCAATCGAATCGGGCGACGAAGACCTCAAGGCCGCCAAGCTCGCCGAGATCGAACGCGTCGTCGACAAGCTCTCCAAGTAATTGGGGCATTGGGGACGGACTGCTTTGCACCTTCTTGGTGCATCGGGGACAGGTATGTTTGCACCACCTTGGTGCAGATTGACCTGTCCCCCTTGCTCTAAATCGGGTATAAAGGCGTGCAGCATATCGAACGAAAGGCAATTTGCATGAATGACTTTATGAAGGGCCGCAATGGCGCCGATGAGCTCACCATCGTTATGGGCTTTTCCGGCATCGTCATCGCGATGATCGGATCGATAGCCCGCATCCAGTGGCTCAGCTGGATTGCCATCGCCGTCATCGTGATTGGCGTGCTGCGCGGCATGTCCAAAAATATCGATGCACGTCGCAAAGAGAACGAGGCCTTTGTCGCCGCGACTGCCAATGTTCCCGGCTTGGGCAAGTTCGTCGCCAGCTTGGGCAGCGGGGCCGCAGCGGCCAGCACCTCACGCGCGGCCGGCACCAGTAAGGAAGACTTTGAGCGTGCCAAGCGAACGGCCAAGAAGATGTGGAAGGGCCGCAAGACCACGGCATATCTCAAGTGCCCCAACTGCGGTCAGATGCTCTCCGTCCCCAAGGGCAAAGGCAAGATCCGCGTCACCTGCCCTAAGTGCCACGCCAAGATGGAAACCCGCTCCTAGCGCCCGCACGCGGGACAAATTAATCAGGTTTGTTTGTCCCAAATCTTAAGTATTTGTTCGATAAAAAAGCCGAGGCCTCGTG
The DNA here is from genome assembly GCF_040095305.1 of Collinsella sp. CLA-AA-H167. Classification (NCBI taxonomy): domain Bacteria; kingdom Bacillati; phylum Actinomycetota; class Coriobacteriia; order Coriobacteriales; family Coriobacteriaceae; genus Collinsella; species Collinsella sp. CLA-AA-H167. The sequence goes on from NZ_JBBNGA010000014.1 coordinate 28,779, forward strand.
TTGAGACCTCGGCTTTTTGTATGCGGCAACGGTGCTGCCCCTTTGTCACATCTACGCCACACCGTCGCGGGCGAGCTCCTCGGCCAGCGCCTCGGCCGGCATGGCCATAATCGCGTCGAGCTCGGCATCCACCTCGGGGATGCGCTTCACCTTCAGCTTGCGCACCAGATCGCCGCGGCACATCACATGCATCGGCTCACGCAGAGCGCACAGGTCATCGAGCGGGTTCTTGCGCGTCACCAGGATATCGGCGGCCTTGCCGCACTCGATCGTGCCGGTCTCGCCGCCCAGCCCCAGCAGCTCGGCATTGACTTGCGTAGCCGTATGCAGCGCGAAGGCATTGCTCACGCCCACGTACTTGGCAAAATAGGCCACCTCGCGCCACATGTCGTACTGCGTCACGAACGGGCAGCTTGAATCTGTGCCAAGGCCCACCTTAATGCCAGCTTCCAGTGCGGCACGGGCGCTCTCGATGATGCCCGAGCACACGATGTCGCCGTTCTTCTTTTGCGTGTCAGTCGAATGAGTCTTTTCCGGATCGAGCAACACAAACGGCAGCGCCGGGCTGATCGTGCAGGTCACGCTCGGCGCGCGTCCCTCGAGCTGTGTGCCCGCGGCGCCGCGATACAGCTCCAGGATCTCGGGCGTCATCGGGGCGCCGTGCTCGATCGTGTCGACCCCGGCCTCAAGCGCGGCCTTCACGCCCTCGGTGCTCTCGACATGAGCCATGACCGGAAGGCCGACCTCGTGCGCCGCCTTGCATGCCGCCGCGGCGACATCGAGCGGCATGCGCAGCACACCCGGCTCGCCTACTTCGGTCGCGTCGAACACGCCGCCCGTCACGAACAACTTGATGACGTCGGCACCGCGCGCATACAGATCGCGCACCTGTTCGGCCGCCTCGGCGGGACTATTAGCCACCTGGGCGAACAAGCCCGCACCATGGCCGCCCGGCACCGTGACGCCCGTTCCCGGCGCCACCAGACGCGGACCCTGATACTTGCCGGCGTCGATGGCGTTGCGCACGGAAAGATCGGCAAACAGCGGGTCGCCCGCGCCGCGCACTGTGGTCACGCCGCTTGCCAGCTGCTGCTGGGCACTGCCCTTGAGGATGCGGCGGACGATGGCACGGCCCACGGGATTATCGAGTTTCTTCATCAGCGCTCCCGCATCGCCGGCCGAGACGGGCTTGCCCGAGCCGCACAGGTGCACGTGCATGTTGATGAGACCGGGCATGAGATACGCACCACCCAGGTCGATAACCTCGGCACCTGCAGGCGCCTGTGCCACAGCACTCGGCCCCATCCAGGTGATGACGCCGCGCTCAACAGTCACGGCCATATCGGGTTGCGGCTCCATATGTTCCGAACCATCCAGAATGGTCGCATTGATAAACAACGTGGAACGATCGGCAGATGCCATATCGAGCTCCTCCCTCACGATTAACTTGAACATTTGTCCATTATCACCTAGTCCCGCTGGATTGCTGCAGACGCATCGGTTAACGGAAGGAAGAGGGGATGTGGGGAGACGGAACACGTTGCAGTCCCACCCCAGCGACACCAGGGAAATGTCTCGATCTGTAACAGGTACAGGGTTATTGGGCCCCTTGATGTTACAGATCGAGACATTCGGTCGACGTTTCACCGGCTTGTCTCGATCTGTAACAATTACGAGCTCAAACAACCTCTAAACGTTACAGATCGAGGCAAAACCTCTCAGCGCCCATACCACTGGCATCTCCACTCCTCAGCCAATTCAACCTGCCGAGGAATACCCGCCAGCCTCATTTTCTCGACCAGCTTCCCCGGGTCTTTGAGTTCGCTAAACGTAAACCGAAGCACCTTATGCCCGAGCATTGTCAGATGAGATTCCCGCTGACGCTCTGCCACGAATGGGTCAACCGACTCCCGACCCTCGCCGCTCTGCAAGGTGTACTTCCCCTTTCCGTCGAGCTCGCCGATGACACACGTCCCGTCCTCGAGCCGCCAAAAATAGTCGACGCGAAACACCTGGCTCGGATCGAGCGGGTCGCGAAACTCCACCTGCAGCTCCGGAACCGGAAAGCCGTACGCAATAAAGAATGCTCGGAACCGAGACTCACCGCCGTTTTCAGACAGCCCGTCCGCATACGACGCAATCACCTGTGCCCTGCGATACCCTCGCCTGCCCTCGCAATCGGCGCGGAGGCGCTCGCACAAATCCCCACGTGATACGCCTTTCGCCCGCAGTGCAGAATCGGCAATCGCCAACCCGTAGGAGAACGGCGCACGCAGTAGGCAATCCTCCACCGTGCGCCAAAACGACGTCACCCGCACTCCATCAACATGCTCGAGTGCGCCCGCCATCTGCGGACGCAACAACCTGCACCCGCCGCTCAACGTCACCGAACAACCCGTCTTAACAAGAAAACGCGACCCAAGCAGATCATTCGGCACCTCCAGACCCCACAAAAGCGCCGCGTCATAGCCCCAAAACGCCCAATCGGGATGAAACTCTGCAAGCCCTTTGAGGGTACGCAGCGTTCGCTCCGCCGGCGTCAGCACACCCCAATCATGTTGAAAGCAGAACAAATACGGCTCGGGTTCCGCGATATCGTCGGTTCCAACATGACGCCGCAGCCACATGAGCTCGGCATTGTCATGCGTTGCGAGCAGCGCACCTTGCTCGGTCGCCTCCGTGAGTCGCGCGAGCATCCTATTCCGCGCCAACGTGTTGCGAGTCGTATGCTTGTGCTTGAAAACGGTATTAGACACTTCCATCACCACCACATCGGACAAATGGACCATCGTCACCGTTGCCTCCACCGACAAACGTCTTGATCTGTAACAAGAAGACCGATTTTTGGACTGTAGATGTTACAGATTGAGACATCCCCCCAGCCAGGTGCCAAACGTCTCGATCTGTAACAGTAAGACGTTCTCCAGGCCCCTAAACGTTACAGATTTAGACAAACCAGCGGCGCCCAAGCATTCGTCTCGGTCTGTAACAGATAGACTGGTTTTTGTCCCCAAACGTTACAGATCGAGACAAAAGGGCAGAAGGCAAGGCAGGCGACAACCGCCCATCCTCTACTCCCACTCCTGTTCGTAGATGTTGAGGGACTTTACGTACCGCCCCTGGGCGCCCATGATGTCGCGGACCAGACGCAAGAAGAAGCTGATGCACGAGGTGTCAAAGCCGTCCTGCAGATCCTCGGGATGCACCGCACCCGGTCCGTCGACCGCCGTGTCGTTCAGGCGCGCGATGTCATACAGGTAGAGCTGTCCCGCCGTAAGCCAGACATCGTCGACGCAGGCGAGGCGCACCGCAATCACGCCGTCGTTCCAATGCTCCTTCTGCACGATATGCGGGTCGTAGACATCAAAGCGATGATCGGTGCGCGTGTCCTTCAGCACGACCATGCCGGACGCAGGATTCTTGTCCAAAATGCCAAAGCGCGAGAAATACTGCGTGTCGCGTACCTGCTCGAGCCGCTTGAGCGAGGCAGGCGAAAGCGATGCCGGCGGCTCGTCAACATATAGCTCGAGCAGCGTTTTGCCATGGCGATAGGGGCGCTCAAACAGCAGCCAATCGGTAAACGCCATGTTGTAGGCCATGATTTCGTTTTGAGAAGGCCCCTCGCAATAGCTGAGCCACGGGTCGACAATGACCTCGAACTGTTCGCGTGCCGGCTCCAGGAATTGAAACTTCCGCAGCATCCAAAAGTGAGCCATGTCGGCAATATCGTTGCCGACGGCTTCAGCCAGCTCTGCTCGGTCAAAAGCGTGGTCAGTCATGGCATCCTCCTCAAACTGATGGACCTCAATTTGAGCTTACGAGGAGGGTGGGCAGCCACGACCAGCGCGGGCAAAATAGGCCTCCGGCTGCAAACCAGATGCTGACCAAACACTTGACGAAAAGCTTGACCGAAAATGCGCACCGCAACAAAACCGCAGGCAAACATAGACGGCCAACCCGCCCTTTTGAGCCAGATGCCTGCAGCCACCACAGAAACAACAGGTGACCACAGCCCAAGAAGTCGACAAATGAACATCCTTACGTCGACAAACGCGCAAACTGCTCGCAAATCCGCAAGGAGTGTCCCCGAATGCCGGCACAGACGATATGAGCAGGACATAAAAACATTGAGAGCCCCTGCTGCATGAAAGGCCGCGGATTAGGCCGACAATGGTGAGTGTCTAATTCAGCCGCGGCGGCCACGCCGCATTCATGGAAGGGGCTCCCATGCTCGATACTACCACCTTCGTCGGCCTCGACGTCCACGCCCGCTCGATAAAGGCCGTCTCCCTCGACGTCATGACCGGGGAGGTGCGCTGCGCGACCTTCGGCTACGACGCCGGCGCCGTCGCGGAGTGGGTCCGCTCCGTGGACCCCGGGGCCAGGTGCGTGTACGAGTCCGGGGTCACGGGCTTCGACCTGCAGAAGAGGCTCTCCGGCCTGGGGGTCGACTGCGTGGTCGGCGCCGTCTCGAAGATGATCAAGCCCAGCGCGGACAGGCGCAGGAAGAACGACCGCAACGACGCCGAGTTCCTCGCCCGCATGCTGTCGGTCGGCAACGTGGTCGAGGTGTGGGTCCCCGACGACGAGTGCGAGGCCGCCCGCGACCTGACCAGGGCGCTCGAGGACGCGAGGGACGACCTCTCGCGCTCGAAGCAGCGGCTCTCCAAGTTCCTGCTAAGGCACGGGCTCGTCTTCGACGAGAGGACGCCCACCGGCCGCAGGAAGGGCAACTGGACCCGGGCGCACTGGTCCTGGATCGAGTCGATTAGGTTCGCGGAGGGGGCCGACAACGACGCGCTCGCCTACTACGTCGACGCGGTCAGGCGGGCGGCGGAGGAGAAGGCGAGGCTCGAGGGGCTCGTCGAGGCCGAGGCCCGCAAGCCCAGGTGGCGGAAGAGGGTCGACTCCCTGCGCTGCCTCAAGGGCGTCGACACCGCTTCCGCCGCCGACCTCGTGTTCGAGGCCGGCGAGTTCTCCAGGTTCAGGAACGCCCGCTCGTTCGCCGCGTGGGTCGGCCTGACGCCCTCCGAGCACTCCAGCGGGGAGAGCGACCGCAGGGGCGCGATCACCAAGGCCGGCAACAAGCACCTGAGGAAGACGCTGGTCGAGGCCGCGTGGCACTACCTGACGTGCTCGGGGCGGCCGAAGGACCTCGCCAAGGGCCAGGCCCCGGACCGGGGCGTGTTAGCGCTACTGTAAAAACAACCATTTTGACCAACGCTCAACAACCAATCATGCCAACGCAATCCCGCCATTTGCGCCAACGCATTTTCACCATTTCCACCAACGCCGGGGCTTACGCTTCGATCGACGAGCGAACGATGCTTTCGGGAGGAGCGGGCCGTGGCGGAGAGGAACCTGATCGGAGAGTTGGACATGTACAGGGAAGCGGGCATAAAGCCCAACTTCAGCGACATAGCGAAGCGCTACGGCAAGGACAGGCACACCGTGGCGTCGTACTGGAGGGCCGAGGGCGGGCGGCCCCACGACGGGCGCGGCGACAGGGCGGGCTCGTTCGACGCGCACATCGAGGAGGTGGCCGCGGACGGGTTGATATAGGGAGAGGGCCTGACCCCATATCGTTGGGGCCAGGCCCGATTTTGCCTCTTGACAATGTCCTGCTCATATTAAAAGGAACGTCCCTAACTGTCGGCACTTAGGGACGTTCCTTTTGTGCCGGCAGTTAGGGACAGCCCTTGCCGATTCGATTGTTGAATATCTCCGTGACTACTTTACAGTTCCAGTGCCTCGGCGACTTCGGCTGCGCAGGCCAGGGCATCGGCCATGGCACTCACCACGAGCGAGCTGCCGTTGCGGGCATCACCCGCCACATACACCGGCGCGGCATCCGCGGCGACGCCCTCCGTGCGAGCCGCGAGATGCGAGCCCTCGGCAGCCATCACCGGCAGCGGACGACCAGCGGTGGCAACAGGCACGCTCACCGCATCGAACACACCGTACTCCGGACCCGTAAAGCCGCAGGCGATGAGCACCAGCTGCGCTGGCACCTCGTGCTCAGAGCCCGCGATGCGCTCGGGCTTTCCCGCCGACCAGTCCAGATCGACCACGCGCAGACCCGCAGCCGCACCCTTCTTGTCCAGCAGCACCTCGAGTGTATCCACGGCCCAGGCACGCATCTCGCCACCCATCGCAGCGATAGCCTCCTGCTGGCCGTAATCGGTCTTCTTCACGTTGGGCCACTGCGGCCAGGGGTTGCCTGCCGCGCGCTTATCGGGCGCAGCCGGCAAGAACTCAAACTGGCGCACGCTGCGCGCGCCCTGACGCACCGCGGTACCCACGCAGTCGTTGCCGGTATCGCCACCGCCAATGACCACGACGTCCAGGCCGCGTGCGTCAATAGCAGGCTCACCGCCATCGAGCACCGAGACGGTCGAAGCCGTCAGGTAGTCCACCGCGTACACCACGCCCGGAGCATCCACGTTCGCAGCCGAAAGACCGCGGGGCGCACGGGCTCCGGCAGCCACCACAACGGCGTCGAAGCCGTCGAGCTTGGCAGCCACCGCAGGATCGCTCACGTCGGCATTCAGCTCAAACACAATGCCCAGCTCGCGCATGAGCGCCACGCGACGCTCGACCACAGACTTCTCGAGCTTCATGTTGGGAATGCCGTACATGAGTAGGCCGCCGGGGCGGTCGTCGCGCTCAAACACCGTCACGCGAGCACCGCGACGCGCAAGCTCCCATGCTGCCACCAGGCCAGCCGGGCCGGAACCAACCACGGCGACCGAGGGCGCGTCCTCCCCTGCCGGCTCAAAGCGACGTGGGCCGCCGTTTCCCCACTCATGGTCGCTGATCGCACGCTCGTTATCGTGAATCGTCGTGGGTTGGCCGTCGACCGAGCCCAGGTTGCACGCGGCCTCGCACAGTGCCGGGCACACGCGGCTCGTGAACTCAGGCATGGGCGAGGTGAGCGACAGGCGCTCGGCAGCCTCATCCCAGCGGCCGCGGTACACCAGCTCGTTCCACTCGGGAATCAAGTTGTGCAGCGGGCAGCCGCTCGGACGTGCCTTGCCAAAGCTCGCGCCCATCTGGCAAAACGCCACGCCGCACATCATGCAGCGGCTCGCCTGGGCGCGACGTGCGTCGTCGTCGAGCTCCACGTACAGCGGATCGAAATCACGGCTGCGCTCCTCCACGGGGCGAAGCTCGTGGGTCACGCGATCGATATCAAGAAAAGCACCGGGCTTACCCATGGCACTTACGCCTCCTTCTTGGTCGAAGCAACAGAGCTGGCGGCCGCGGACGCAGCACCCGCAGCACCGCCCGCAATATCGAAGCGAGCGACATCCGCGGCGCTCGCGCGACCGGTCACAATGTCAAACGCCAGTTCCTCTGCCTGCGCATGTGTCTTGCCGGCAGCCTCGCTCGCAGCGACAATCGCCAACACACGCTCGTACTCGGTCGGAATGACCTTCACAAAGTGCTTGCTCATCGTCTCAAAGCTGTAGAGCAGCTTGATGCCGCGCGGGCTCTGCGTCGCGTCCACGTGCTCCTGGATGAGCTCGCGAATCTGCGCCAGCTCGCCGGCAGTCGGGGCCTTGAGCTCAACGCTCTCGTGGTTCACGCGGGCATCGAGCGTGCCGTACTGGTCAAAGACATAGGCCACGCCGCCCGTCATGCCGGCGGCAAAGTTCTGCCCGACCTCGCCCAGGATGAGCGCCAGGCCGCCCGTCATGTACTCACAGCCGTGGTTGCCGCAGCCCTCGACCACCACGGTGGCACCGGAGTTGCGTACGCCAAAGCGCTGGCCGGCCAGGCCGTTGATGAAGCCGTGGCCACTCGTGGCGCCAAAGAACGCAACGTTACCCACGATGATGTTTTCGTCGAACTTATAGGTCGCATGCGGGTTGGGGCGCACCGACACCTCGCCGCCCGAAAGGCCCTTGCCAAAGTAGTCGTTGGCGTCGCCGCACACGTTGAGCGTAATGCCGCGCGGCAGGAAGGCGCCAAAGCTCTGACCGGCCGATCCATCGCAATCGATGGCGATGGAGCCGGCGGGCAGGCCCTCGGGATGTGCCTTGGTCACCGCGTTACCCAGGATGGTGCCCACGCAACGGTTGACGTTGGCGATATCAGCGCGGAAGCGAATCGGACGCAAGTGGGCACGGGCATCGGCCGTATAGGGCACGAACAGCGTGGAGTCGAGCGTCTTGTCGAGCTCGCTGTCCGCGGCCATCTGCGGCAGGAAGTGACGACCGTCGGCACCCGGGATATGGGCACCGAACTCGCAGGTCGCGCTCGCCAGCACGGGCGACAGATCGAGCAGGTTGGCCTTACGGTTGCCCGGGACCTCAATCTGGCGCAAGCACTCGGGATGGCCGACCATCTCGTCGACGGTGCGGAAGCCCAGGCTCGCCATGACCTCGCGCAGCTGCTCGGCAACAAAGAGCATAAAGTGCTCGACGTGCTCGGGCTTGCCGCGGAAGCCGCGACGCAGGCGGCAGTTTTGCGTAGCGATGCCGGCCGGGCAGGTATCCTGTTGGCAGTCGCGCTGCATGAGGCAGCCCATCGAGATGAGCGGCATAGTCGCAAAGCCAAACTCCTCGGCGCCCAGCAGGCAGGCGACGGCAACATCGGTGCCGTCCATGAGCTTGCCGTCGGCCTCGAGCACCACGCGCGAGCGCAGGCCGTTTTGCAGCAGCGTCTGCTGAGCCTCGGCAAGGCCAAGCTCCAGCGGCAGACCGGCGTGCCAGATCGAATCGCGCGCAGCGGCACCCGAGCCGCCATTGTGGCCGCTGATCAAAATCTTGTCGGCAGCACCCTTGGCAACACCGGTGGCGATGGTGCCGACGCCGGCCTCACTGACCAGCTTGACCGACACGCGCGCGCCGGGGTTGGCGTTCTTAAGGTCGAAGATGAGCTCGGCCAGGTCCTCGATAGAGTAGATGTCGTGGTGCGGCGGAGGCGAGATCAGGCCGATGCCGGGCGTGGACTGACGGACCTCGGCAATCCAAGGGTAGACCTTCTTGCCGGGCAGGTGGCCGCCCTCGCCGGGCTTGGCGCCCTGGGCCATCTTAATCTGAATCTCGAAGGCGCTGCACAGATAGCGGCTCGTCACGCCAAAGCGCGCACTTGCCACCTGCTTGATCGCGGAGTTCTTGGAGTCGCCGTTGGCCAGCGGGGTCTCGCGACGCGGGTCCTCGCCGCCCTCGCCTGAGTTGGAACGGCCATGCAGACGGTTCATAGCGATTGCCATGCACTCGTGCGCCTCTTTGCTGATGGAGCCGTACGACATGGCGCCGGTGTTAAAGCGGCGGACGATGTTGAGCGCGGGCTCGACCTCGTCGAGCGAAACCGGCGTGCGGCCGCTGGCATCAAAGTCGAGCAAGTCGCGCAGGCGCACGGCACGGCCGGTACGGTGCAGACGGGCGCTGTACTCCTTAAAGGTGCCGTAGCTGTCCTCACGGCAGGCGGTCTGGAGCAGGTAGACGGTCTGAGGGTCGATCAGGTGATCCTCGCCGCCGAGCGGACGCCACTTGGTCAGACCCAGCGTGGGCAGCTGATCGGGAGCCGGGCTCTTAAGGATAGCGAGCGCGGCGTCGTAGCGCTCGTTTTGCTCGCGCTCAACGTCCTCGACACCCATACCGCCCACACGGCTCACCGTGCCGGCGAAGTACGCGTTGACGAACTCCGGCGTAAAGCCCACGACCTCGAAGATCTGCGCCGAATGGTAGCTCTGCACCGTGGAGATGCCCATCTTGGACATGATGGAGACGATGCCGGCGGTCGCAGCCTTGTTGTAGTTGGCGATGCCCTGCTCGGCCGTCACGTCCAAATCGCCGCGTGCCGCCAAGTCACGAATGCACGCATGCGCGTTGTACGGATAGATACCGCTCGCGGAGTAGCCCACCAGCGCCGCAAAGTCGTGCGGAGACACGGCGTCGCCACACTCCACCACGATATCGGCAAAGGTGCGCACGCCGGCGCGGATCAGGTGGTTGTGCACGCAGCCCACGGCAAGCAGCGACGGCACGGGCACCTCGCCCGCTCCGGCGCGATCGCTCAGCACCACAATGTTCACGCCGTCGCGGACCGCAGCCTCAACGTCCTCGGCAAGCTGTTTGAGCGCAGTCTGCAGCGCGCCCTCGCCGGCATCGCGGCGGTAGACGGCACGGAAACGACGGGTCTTAAAGCCAACACGGTCGATGGCACAGATATGCTCGAACTCTTCTTCGTTGAGCAACGGGCGCTCCAAGCGCACCAGCTGACAGGCCGTGCGGGAATCCTCGAGCAGGTTGCCGTGGTTGCCCAGGTAGAGCGTGGTCGAGGTGACCATATGCTCGCGCAGGGCGTCGATCGGAGGATTCGTGACCTGGGCGAACAGCTGATAGAAGTAGTCAAAGAACGAACGCGTCTTCTTGGACAGGCAGGCCAGCGGCGCGTCGATGCCCATCGAGGCGAGCGGGGCCTTGCCCTGCTGGGCCATGGGACGCACGACCTCGTCAACATCATCCCAGTGATACCCGAGCTTAGCCATGCGCACGGCGGCGGACACCTCGGCATCCTCGGCGGGCGCGGGCGCGGCGGGCTCATCGAGCGCGTCGACGGTCAGCGTCTCCTCGGCAATCCAATCACGGTAGGGCTTTTCCTTGGCGTAACGGGCGCGCAGCTCGTCGTTGTAGATGACGCGGCCGCGGGCAAAATCGACCTCGAGCATCTGGCCCGGCCCCAGACAGCCGCTCGTCAGGATGTTCTCGGGGCTCACCTCGATGGTGCCCACCTCGCTTGCCAGCATAAAACGACCGTCGCGCGTCACATAATAGCGGGCGGGACGCAGGCCGTTACGGTCGAGGGCGGCGCCCAGGGTACGGCCATCGGTAAAGGCGATAGCGGCAGGACCGTCCCACGGCTCCATGAGCATGGACTGGTAAGCGTCGTAGGCGCGGCGTTCCTCACCCAGGTTGTCGTTGTGGTCCCATGGCTCGGGCAGCAACATGGACGCGGCACGCGTGAGCGGACGGCCGTTCATGACCAAGAATTCGAGCACGTTGTCCAGAATCGCGGAGTCGGAGCCCTCGCGGTTGATGATCGGCATCACGCGCTCAAGATCATGCTGCAGCACGGGGCTGTACAGGTTGGGCTCGCGGGCACGAATCCAGTTGACGTTACCCTTGAGGGTGTTGATCTCGCCGTTGTGGATGATAAAGCGGTTGGGGTGCGCACGCTCCCAGCTGGGCGTGGTGTTGGTGGAGTAGCGCGAGTGGACGAGCGCCACGGCCGTTTTGACGGCGGCATCGTTGAGATCGATGAAGAAGCGGCGCATCTGCGTGGCGACGAGCATGCCCTTGTACACGATAGTGCGCGAGCTCATGGAGCACACGTAGAAGATCTTGTCGCGCAGGGCGAACTCGGCGTCGGCCTTCTTCTCGATGGTGCGGCGGCACACGTACAGGCGGCGCTCAAAGGCGTCACCCGCCGGCGTATCGTCGGGACGGCCCAGGAAGGCCTGCAAGATGGTGGGCATGCAGGCACGCGCCGTCTCGCCCAGGTCGTGCGGGTCGACGGGCACCTCACGCCAAAAGAGCAGCGGCACGCCGGCCTCGGCGCAACCCTCCTCAAACACGCGGCGGCCATCCTCTACGCCCTTGTCATCCTGCGGAAAGAACAGCATGGCCACGCCATAGTCGCCCTCTGCCGGCAGAATCTGGCCGCACTTTTGAGCCTCTTTGCGGAAAAAGTGATGCGGAACCTGGAACAGGATACCGGCACCGTCGCCGGTATTCTTCTCGAGTCCCGTGCCGCCGCGGTGCTCCAAGTTAACCAGAATGGACAGCGCGTCATCCAGAATCTGATGATGGCGCTCGCCATTGATATCGGCAAGAGCGCCGATGCCGCATGCATCGTGGTCGAATTCGGGGCGATAAAGGCCCTGCTGCTGAGCGGAATCTGCCTGCATCGCGATCCTCCCCTAGGTGTTTAGACAGTCAGTTGACTAGGCATACTAGGAGCATCGCCGGCCCGCTGTGTTTCCCACCCGTTTCGAAACAATCGCGTAACGCACGCCCTACGAGTGGGTGCCGCAGGTTGAGCATGCACCCGAGGTGTCGATTGAGCTCATCGACAACGCCACCTTCCGCGTGCCGGGCGGTCTGTAAACTCACTGCATCTAACATCTCAATCTGTAACACCTAGGCCCAATTTCCATCCCTAGTTGTTACAGATCGAGACATTTCGGCAGCCCCCTTCACCATCCCATTCAAATACAACAATTTTGTTAGTCTTGGTTAACTTTTTAGCATAAAACGGGTATCCTTTGCGGCGTCAAGCAAACGGCACGCACACCGTGCCAGATCAAGGAGGCCCCTATGGCGCACCAAGCAGACCAGCAGACGATGCAACTCGTCCTTATCCGTCACGGAGAGTCCGAGTGGAACAAGCTCAACCTGTTCACCGGCTGGACCGATGTCGAGCTCACCGACACGGGCCGCGAAGAGGCGGCGGCAGGCGGCCGCGTCCTCAAAGAAGCCGGTTTCGACTTTGACGTCTGCTACACTTCGCGCCTCAAGCGCGCGATCCACACCCTCAACATCGTGCTCGGCCAAATGGATCGCGAGTGGTTGCCCGTCATCAAATCCTGGAAGCTCAACGAGCGCCACTACGGTGCGTTGCAGGGTCTCAACAAGGCCGATGCCGCCGCGGAGCACGGCGACGAACAGGTGCTCATCTGGCGCCGCTCCTTCGATGTCTGCCCGCCGGCACTCGAGCCGGACGACGCGCGCGACCCCCACACCCAGGAGCAATACCGCGACATCGCGCCCGACCAGCTGCCCTATACCGAGTGCCTCAAGGACACGATCGCCCGCGCCTGGCCTTATTTCGAAGACGAGATTCGCCCCCAGATGCTCGCCGGCAAGCGCGTACTCATCGCCGCACACGGCAACTCCCTGCGCTCACTCGTCTTGAAGCTCGAGCACCTCACGCCCGAGGAGATCCTCAAGGTCAACATCCCCACCGGCGTGCCGCTCGTCTACACCTTCGACACCGATTTCAACGTCCTCGACAAGCGCTACATCGGCGACCCGGCGACCATCGCCGCCAAGATCGACGCCGTGGCCAATCAGGGCAAAGCGCACAAGTAGCCCCAACCCAAATCCGACGCGTGGCGCCGCACGACCCAGATGCGACGTCACGCCGCCCATACGCAGGAGCGCACCATGCTCAACCATCTCAAACAACATTTTGGCTCCCGACGCACCGGTGGTCACGGAGGCCTAGACATTGCGCGGCATATCGGCCCCGGGCTGCTCGTGACCGTCGGCTTTATCGACCCGGGCAACTGGGCCTCCAATATGGCCGCGGGCTCGCAGTTTGGCTACGCGCTGCTGTGGATCGTCACGCTGTCCACGATTATGCTCATTGTGCTGCAGCACAACGCGGCGCACCTGGGTATCGCCACGGGCGCCTGCCTTGCCGAGGCCACGACACGTTACCTCCCCCGCTTCGTTGGACGCACGGTACTCGCCAGTGCCTATCTCGCGACTGTCGCCACCGCCATGGCCGAAGTCCTGGGTGGCGCGATTGCCCTTCAAATGCTCTTTGGGCTGCCCGTGCGCGCGGGCTGCGTCATCATGGCGGCAGTATCGATGGCGATGCTCATGACGAACTCCTACAAGCATGCCGAACGCTGGATCATCGCCTTCGTCGGCGTGATAGGACTCTCGTTTTTGGCCGAGCTTGCACTAGTCAAGGTCGACTGGCCGCAAGCCGCCGCAAGCTGGATCACGCCCAGTATGCCCACTGGCTCTGCCGCGATTATCGTGAGTGTCCTGGGTGCGGTCGTAATGCCCCACAACCTTTTTCTGCACTCCGAGGTCATCCAATCCATGCACTTCGAAGGCCAAGGCGAGCAAGTTATCGAAGAACGCTTGCGCTACGAGCTCTTTGACACGCTCTTTTCGATGGGCGTGGGCTGGGCAATCAACTCGGCCATGGTCATCCTGGCCGCAACGACCTTCTTTGCGCACGGCATGGTCGTAGACGACCTCGCCGTCGCAGCGGCCACGCTCTCCCCCATTCTGGGCCCGGCGAGCTCGACCATCTTTGCGGTAGCGCTGCTGTTCGCGGGACTATCGAGCAGCGTGACAGCGGGCATGGCGGCGGGAACCATCACTGCGGGCATGTTCGACGAGGAATACGATATCCACGACCGACATTCCTCGATCGGGGTGGCGGCCTGTTTCGTCGGCGCAGTGACGGCGTGCCTGGTCGTCCCAAATCCTTTTGAAGGTCTCATCTGGAGTCAGGCACTGCTGTCGCTTCAGCTGCCGATTACGGTCTTTGTGCTCATACGGCTCACCAGTTCACCCCGCGTCATGGGCAAATACGCCAATTCGCGCCCGCTCAACGCGCTGCTCGTAGGGATTGGTGCCATCGTGACGATTCTCGATGTCGTGTTGTTGACAGGGATGTAATGGGGCACCTACCTAGGCAAACGTCTCGATCTGTAACGTCTAGACCCGCTTTTGATGTCTAGATGTTACAGATCGAGATCATTCCGAGGGTCAGCTCCGTTTGTCTCAATCTGTAACAAGTGGGCCAAATTTCCACCGTTAGATGTTACAGATTGAGACAAAAGGTCGGCCGGACTCACAACAGACAGGATCGGCCAACAGCAACCGCGATCCCTTGGGGGCGGAGGAAAAGGGCCCCGGGCGAGAATTCGACCGAGGCCCTTGGACAGAGCTATGTTCGGCTTTCGCCGTGTGTCTGCGAACTACTCCTCGACGAGCTCAAACTGATCGGGACCGACGCCGCAGACCGGGCACACGTAGTCCTCGGGCAGCTCGGGCGTGTCGACCTCAACCTCGTAGCCACAAACGATGCACACGAACTTATACGTCTTCTTCTCCTCAGCCATGATGTTCTCCTCTCGAACGCGACTGGTGATGTACTTCGCTTATTAGTATATGTTATCAATAACATAATGCAAGTATTTTTAGAACATTTCTAGCCTTGATACGAGGACGCCTTCGGAGGCGTCTTGCCCTTCAGGACCTTATGGTAGTAATCGTAGGTGAGCGGCGTCTCGTCGCTCAGGTGCTCGGCATCCTCGACCTCGCCGATAAACAGTAGATGCGTGCCCACATCCACAGTGTCGATCAAACGGCAGCTAAACAGGGCCGTCGCGTGCTCGGGCACATAGGGCATGCCTAGAGCCGTCTCGCGGGTCTCGTATTTGGCAAACTTGTCATAATCGCTGCTGGTGCGGAACCCAAAGTTACCGATGTAGAGCATGTCGGCGGTCTGATCGATCACGGTCAGCGCGAACGCTTTGGCCGATGCGATGACGCCCGAGGTGACGTTGTCCTTGTTCACGGCAACCGAAATGCGCGGCGGCATGGACGTTACCTGCACCGCAGTGTTGATGACGCAACCGGCGCGCAGCCCGTCTGCCGCGGCGCTCACCACGTACAGACCGCTCGGCATGGTAAAGAACGCAGTTTTGTCCATAACGATCACTCCCCTAACCCGGGTTGGAACCTCATGGATGTATGTACCCACAAAAAAGGCGGTGCCCATAACGGATGCCGCCTTTGAGACATATGTGTCAGAACAGTAAGAAAGATGAGACGCCCGCAGTTGCGGTGAAATAGGGACTGAATAGCCCCTCAAACAGGCAAAACAGTCCGTATTCCACCGCAACTTATACAGAACGCCTAGCGATTGTGCTCCTTGAGGGCGCGGTCGATCTCGCGCTGGACATCGCGCTTGGCCATATCCTCGCGCTTGTCGTAAAGCTTCTTGCCGCGGCCTAGGCCCAGCAGCAGCTTTACGCGGCCGTCGGTATTAAAGTAGAGCTCCAGCGGCACCAGCGCATAGCCGCGGTTGCGCAGCTTACCGTCGAGAAAGTCAATCTCCTTGCGGTGCAGCAGCAGACGACGGCGGCGATCAGGGTCGCGGTTCCACACGCCACCATGGCTATAAGGGTGGATATGCAGGCCCACGAGCCAGCACTCGCCGCCACGAATCAGTGCAAAGGTATCGGTAATCTGGCACGCGCGCTCGCGAATCGACTTGACCTCGGTACCGCTCAGCTCAATACCGCACTCAAACGTCTCATCGATAAAGTACTCGTGATGTGCCGAGCGATTCTTGGAAATGAGCTTGCGCTCGCGCTTACTGGGCATCGCCGGCCTCCTTGGCGCCATCGGCGTTTGAACCCGCAGCCTCGCGCTTTACCCTGCGCTCGGCATTAAGCTCGGCATCGCTCTCGCGCACCAGCTTGATAATCGCCGCGCATGCCTCCTCGCCCACCAGGTCGCGGGCACGGACCGTCAGACGCGTAGCCTCCTGCTTGTCGCCGTCGCTTGCAGCATCGGTCGCGCACATGATCAGGCAGATGGCGATCTCGGCCGAAGGCGAGGTCGGCACGCCCTGCAGGGCGAGCTCACCCATCACATGGTCGTCACTCTCGTCCGCGGCATCCGGATAGGTGGTATGGATCTTGTTGAGCAGGCGCGTCGTATGCGCATCATTGGGCGCCAGGCGCAGCGCCAGACGCGCGCAGCCCACGGCTGCCGAAATGTTCTCGGTCTCGGGCTCCAAGAAGTACTGACCCAAGTTGGTGTAGGCACGTGCGGCGCACTTACCGTCGCTCGCGCGCTCCAGCACCGAGAACGAGAGCGATGCCCACTCCTGCTTGTCCTCGAGCGCGCGGAACAGCTCGGCCAAGTCCAAGCGATAGTTGCAGTTCATGGGATCCCAACGCACGGCCTGCATCAGGGCATTCCGAGCACTCACATAATCCTGCTGGCGAATGTAGGCAAACGCCATGTCGGAGTACAGGCGGTCAAAGGGAGCCTCGACCTGCACCAGCTCGCGCGGATCCTTCTCCACGCGGCGATAGGCCAGGCGCTCAAACTTGCTGTCGAAGCTAAAGTACTGGCGCTTCTCCTCCGTCTTGCACTCAGCGTCGATATACTCCTCGGCGAGCTCCACCAGACGCTCAAGCAGCGGCGTCGCCGTAGCCAGGTCGCCCTGCGCCAGATAGTTCTCGGCATACGTGATGTCTTCCAAGCTGATAGGCAGGTCCATGACAACTCCTCGGTCCGGGCGGCAGACTCAACGCGCGCCTTAAATATCGGTCAATACACAAAACCCGGGTCTCTTACGAGGCCCGGGCGTTCAATTTTGGTAGCCCGTACCAGATTCGAACTGGTGATCTCCGCCTTGAGAGGGCGGCGTCCTAAACCGCTAGACGAACGGGCCATATGTAGCAAATGCAATGGCTGGGATGGAGGGAGTCGAACCCCCATTGACGGAACCAGAATCCGCTGTCCTGCCATTAGACGACATCCCAATGACTGCATCGCTGCGCTCGGCTGTGCCTTTGCGCAAGAAAGAAATATACGGGAAGTCCGGCCGTGACGCAAGCCCCAATTTTGACTTTTTTGAAATTCAGTCAAATACGGCCGACACGTGAAGGACCTGTGAAGCGCCAGCGACACGTACGGCGCCAAAGCCCGTAAAACATCCCGCATCTACCGCTGGTAGATTACAACAATGCAGCACTCACGGCTGATGGCACAATCGAACCGTCATCATTGCACGGATATCGAGGCGCCATGGACGAAGAGCTTGATTACCTATGGGAGACCCTGGGCCTCGAGATCACTGCTGACCTTTGGCCCGAACGGGACAAAATCCATCCCACCCTGCGCCCCGCCATCACGGTGATGCAGGCAAAATACCGCCGTGCATCCTTTTTGATCATGCGGATGTCATGGCACGCGGGACTCCCCGACCTTAAGCGAATCCAGGCAAGCCTCGTCGAGCTGTCCGGTATGCCGACTGTCATATCCGAGGCGCACCTGGAGCAGCGCCAACGCGAGCGACTGCAACAGCAGCGGATTCCCTTTATCTGCCCCGGTGTTCAGGCATATCTGCCCTTTATGGACGAGGAGTACTGGAGCGGCAAGCCCAACAAGCACGTAAAGGTCTACGGTCCGCACGAATGGGCACAGCTCAAGGATTGAGCCGAGCGAGCCCTCCGATGGAAAACACGTCCCACCCCGAGCGCTCAAAACGGGTCGCACTTTCCGCAGCCGCTACAGCAGCGCCTCGGTCCAAGCTGCTTCCCTAAAGCCGGGAATCGCAAAGTCGTCGCCCACCAACAGCGGACGCTTGACCAGCATGCCGTCGGTCGCCAGCAGCTCGTAGCACTCCCGATCCGTCATGCCCGCATCTAGACGCGCCTTCAGGCCCAGCTCTCGATATTTCATGCCCGACGAATTAAAGAAGCGCCGCACCGGCAGTCCCGAACGAGCAATCCAGGTCGCAAGCTCATCAGCCGTGGGATTGTCCAAAACGATATCGCGGTCGATATACTCTACCCCGTGTTCGTCCAGCCATGCCTTGGCCTTCTTACAGGTCGAGCACTTGGGATATTCAACAAACAGTACGGTCATGGGAATCCTCCGAATATAGATCGGCCAACGCAGGCACACGCCACACGAGGCGCCTTCGTATGATGGGCCAATTGTAGCCCACGGGTCACACGCTAAACGAACCGTACCCCGAATCCGCGTTTGATGAACGGCAGCAGCTCCATTGCCTCGGGCGTGATATGGCCCGCAACGTTCATGCGCTCGTCACCGGGAAGATCGACCCGCGCAATCTCAAGCTCGCCTTCGTAGCGCCCATATCCGCTATTGCTCACAGCGATCGACCCCGCCTTTCGCGGCAGGCCGGCTCCGGCATCCGTCGGCACGGAATCCGGCTTAAGCGTCGTACGCGACTCCTGAGACCTAAAGATGAGGGTGCTCGAATCGGGTCGGTCGTGATGAATCTGCCCACGCACATAGGCATAACCGGGCTCAAGCTCGCATTGCAGGTCCACGTATCCGGCGGAAACTTGAGCAAACTGCACCCAGCCCGCATCGGAAAGATCGGGGTCGCCGACCAACACAATGTCGCAATCGGCGCCATGTGCAAGCTCAAGCATATTGAGGGCGACCTTTGACGCGCGACCGCGCTGCGTCTCGACCGTCGGCAGTCCCTCGAATACCGGCCCGCGAACGTTGGCATCGCCCGGCACAAAAGCCATGATTTCGAATCCAAGCGCCGCAAGACGAAGATTCACCCGAGCAATGTCCTCCAGAGCTAAACCGGTATAAGGCTTGGGGTAAAAATTGTGGCAGGCGGCAAAACGAGTCACATCGGCACCGGCCTCACGCCACGATGCGATTTCATCAGAACTCACCGTCGATGCATTGACCACAATGCGAAATACACCGGACAGCTCCGCGACCCGCCGGGCGCTAAAGCCATAGTCCAAACGAAGGTATTCCAACCCCAGATCGCGCAGGTCCTCGATGCGCTCAAGCCCGAGCAAATCGCACGTGCGCGGCCCCACATCGGCAATGAGCGCAATGCCGCGGGCGGAAAGCAGCGACAGCACATGACGGACCTTATCGGCATACGCCGCTCCCCCATCCTCGGGAATATGCAGCGAGGTGAACGCATAGCGCGCACCCGCCGCGGCACCGTGTTCAATCGTCCGCTCAATATCCTGCAGAGGGTTGGAAAGATAAATCGAAATACCCGTTTTCACGCTTCAACACTCCTTTAAAAAAGGCCGGCGGAGCAGTTAGCCCCGCCGGCACAACCATAGCATCAAGAAATCTGCCGCGCGCCGCGAGCCCTGAGCAACACGGCTCGCGATATCAAACTACTCGCCAAAGAACTCGTTGATCTTCTGCTCGTCGACGCCAAAGAACCACGTCAGGACAAAGCCGGCGGCATAGGCAAGCAGCATAGCGGCAACGTAGCCGAGCTGCTGACCAGGAACGACGATCAGCAGGCCAAACAGACCGGAAACGCCCTGAGAAACCGTGCCGATGTGAAGCAGCGCCGCGAGCGCGCCGCCAAATCCGGCACCCAGGCAGGCCGTTACAAACGGACGAACGAGCGGCAGCGTAACGGCATACATCAGAGGCTCGCCCACACCGAGGATTCCAACGGGAATGGACTCTGCGACGTACTTCTTGAGCTTGGCGTTCTTGGTCTTAAAGTACAGCGCCAAACCGGCACCGACCTGGCCGCCGCCAGCCATCATAAGGATGGGGAGCAGGTAATTGATGCCCTTGGTAGCGCCGTCGGGATCGTTGAGCATAGCGTGGATCGGCGTGAGCGCCTGATGCAGGCCGACGGAAACCAGCGGCAAGAAGCCTGCCGACAGGATATAGCCGCCCAGGACGCCCAGCTTCTCGAAGATAAAGGTCAAAACGCTAAAGATGGCAGTCGTCAGCCATGCGCCAACCGGCTGGATGACGAGCATCAGAGCAAAGGCGCCGATGATGAGCACCAGCAGCGGGGACAAGAATGTGTCGAGTGCGTTGGGCATAACCTTGCGAATCTGACGCTCCATCCAGGCAAAAAATGCGCCAGCGATAAGAGCCGCGATCATGCCGCCCGCTGCGGGGCTGTACTGCGCATTGGTGAGCGGCAGCAGAATGGCAGCGGCAGGATCAGCCGCGCCAGGCGCAAGCAGGGGCATGGCACTGTTGGCGATACACATCATGCCGGCGATGCCGCCCAGCGCAGCGGAGCCACCAAACTCACGCGCCGCGTTATAGCCCACCAAGATGGGCAGATAGGCAAACAGGGCCCAGCCCATGGAACGAATGCCCTGGTACCACCACTCGCCTGCAAGCGCGCCTGCCGTCGAGACGTTAATGACGTTGCAGATACCGTTGATGAGGCCAGCCGCAATGATGCCGGGAAGCAGGGCGACGAAGACATTGGAAATCTTCTTGAGGAAGGCCTGAACCGGCTTGGACTCGTACTTGGCCTTCTGCGCGGCCTTGTTTGTGGCCGCAGCGTCAACCACGCTCTCGTCGGCAACGCCTTTCGCAAGGCCGGTGAACTTGGAGAACTCCTCGAGCACCTTATTCACCTTGCCCGGACCCAACACGATCTGCATCGTGTCGTCCTCGACCAGGCCCATCACGCCGTCGAGTGCCTTAATGCCCTCCGTGTCAACGTTGCCCGTGTCTTTGACGGTCACGCGCAGGCGCGTCATGCACGCCGCGTTTGCCAGCACGTTGTCTTTACCGCCCAAAAGGTCCAGCAGCTTTTGAGCCAGCTCTTTGTTCGTCATAACTCCTCCTTGTATTGGGTATCTCGTCTGGATGTCGTATCAGATCACGCCGCGCACCTATTGGGCATCGGCATTGCTCTTCTCATGGCCACTCACCGCAGCACGGACATGGCCTCGCGCCCGCCCAAGAGCTACCGCAGCCTGCTCGGCATCGCAGTCCAGCAGCACCGAGACAATAGCGGTTTTTACGTGGCCGCCGGCATCTGCAAGCGCCTGAATAGCGCGCTCGCGCGTGCAGCCGGTCGCCTCCATCACGATGTTCTGGCCGCGCACCACCAACTTCTCGTTCGTCTGCTGCACATCGACCATCAGGTTTTGGTATACCTTGCCGATCTTGACCATGGCACCGGTTGAAATCATGTTGAGGATGAGTTTTTGAACCGTTCCCGCCTTGAGCCTCGTTGAGCCGGTCAGCACCTCGGGACCGGGCACGGGTTCAATGGCAAGATCTGCGCTCTCCCCGATCTTTGACCCTTGGTTGCAGGCAATTGCAATGGTCTTGCACCCAGTTGCCTTGGCGTACACAAGGCCGCCCACCACATAGGGAGTACGGCCGCTTGCCGCCAGGCCAACGACAAGATCCTTGTCCGAGAGTCCACGCTCCCGCAGGTCGCTCGCGCCAAGTTCCTCGCTGTCTTCGGCACCTTCGACAGCCTTGATAAACGCCGTCTCGCCTCCGGCAATGAGCCCGACAATCAGATCGGGTGACACGCCAAACGTGGGCGGACACTCCGAAGCGTCGAGTACGCCCAGACGACCGCTGGTGCCTGCGCCCATGTAAAAGACGCGCCCGCCGCGCTCGAGTGCCTCAGCAGCCCAGTCGATTGCTGTGGCAACCTGGGGCAGCACTTTTGTGACCGACTGGACGGCACGAAGATCCTCATCATTCATCGTCGTGACGATTTGCAGCGATGTCATCGTATCGAGGTCCATAGACCTTTGATTACGCTGTTCGGTCGTGAATTTTGTTAAATCGAGCATTTCATTCACCTCATCTTTCCTGTTTCTCGATGTAGTTTTGCTTAATGACATGTGTCGCCCGTTCGTAGTCGCTGGCAACGTAAGCAGCGTACAGGGCATCGACAACCATAAGCTGGGCCATACGCGAAGCCATGGCACCGCTGCGGACCAAGGGCTCACTCGCAGCGACGCCGAGCACGGCATCGGCCATGGTGGCAAGCTTGGATGATCCATCTACTTTGGTCACGGCCACAACGGGACAGTTGTGACGTTGGGCCTCGGCGGCGCAGCCCAGCACCTCTTGCGTCAAGCCCGAGTAGCTAAAGGCGATTGCCATATCGCCCTCATGCATGTTCTTGGCACACAAGAGCTGATCATGCCAGTCGTCGTACAGATGGCACTCTTTGTCGACACGCATGAGCTTTTGCGCCAGATCGTGCGCGACCAAACGAGAGGCACCGATACCGAACAGATTGACCGCGCGTGCCCGCTTAAGATAGGCCGCACATCGCTCCAAGACGGTGTAATCGAGCGTTCGCGCCGTCGCTTCGATCGTGCGCACGTTGCTTTTCATCACCTTCCCCACGATACGTTCGACGCTGTCATCCATGGAGATGTCCTCGAGGGCAACGTCTTTCTTGTCACCCAAGAGCGCCAGCTCGGCAATCAGTTCGCGCTTGAACTCCTTGTAGCCCGCAAAACCCAAGCGCTTGCAAAAGCGCAAAATGCTCGAGGGCGAGGAGAACGTGGCATCGGCAAGACCGCGGACG
The DNA here is from genome assembly GCF_040095305.1 of Collinsella sp. CLA-AA-H167. Taxonomy (NCBI): domain Bacteria; kingdom Bacillati; phylum Actinomycetota; class Coriobacteriia; order Coriobacteriales; family Coriobacteriaceae; genus Collinsella; species Collinsella sp. CLA-AA-H167. The sequence continues at coordinate 51,633 of NZ_JBBNGA010000014.1, forward strand.
GACAGCCCGACCACCTCGTGCGGATGAGCGCTTACATATGCGATGACATTGCGTTCCGCCGGGCTCGCGCTGAGCTCACGCTCGCGAAGCCGCAAAAGCAATCCGTTTGCCATCTCAAACACCTCCGTTGAGAAGAATTAAAGACCAACGAACGATTCGTACCGGATATAAACAGCTTTTACGGTACATTGTGCCGCATCGCGGCGCACAAAGGGCGAGCGTTCTACCGCTCGCCCCTCAAATCCGACCGCTCGGAAATACGCGCGACACAAAATAATTCAACAAGATCGCATTATCAAAAACGGGCTTGTTACCGGCTAGCGCCTCGCATGGGCGCCGATCGGCCGAGTCGCATGGCGCACCAACACCGCTGCCAGCAATACCAACAGCATGGCGGTGACATAGCCCGCAGCATCGAATCCTAAATCGATAACGTCGAAATGCCTGCCGGGAACAAAGATCTTATGTACCTGATCGCCAACGGAGCAGACGGCGCAAAAGAGCAACACGGGCACGCAACGGGAGCATACGCTCCACGGACGCCTGGAAAAGCAAACCACGACCACCGAGGCGAACAATCCGACGAAGAAAAACTCTACGGTATGGGCAACGCGACGGACGTTCGTGCCCACCCACATGCGAATGGAAGCAAGTCGGCCAGACCGGACATTCGAAGCAGCCGAATCGGTGCCCCCGGTCATCCCGTTCTCGGTCTGAGCTTCACCCGCGACATCGGCAGCCTGTACGCCCGTAGCTTGACCCTCCACCACACGCGCGGTGGACTCGCTCAGCAACGACGTCTCCACCGCATTTTGCTCCGTCAGCACCCAGATGCCCGCCAGCGTTGCAGTAAACAGAACGATCGCGGTCCATCCGATTATTTGTTTTACGCGCGCCAAGGGCCTACCTCCTTTTTTGAATATCAGCGAGTGTAGCCCCAAATGGCATCGTCACCGTATCAAAATTTGAATCGCAACAGGAAGCGCCAAAGCGGCGCAAACCCCTACCCCGCCTCGCGCATCCAGCGATCGAACGTCCCCACGCACACGCCCAGGCACTTTGCTGCCTGGCTGCGGGTAATATCGCCTGCCTCATAGCTATCGCGTACCAGCTCAAACTGAGGAGGGCACGGCTTGCGAGGTCGACCGAAACGGACCCCTCGCGCCCGCGCCGCTGCAATCCCCTCCGCTTGGCGCCGATGGATATTCTCGCGCTCCACCTGCGCCACGTAGCTCAGCAGTTGCAGCACAATATCGGCAATCAGGGTATTGGTCACATCCGGCGCGCCGCTGGCCCTGGCGCGCGTGTCAAGCAATGGCATGTCCAACACCACAATGGCAACCCCGAGCTCCTTGGTAATGCGACGCCATTCCTCAAGAATCTCGGAGTAATTACGGCCAAGTCGGTCGATAGAAAGCACCACCAGCACGTCCCCGTCTCCCAGGACGTGCAGCAGCTCGCGATAGCGCGGTCGATCGAAGTCCTTGCCGCTCGCATGGTCGGCATAAATATTCGCCGAGCCCACGCCATAGGCGCCCAGCGCATCCAGCTGCCGATTAAGATTCTGATCGCGCGAACTCACCCGCGCATAACCATACACCGTCGCCATCTCATCCCCGCTTTCTTGTAAACCTGCCAAAAAGGGACAGGTTTATTTTGGTAGGTTTTACCTCTCGAATAGCAGGTAAGCGGGCGGCCGAGCAGACGGCAAGGTAGCCATGATCCAAATGCGGAGGGCGGCCCCGAAAGACCGCCCTCCGCTCTCCCGCCATGAGTCGAGATTTGGCTAATGGATAAGCTTAAAGTCCAAGTGCCCACGCGTGGTATTGACGCGCGAGACCTCGATAATCACGCGCTGGCCCAGTTCATAGCGAGTCCCCGTGTCGGCGCCCGTCAGCGTAAGCGCATCCTCGTCGAACTCGAACCACTCGTTGCCCAGGCTCTTGATCGAAACCAAGCCTTCGACCTGCGTCAGGTCCAAGCGCACAAAGAGGCCCATGCTGCTAACCCACGAGACGGTTCCGGCATAGCGCTCGCCCAGACGGTCCTCATAGTACTGGGCAATCTTGATCTTTTGCGTCGCATGGCTAGCGGCATCTGCCGCGCGCTCGGCATCGCTGCATGCGCGGCAGATCTGCGGCAGAATGCGCGGCAGCGACTCGCGCCCCTTGCCGATCAGCCGCGGCGTACGGACCAGGGCGTCCTTGCCGCCGAGCTGCTCATAGGCCAACTGCAGTTTGAGCACGCGGTGCACCACCAGATCGGGGTAGCGACGGATGGGACTCGTAAAGTGACAGTAGCACGGCGCGGCGAGCGCAAAGTGGCCCTCGTTGCGCGGCTTGTACAGTGCGCGCTGCATGCTGCGCAGAAGCAGCGTGTTGACGAGCGGTGCGTTGGCCGTACCGGCGGCAGCATCAACTGCAGCCTGTAGCTCATCGGGACTCCCCAGGGCGATACCGGCAGCACGGCGATCGTCGATGATGCCCAGCTGCGCCAGCGCAACGGCGGCACCGTGCAGGCTATCGGGGCTCGGATCCTCATGCACGCGATAGCAGGCCTCGATATCACGGTCTGCCAGCCACTCTGCAACGCACTCGTTGGCGAGTAGCATGGCTTCCTCGATAAGCGACGTGGCACACGAACGCTCGCGCGCCACAATCTGCACGGGTACTCCGTCCTCATCCAATAGAGCGCGAATCTCGGCCGTGTCAAAATCGACTGAGCCGCGGGCACGACGAATACGACGGCGAAGTTCGGCGAGTTCGTTGGCGGCGACAAGGAAATCGCCGAGGTCGACGTTATAGCCGCGAGCAGTTTCCTCGCACGCAAGACCGCGCTCAAGCGCCTCCTCGCGCGAGGCCTCAGCAGCCGCAACATCCTCAGCGGCGCCTTCCAGCACCCCATACTCCACCGCGCCGGCACGCACCAGCAGCGCCTCGGCGCCGTCATAGTCCATACGCACACGCGAGCGAATCACGCTGGGGTACGGATCGTAATGCCGCACGCGACCCTGCGCATCGAGTTCAATGTCAACGGTAAACGCAAGACGGTCCTCGTCAGGGCGAAGCGAACACAGGTCACAGGACAGGCGTTCGGGCAGCATGGGAAGCACGCGATCGGCCAGATACACCGATGTCGTACGATGGCGAGCCTCAAGATCGATATGCCCGTCCCAAGCCACATAGTGAGAAACGTCAGCGATATGCACACCCAGCTTGTAGCCACCCTCGGGCGTGCGCTCAAGCGAAATGGCATCGTCAAAGTCGCGCGCGTCGACCGGGTCGATCGTGATGACAAAGCGGTCGCGCAGATCGCGGCGGAGCGGGTCCTTAAGCGCCGCGGACACATCGAGCGAAAGTCCCTCGGCCTCGTCCAGCGCGGCCTCGGGATAGCTATCGGTATAGCCGTAACGCGCCATCACGTATTGAACGCCCAAATCGGGCGCGTCATCTCCGCCAATGCGGCGTTCGATCGTCACGGTGCCCGATTCCAGGCGCGTCGGGTAGGTCAAAATGCGCGCGACAACGGCATCACCCGGGTGGACGCCCAGACGATCCGCCGAGGTATCCTCGGGCAGAATGAAGAAGTCGGCCTTCAGGCGCGAATCGAGCGGCTCGATCACACCGAGCGGACCAGCGGTCTGGTACGTACCCACCACGCTTATGGCTGCGCGCTCAACCACGCCTTCGATCACGGCGCGCCGCTCACCGTGCGGGCTGTTCTTAATGCTCACGGCAACGGTATCGCCATCCATGATCTCGCACTTACCGCGGCCCATAACCTTGTAGTCGCCGCTCTCGGTTATGACATAGGCGCCATGCTCATGGAGCTGCACGCGCCCGGTCAGGCTCGGACGGCGTTCGCTGCGCACCGGCCCACGCTTATTGCGAGCACCGCGCTTATGCTTGTTATTGCGCCCCATGGCGCCTCCTTGCTATCGATGACGAACTCCAAAGAGTCTACCCAAATGATTCGCTTTCCTGCCGTCCCCTAGAGATCAAAAAACGGGCCACCCCATAAGAGGCGACCCGTTGGAAGGGATGAATTCCAGGCATGCCTACACGCGCAGGTAGCGGCGCATGGCTATGGCAGAACCAAAGAGACCGATAATCACACCGACCAGAATCAGCGCAGCATAGGTCACCAGGTAGTACTGCATCGGCAGGGCAAACGACATCCAGCCGATGCTCTCCTGCAAACGCGGAATCATCAGATTGCGCAGCAGCTCCAGAACGCCGATGGAAAGCAGCGAGCCCAAAATGGCCTGCAGTACGCCCTCGGTGATAAACGGGCCGCGAATGAAGCCGTTGCTGGCGCCGACCAGACGCATAATCGCAATCTCACGACGACGCGCCGTGATGGACAGGCGAATCGTGTTGTTGATGAAGATGAATGCGATAAAGGTCAAAAGGCCAACGAGCACCACGGCGGCGATGCGGATGTAGTTGGTCACCTGGAACAGGCGGCTCACTTCCTCTTGGCCGTACAGCACGCTCGCGTTGACGTCGCCGTCATCCGCGATCTTCTGGAAGTCGGCGTTCTTCTTGAGCTTCTGGGCCGTGCTCTCGACCTTGGACGGATCGTCCATCTCAATTGCAAACGAAGCCGGCAGCGGGTTCTGGCCATCGAGCGCGCTCATGGTGGCGTCGGCGTTGCCCGACATCTTGCTCGTATACTCGGCCAGCGCGTCGTCCTTGTCCTTATAGGTCACGGACTTGACGTTATTCCACGTCTTAAGCTCGGCCTCAAAAGCCTGAACATCGGCCTGATCGGCGTCATCGCTAATGAACGCGTTGATGACAACCTGATCCTCGACGGTGCCGATCACGGAGTTCAGCATCGCGGAGCCCATGATGAACAGGCCGATGATAAACAGCGAAAGGAAGATCGTGATGACGGCGCCGAGCGAGGTAGTCCAGTTACGGAAGAAGTGACTGATTGCCTCTTTGAAGGAGTAGCCCACGTTAGTTGGTGCCATAGTTGCCGTAACCTCCCCTCTCCTGGTCGCGGATAACGTGGCCGCCCTCGAGGGCGATCACGCGACGGTGCATGCTATCGACCATCTCGCGGTCGTGCGTGGCGACGATCACGGTGGTGCCGGTGCGGTTAATACGCTCGAGCAGCTTCATGATGCCCAGCGAGATCGCCGGGTCGAGGTTGCCCGTGGGCTCGTCACAGATCAAAAGCGGCGGGCGGTTGACCATGGCGCGGGCAACGGCAACGCGCTGCTGCTCGCCACCGGAAAGCTGGTCGGGCAGCGAGTCCATCTGATCGGCCAGACCGACCAGACGCAGCACCTCCGGCACCTGGCTGCGAATGACGCCCTTGGGCTTGCCGATGCACTGCAGGGCAAACGCCACGTTTTCGTAGGCGGTCTTTTGCGGCAGAAGCTTAAAGTCCTGGAACACGGCGCCAATCTGGCGGCGCAGGAACGGAACCTTGCGGTTCTTGATCTTCATGAGGTCCTGACCGGCAACCAAGATGCGGCCGCTCGTCGGCTTGACGTCGCGGTTGAGCGTCGACAGCAGCGTGGTCTTACCCGAGCCGGAATGACCGACCAGGAAGACGAACTCGCCCGGATAGATCTCGATGTTGATGTCGTCGAGTGCAGGCTTGTTGGGCTGTGCCGGATAGATCTTGGTGACATGCTCCATAAGGATGACGGGCTCGACACCGGCCTGCTTGGCCATCTTCTTGCGGCTGGCTTGCGGATCGATGGGCGCAAACACCGACGTAAAATCGGGGTTGTTGAGCGCGTTATCGAGGCTTGCGACCTCGGCGGCCTGATCGCTCTCGACCACCGGGGCAGCAGGCTGCGTGGGATCGGGAATAGCGGCAAAGAGACCGGACTGCGCAGGCTGAGGAACCGGCGTCACAGGGGCCATGGGGTCGGGAATGCCGGCCATGGTAGGCTGCGGCGTGGCGGCGCCAGCCTGAGGCTGCTCCACGCGAGCGGTCACGGCCTGAACGGGCTCAAAACCCGCCGTGCCGGAAAGCGCGACATCGCTGGTGGGATTGTAGGCAAAGGGATCGGATGCCGGCTGTGCCTGATCTGCCGGCTGAGCGGGGGCCTGAGCAACAGGCTGGCCCTCTGAATCCGGAGTGGCGAAACGACTGCCCTGGACGCCCGTCTGCGTCTTGGGGGCATCATCGCCCGCACCGGAGGTACGGAAGTGGTTACCCACTGGTGCTCCTTATCGTCGTGCGTTTAAACTACATGAGCGCTTTGTATTTTAGCAGCATTAGCTTTACTGCACATAAGAAGCATGGCGGGGTTTGGGTCTCACCGACCGGGCGCAGGGTTACCTCCCAAATCGTCCTCGCGCATGGCCGGCATTTGTCCTGCTCCTGCGGAGCTGCGGACAAACGCCGGCCTGCGCCGCGGAAAGATTTGGGAGGTAACCCTGCGCCCGGCCTGCGGCTACTATGGGGCCGACGCACCAACTTGAGATGCTGCGCATACAAAGTTGGAAGGGTCTGAATTGCACTTTGTTGGGATGGGCCCGTTTCCCCATGGGAACTTTGCTTGGCAGGACTCTAATTTAAATTCAGCATAAACAGGGGCGCCCTCTTTGAGGACGCCCCTGTTCTGGCTTGTTTGCGGTTGTCGACGCGATACTTTGCCTCGTCTTGCCTTATGCCAAGAACTCCTTGGTGGTCGCCACGATGTTGGCGGCGTCCAGGCCGTACTTGTGCAGGAGCTCGGCACCCGGGCCGGACTCGCCGAAGGTGTCGTTGACGCCAATCTTCTTGAGCGGCGTCGGGCACTGCTCACACAGGACGTCGGCAACGGCGCTGCCCAGGCCACCGATCACAGAGTGCTCCTCGACGGTCACGACGTGGCCGGTCTTGGTGGCGCTCTTGACGATCAGGTCGGCATCGATGGGCTTGATGGTGTGCATGTTGATGACCTCGGCGTCGATGCCCTCGGCAGCGAGCTGCTCGGCGGCCTCGAGAGCCTCGCCGACCATCAGGCCGCAGGCGATGATGGTCACATCGGCGCCCTCGCGCATGACAATGCCCTTACCCAACTCGAACTTGTAGGTCTCGGGGTCGTTGATAACCGGCGAGGCCAAACGGGCGAAGCGCATGTACACCGGACCGTCGCACTCGTAGGCGGCGCGCGTCACGGCGCGGGCCTCCACGTCGTCGGCGGGAACAATTACGGTCATGCCGGGGATGACGCGCATGAGGGCGATATCCTCGCAGCACTGGTGCGTGGCGCCGTCCTCGCCCACCGAGATGCCGGCGTGCGTGGCACCGATCTTAACGTTGAGGTGCGGGTAGCCGATGGAGTTGCGGACCTGCTCAAAGGCGCGACCGGCAGCGAACATGGCAAAGGTACTCGCGAAGGCAACACGACCAGTGGTCGCGATACCGGCGGCGACGCCCATCAGGTTGCTCTCGGCAATGCCCACATCGAAGAAGCGGTCGGGGCAAGCGGCCTTAAACTTACCGGTCTGCGTGGCGGCGGCCAGGTCGGCGTCGAGGACCACAAAGTCATCGTGCTCGTTGGCGAGCTCGACGAGGGCCTCGCCGTAGCTTACACGCGTGGCGATTTTCTTGACGTCTGCCATCCTAGAGCTCCTCTCCGGCGGCCGTGAGCTCTGCCATGGCCTGCTCAAACTGTTCATCGTTGGGGGCCTTGCCGTGCCAGCCAACCTGGTTCTCCATAAAGGACACGCCCTTGCCCTTTGTGGTCTCGGCGATAATGGCGGTCGGCTGCCCCTTGGTGGCGCGAGCCTCGGCAAAGGCGGCGCGGATCTGGTCGAAGTCGTTGCCGTCGGCGAGCTCAACCACGTGGAACTTGAACGCGCGGAACTTGTCGGCGAGCGGCATGGGGTCGTTGACCTCCTCGACGGGACCGTCAATCTGAAGGCCGTTGTGGTCGACGATCACGCAGAGGTTATCGAGCTGCTGGTTGCCGGCAAACATGGCGGCCTCCCAGACCTGGCCCTCCTCGCTCTCGCCATCACCCAGCAGGGCGTACGTGCGATAAGTATCGCCCCAGTGCTTGGCGGCAACGGCCATGCCCACGGCGGCGGAAATGCCCTGGCCGAGCGAGCCGGTGGACATGTCGACGCCCGGGGTGTCGTTCATGTTGGGGTGACCCTGCAGGTGGCTGCCGATGTGGCGCAGCGTCTCAAGATCCTCCTTGGGGAAGAACCCGCGCTCGGCGAGCACGGCGTACAGGCCCGGAGCGCAATGGCCCTTGGAGAGCACAAAACGGTCGCGATCGGCCTTGCGGGGATCGGACGGGTCGACGTTCATTTCCTCAAAGTACAGATAGGTCATGATGTCGGCAGCACCGAGCGAACCGCCCGGATGGCCGGACTTGGCAGCGTGCACGCCGGTGACGATGCCCTTCCTTACCTCGTTGGCAACCTTTTTGAGCTCTTCGTCGCTCATTGTGCCTTCCTTTCATCCTCTTTAGACAAGATGCGCACGGCACCGAAGGTAATCCCAACACAGCCGCAATGCACGTACGTCATTCATTATGCTGGAAACTGATGGCTTTACCAGAGTTTTTATCATTATTTGAACAATTTAGCAGGCAGAACCGCTGATGAAACGGTTTATCAATGTGAACGTCTTTTGGATGGAACGCGGTCGCCCCTACGCGCTAATGTCCTTGAATCCCTCGCCGAAGGCTTCCGTAACGTCAGCGACCGTCACAATGGCGTGAGGATCGCGCTCGCGCACGATCGTCTTAAGGGTATTGAGCTCTCGACGGCTCACGATGACCATGATCACCGGCTTCTCGGCACCCGAATACATGCCAGTCGCCTTAAACTTGGTACAACCACGACCCAGGCCATACATAATATCGGCAGCGATATCAGGGAACTTGTCCGAGATGATGAGTACCATACGACGCTTGTTGCCGCCATCGACCACGGCATCGATCACGTAGCCGCTAATGACCATCGAAAGGCCTGCATATAGTGCATTTTCGATTGAAAAGACCGGAGCCGACAGCGCACATACGGCAACATCGATCGCCATGACGGTCGAGCCCACGGGCAGCGAGGTATTACGCGAGATGATTTGGCCAATCGTGTCCGAGCCGCCGGTGTTGGCGCCGGCGCGCAGCACCATGCCATAACCGATGCCCGTGATGATGCCGCCCCACATAGCGGGCAGCATCAGATCGGCATGTGCCAGCGGCGCCACAAACGGAGCGAACAGGTCGGTGAAAAAGCCCAGCAGCACAAAGCCTGTCGCCGTCTGCACCACGTAGAACATGCCGCCCTCGCGCATAACGACCAGCAGCAGCAAGGCGTTCATCACGATCGTCTGAATACCAACGGGAAGCGATAGACCGCGCGATGCGCCGACCGCCTGGATAATGGTGGCAAGGCCCGTAACGCCACCGGCAGCAAGGCCGTTAGGAATCAAAAACAGGTCGGTCGCAATAGCGGCCAGAGCGCACCCCAACATAATCTGGGGCAGGTCGTGAAAGAAGTTCATCGAAAGAATGCGCTTAATGTCCAGACGATATGCCATGCTGCCTCCCTCAAAAAAGCGCACCCCATCGGATGCGCTTTGAACTTCTTCTTGTATTCGATTCTACCGATTCGCCGGACAAAAACCACCCCTGCGCAGGGTTTATTCCGAATACAAACCCGTCCAACCGTTGGGCTTAGCATCGGCTTGAAGCCGCCCGATGTTTTAGATCTCCGAGCCTTCTACATCGGCGTTGCCGGTAGCCCAACGGTGATAGCCAATCACAAACGGATCCAAATCGCCATCGTCAAGAACGGCCTCGACGTTGCTGGTCTCCACGCCCGTACGCAGGTCCTTAACCATCTGGTACGGGTAGAGCACGTAGCTGCGGATCTGGTTGCCAAAACCAATCGTGGTCTTGGGTCCGCGAATCTCGTCCAGGGCCTCGGCACGCTTCTCGAGCTCAATCTCGTACAGGCGAGCCTTGAGGATCTGCATGCACGCGGCCTTGTTCTGGATCTGGCTGCGCTCGTTTTGGCAGGTAACCACAATGCCGCTGGGGAAATGCGTCACGCGCACGGCGGAGTCGGTGGTGTTTACGCCCTGGCCACCCGGGCCACTTGCGTGGTACACGTCGACGCGGATGTCGTCGGGGTTGATCTCGATATCGATATCGTCGGGCAGCACCGGAATGACCTCGACGCCGGCAAACGTGGTCTGGCGGCGCTTCTTGTCGTCGGTGGGGCTAATGCGCACCAGGCGGTGGACACCGGCCTCGGCGCGAAGCATGCCAAAAGCATCCTTGCCTTCGACGGTAAAGGTCGCGCGATCAATGCCAATGACCTCGGCCGCGGGGCAATCGTTGATGGTGACCTTCCAACCGCGGCGCTGGCAGTACTTCATGTACATCTTAAAGAGCATGAAGGTCCAGTCCTGGGCCTCCAAACCACCCTGCCCGGGCTTGATGGTCACAATCGCGTCGCCATGGTCGAACTCCCCGGTAAACCAGCTCGCAAGCTCAAGCTCGTCGATGGCGCGGGCCAGGCGTTCTGCCGTAGCGGCAGCCTCCTCGCGCAATGCGACGGCGTCGGGGTCATCCCCCATCTCCTCGGCAAGCTCCAGCGCAGCGCGGGCATCGGAAAGCTCGCCGCGCGCGGTGTCCACGGCAGCGATATCTTCCTTGGTGCGCGCGATCTCCTCCATCGTGGCGCGAGCGGCATCGGCGTCGTCCCAAAAGCCCGGGGCGACGCTTTTGGCCTCGAGCTCCGTTACGCGGGTGCGCTTCTCGTCCAAATGGAGGTACGACTCAACCTCACCGAGCCGGTCCGCAAACGCGTCCAGCTCGGCGGGCGTTACCTCTAAAGCCTCAGCCATTAACGATTCCTGCCGTGGCAGTACTTGAACTTCTTACCGCTACCGCAAGGGCACGGGTCGTTGCGGCCCACGTTGACGTACGGATCGTCGCTCTCGGACTTGCGGTAGGTCGTCACCTTGCCACCGTTGTTGACGGCAGCCGGTCCGCCTTGGACAGCCGTGCGGGCCTGCACCTGCGCCTGCTTGCGCAGCACCGAGTCGCCGTTGTCACCATCGACCTCGGCAGGACCGGAGAAGTGCGCACCCTCGAGCGCGGGCTCCTCCTTGTGCTCCACGACACGCGGGGCAGCCTTGATCTCGATGCGCAGAACCGTGCGCAGGTAATCCTCGTACATGGTGTCGACGAGTATCTGGAACGCGCCGTAGGCCTCGGTCTTGTACTCGACCAGCGGGTCGCGCTGGCCAAAGCCGCGCAGGCCGATGCCGGTCTTGAGGTAGTCCATCTCCTGCAGGTAGTTCATCCAGCGGGTATCGATGACGCGCAGCATGACCTGGGTGTTGAGCTCGCGCATCAGGTCCTCGCCCAAGCGCTCGGCTTTCATGTTGTAGCACTTCTCTACGTAAGCCAGGACATCGGCAGCTAGGGCCTCATAATCCTCGTCGGGGAACTTCGGCGTATCGATGTGGCCGGTGAGCTCCACAACCCACTTGCGCAGGCCCTCCAGGTCGCGCTCGCCATCGTGACTGTCCTTGGTGCAGAACTCCTGCACGCAGCGGTACACGGTATCGTGCATGACCTCGGTGATGTGGTCGGTCAGATCCTTGCCGTCCAGAATCTTATTGCGCTCGGCGTAGATGACCTGGCGTTGCTTGTTCATGACGTCGTCGTACTCAAGGACGCTCTTACGCATGGAGAAGTTGATGCTCTCGACCTTGTGCTGGGCGCTCTCGACAGCCTTGGAGATGATCTTGTGCTGGATGGGCATATCGTCGCCCATGTCAGCCGTGACCATCATCTTGGAGACGCGGTCCATCTTGTCGCCGCCAAACAGACGCATGAGATCGTCCTCGAACGACAGGTAGAACTGGGTCTCGCCCGGATCGCCCTGACGGCCGGAACGGCCGCGCAGCTGGTTGTCGATACGGCGGGACTCGTGGCGCTCGGTGCCGATAACGGTCAGGCCGCCGGCGGCAAGAACGCGCTCGCGCTCGGCCTTGCAAGTCTCCTTGGCCTCGGCGTTAAACTGCTCAAGCTGCTCGGGCGTTACGTCCTCCATGGTCAGGCCCTCGTACTCCAGGCGCTCGCGCACCAGCTCGTCGGGGTTACCGCCCAGCAAGATGTCGGTACCGCGGCCGGCCATGTTGGTAGCGATGGTCACGGCGCCATAGCGACCAGCCTGGGCAACGATATGGGCCTCGCGCTCGTGGTGCTTGGCGTTGAGGACCTCGTGCGCGATGCCGCGCTTGGTAAGGGCGGCCGACAGTTTCTCGGAGCTTTCGATGGAGACGGTGCCCACCAGGACCGGCTGGCCCTTGGCGTGACGTCGCTCGACGTCGTCGGCAACGGCGTTGTATTTGGCCTGGATGGTGCGGTACACCAGGTCCTCGTGGTCAACACGCTGCACGGGCTTGTTGGAGGGGATGACCTCGACGGGCAGCTTGTAGATCTCGCGGAACTCGGCATCCTCGGTGAGTGCCGTACCGGTCATGCCGGAGAGCTTGTCATACAGACGGAAGTAGTTCTGCAAGGTGATGGTGGCCAGCGTCTGGTTCTCCTCGCGCACGAGCACGCCCTCTTTGGCCTCGATGGCCTGATGCAGGCCCTCGGAGTAGCGGCGGCCTTCCATAATGCGGCCGGTGAACTCGTCGACGATCTTGACCTCGCCGTTGGTGACCACGTACTGCTTGTCGCGGTGGAACATGTACTGGGCCTTCAGCGCCTGCTGCAGGTGGTTGACCAGCTGACCGGAGAGATCGGCATAGATGTCATCGATACCCAAGCGGCGCTCAATCTTCTTAAGGCCGCGCTCGGTGGCGGCGATAGTGTGCTTGGCCTCGTCCATGACGTAGTCGCCCGTGGGCTCAACGTCCTCGGTGGCGGTGAGCATGTCGTGCGACACGTCCTCGCCGCGCTCAAGGCCGCGCACGGCACGCGCGAAGTCCTTGTAGGTGCTGGCGGACTTGGTGCCGGCGCCCGAGATGATGAGCGGGGTACGTGCCTCGTCGATCAGGATGGAGTCGACCTCGTCGACGATGGCGTAGCTGTGGCCGCGCTGTACGCGCTGCTCGGGGCGGGTGACCATGTTGTCGCGCAGGTAGTCGAAACCGAACTCGGAGTTGGTGCCGTAGGTGACGTCTGCCTGGTAGGCCGGACGCTTGAGCTCGAGCGGCATGTTGTTCTGGAGCAGACCGACGGTCATGCCCAGGTACTTGTAGATGCGGCCCATCCACTCGGAGTCGCGCTTGGCAAGGTAATCATTGACAGTAACGACGTGCACGCCCTTGCCGGCAATAGCGTTGAGGTAGCCGGCCAGCGTGGAGACGAGCGTCTTGCCTTCGCCGGTCTTCATCTCGGCGATATGCCCCTCGTGCAGCGCCATGGCGCCGATGAGCTGTACGTCAAAGTGACGCATGCCCGTGATGCGCTTGGAAGCCTCGCGCACGGTGGCAAAAGCCTCGGGGAGCATGTCGTCGAGCGACTCGCCGTTGGCGTAACGCTCGCGGAACTTATCGGTCTGGCCGCGGAGTTCCTCCTCGGTCATCTTCTCAAACTGGGGCTCAAGACCGTTGATCTGGTCGACGATCTTGTAGTAGCGCTTAAGGTCCTTATCGGATCCAAAGGACAGCAGCTTTGACATGAATCCCATGTGGTTTTCCTTTTTGGCCATCGCCCACGCCGTGCAGCTGCGGGCGAGTTAAACACAGATGATTGTACTTTAGCCAAACAAGGCGCGGCCTATACGGTCGACCTCGACCGCCACGTAATAACTATGACCAACCTGCCACAATGGGACAGGTTTATTTTGGCAAGTTTTATCTGAGCAAACGCCGTCTCTCTGCCATTTGGTGCCACGGGGACAGGTTAGCTTGCACCAATAAAAAGAAAAGGGCCGCGCACCCAAATGGATGCACGGCCCTTATGCCATGAATGCGAGCGATTCCGCGGCGAGCTATTTACTCAGCAGCCTCGGTGGTCTCGGCCTCGGCAGCGGCCTCCTCGACGGGAGCCTCTGCGGGAGCCTCGGCGGCCTGCTTGGCAGCCTCCTCGGCGAACTTAGCAGCACGCTTAGCCTTCTCGGCAGCCTTAGCCTCAGCGGCGGCCTTGCGAGCGGCCTCGGCCTCAGCAGCCTTGGCGGCCTTGGCAGCCTTGGCCTCCTCAGCCTTCTTGAGCTGGGCGGCAGCGGCGCCACCGAACTTGTCGGCGAAGCGCTGGACGCGTCCACCGGTGTCGACGAACTTCTGCTGGCCGGTGTAGAACGGGTGGCACTCGTTGCAAAGCTCGACCTTCATCTCGGACACGGTAGCGTGCGTCTTGAAGGTGTTGCCGCAGGAGCACGTCACCGTGCACTCGACATACTGGGGATGGATACCCTGCTTCATGGTAGGACTCCTTATTGGTCAGGCGCTGGTTACCGATCAGCGCATAAGGCGTCTTGGTTTCCGACCAAGACAACAAACTCGGCTATGGTACCACGGCGCCGCGCGTCCCACAAAAGGTTCACGGTCTTTTCGGAACGACACGAATCTGACCCATCGAAACACATCTCCACCGTTCCTTCAACTGGGAAAATGCCGTCCCCGGGGCCTGAGAAGGGCCCCGGGGACGTTCGACTGACTGCGGGAACGGCCTTTCCGCTCAATGTGTTCGGCTGAGATCGGAAATCAGCCAAACTGAACTAGGTTCAGCTGGCATGGTTAAAAACGGGGGCGACGCTTTTGCGTCACCCCTCGTCCCGGCCGGTTGCTTTAGTTGTACACACGGTAGTTACACTTGAACTGGGTTATGTGTCCATAGTTGGAGCGGTACCAACCCGACGTATAGCTGATTGCCTCTGCGCCTAGATAGTCGTAGCCCTTGTTGTAGCGAAGCTGACGGTAGGTCGTGTCGTACTCTGCTACGTAAAACGTGTCTCCAGAGAAGGCTTTGTACCGGTCTTTAACCGTCGAAGCCATGTACGCGGGTTCGACATCGCCTTTCTCTCCGTTGAGCGCATAGACGGGTGCCGCGATTCCGCATAAAGCCGTTGCCACGAGGATGGCGTAGACAGCCATGCGCGACGCGTTGGACTTCAGCTGTTCAAATAGTTTCATGTCATTCACCTTCCTCGTATGTATCGAGGTATTCCTGCTTGAGCGTCTGCGAGGACGACTTGATCTTTTCCACGAGCGTGCCGGCCTCGATGAAGTAGAACGAGTTGGTGAGGTCTGCCAGGTCGTCGAGCAGATGGCTTGAAATGAGCACGCTGCGTCCCCGCGCCACTTCGCTGCGCATCGCGTCGCAGGAGGTTTTCCGTTTTCCCGGATCGAGACCGTTCAGCGGTTCATCGAGGATGAGGTACGGGCAATCGGTCGCTATCGCCATGGCAAGCTTTACCTGCTGCTTCATTCCTGTCGAGAGTTTACGGGTCGGCTTGTCGAGATATGGGGAGATTCCGA
>NZ_JBBNGA010000015.1:0-64791 GCF_040095305.1 Collinsella sp. CLA-AA-H167
CTCCCTCCATCGCGGGCCGGGGGATTCCGGCCCCTCTGGGGTTGCCTACCCGGATTCGCGCCTCAGGACTCAGCGCAACGCGTTGCGCTGAGTCCTGAGGCTGTTGCAGTGAACATGAGAATCAAGGATCCGCGAAATCTCGCCAAAAGATGCGATACGGTATTTTTTCTTTTAACCAATTCCGATACACTCCAAGCACAGCCTGATTGCCTTGGCCAGCACGGCATCTGCCTCGCCGCGCATAATGCCAAAGCCAACCATGGCTACCCCAACGATCAGCAAAGCCACCTGCGCCACAGGCTTAATCGCTTTGAACAATCTGACCACTCCTTTCGTTTCGCGACCCATTGGACCATACCGACTATAAAATCCGTGTTAAGCGCGAATGACTATGCAAGGAGAACGCTATGCGCATCTTGGTCGTCGAGGACGAGCGGGCGCTGTGCGATGCAATCGCACGCAGCCTGCGCAACTTGGCCTATAGCGTCGACTGCTGCTACGACGGGCAGCAGGCCCTCGATCTGCTCGATATCGAGACCTTCGATCTTGTGGTGCTCGACCTTAATCTCCCCCATGTCGACGGCATGACCGTGCTCAGGCAACTCAGAACTACCGATTGCGAAACTAAGGTGCTCGTGCTGTCCGCCCGCGGCGAGGTCGCCGACAAGGTAGCGGGACTCGATGCGGGCGCCAACGACTACCTCACCAAGCCGTTCCATCTTGACGAGCTGGCGGCACGTATCCGCAGCCTCACGCTCAGGCGCTTTACGCAAAGCGATGTTGTCCTGACCTGCGGATCGCTGAACTTTGACACCAAGGCGCGCCTCGCCTCCGTGGGCGGCGAGACCCTATGCCTCACGCGCAAGGAGACCGGTATCTTGGAATACCTGATGCTCAACCAGGGGCGACCGGTAAGCCAGGAGGAGCTCATCGACCACGTATGGGATACCAGTGTCAACAGTTTTAGCAACGCGACCCGCGTGCACATCTCGTCACTGCGCAAAAAGCTGCGCAGCGCTTTGGGATACGACCCGATTCGCAATCGGATTGGAGAGGGCTACGTTATGGAGGATGGAGAATGAAAGGGCTTTCGCTGCAATGGCGCATAACGATTATGACGGCACTGCTGACGTGTGCGGCATGCGTACTGACGAACTGCTTGGTCGGCTATACGGGCATGCGCTACATGGATGCCATCGGCAGCGACATCTCGGCCTTTAACGCAACCGGCGAAGATTCGCTCCAGGCGTTCGACCCAACGAAAGCGGCCCTCGATGACAAGGTCACAATCGTCGTAAATGACGCACAGGAGTCTTTTGGCACGACAGCCTGGTACATCACGGCTGGAGTCACACTCCTTGGCGGCGCGCTGGCATACTTTGCGAGCGGCCGTGCACTCAAACCGCTACGGGCTTTTGCAGCTCAGGTTGAGCGTGTGCAGCCTGACAACCTAAGCGAAATCAGACTCAATGAAGATGTGCCCACCGAGCTACAACGATGCAGCGCCTCTTTCAACGACATGATCGCTCTTCTTGGCGAAGGGTTCTCTGCACAGCGTCAGTTTACCGGCAACGCCGCACACGAGCTTCGCACCCCGCTCGCCCTTATGCAAGCACAGATTGAACTATTCATCTCCGAGCACTCCGGTTTGCAACCCGAAACAGCCGAGCTGCTCGGCCTGCTACAAGAACAAACTGAGCGGATGTCGCGGATGACCAAGGTGTTGCTCGAGATGAGTGAGCTCCGCAGCGTTCCTTGCGAGGACGATGTTGAACTTGGTCCCTTGTCCGAAGAGGTCCTCACCGACCTTGCGCCACTTGCCGAAAATAAGGGCATAGCCCTCAACTGTGCTGGAGACGCTTTAGTAATCGGGAGCGACACGCTCCTCTATCGGCTGGTGTTTAACCTGGTCGAAAATGCCATCCGTTACAGCCGCCCCGGCTCGACTGTCAACGTCTCCATCTGCGACAACAACAGCCGCGTGTTCCTGCGAGTCGAGGATCAGGGCCCGGGAATACCCAAGCAGTACCGCGAGAGCATCTTCCAACCGTTCTTTCGCCTGGATAAATCCCGCAGCAGGGCATACGGCGGCGCAGGACTCGGACTCGCGCTCGTTTGGGAGATTGCAGCGCTTCACGGTGGCGCTGTAGAGGTCGAAGCAAGTTCCGAGGACGGGACCACCATGCTCGTAAGCCTTCCAAAATGATCTGTAGCGTTAGCCGAACAGTAAAACGAAAGGGGTCCCGCACACGTTTGCGCGGGGCCCCTCCCTGTCAATGCAATTCGTCCAAAAGAGTAGAAGCCTACTCCCACTCCACCGTGCCGACGGGCTTCGGCGTGAGGTCGTAGCACACGCGGCAGATGCCGGGAACCTCGGCGGTGACGCGAGCGGTAATACGCTTGAGTAGCGCCCAGTCGAGCTCGGGAACCTCGGCAGTCATGACATCGACGGTGTTGATGCAGCGGATGATGCAGGGCCAATCGTAGGCGCGCTTGCCCTCGCGCACACCGGTTGCGCGGAAGTCGGGCACGACGGCAAAATACTGCCAGATGGTCAGACCGGCCTTGTCGATCTCCTCGCGCACGATGGCGTCGGCTTCGCGCAGCGCCTCAAGACGGTCGCGGGTGATGGCACCAAGGCAGCGGACGCCCAGGCCGGGACCGGGGAACGGCTGGCGCTCAACCATATTCTCGGGCAGGCCGAGCTCGCGACCCACGACGCGGACCTCGTCCTTGTACAGCAGTTTGACGGGCTCGCAGAGCTCAAACTGCAGATCCTCGGGCAGACCGCCCACGTTGTGGTGAGCCTTCACGCCGTCTTGGGACTCCAGGATGTCGGGATAGATGGTGCCCTGGGCGAGGAAGCTGACCTCATCGCCAACCTTGCGGGCCTCCTCCTCGAACACGCGAATGAACTCGGCGCCGATAATCTTACGCTTGGCCTCGGGCTCCTCGACGTCCACGAGCTTGTCCAAGAAGCGATCTGTGGCGTCAACGTAAACCAGGTTGGCATCCATCTGATTCTTGAAGACGTCGACGACCTGCTCGCTCTCGCCCTTGCGCATCAGGCCGTGGTTAACATGCACGCAAATGAGCTGCTTGCCGATGGCCTTGATGAGCAGGGCCGCGACAACCGAACTGTCGACACCACCGGAAAGAGCCAGCAGGACCTTTTTGTCGCCGATCTGCTCGCGGATTGCAGCGACCTGCTCTTCGATGAACGCCTGGGCAAGTTCGGGAGTGGTGATACGTACCATGTCGTCGGGACGCTTGTTGGGATCCATGCAGAGCTCCTTCTCGGTTCGATGGAAATGCGCCGCGCGTATGCAGACGCACCGTCATATGACCTCATTATATGCAGAACGAGATACGTTTCCCATCGCTGCGACAGAGCTTTTTGCAGGGGCGGCAGTTTTTCTATATCCCAAGGTCAGCTAGACTTCGGTAGCCACCTTGGGAGCATCGCCAATAGACTCTTCCTTTATACGTTCGGCACAATCGTAGGCGATACCCACAAATTCCAGTCCCGAGCAACAAGAGTACAATTGCTGCTAGTGTTGCCAGCTGTTGGGAGATGGAAGATGGACTGCGATGGCTACCCATGCGTTCCCATGCCGTTGATGTGCACCGCCTTTGTGCCGGGGCAGATTGACGCTGCGGTTGCAGGCATTTCCGACCCCGATTCACGCGCCATCGCCACGGCAGAAGCGCTGTACTTTCGCGGACAGGCCGCACTCGCCGCCAAGACAGCACGCCCCTATCTTGACGCCACCGACCCCGCGCTGCGCTATTCCGCATGCTTTATCTGCGGATATGCCAGTCTATCGCTCAACCGTATCGCCGATGCCCGCCGTTGCCTTGCGGGCATTCTCGATACGTCAACTGACGAGGAATCGCCCGCCGTCCACGCCACGCATATCCTGTTCGCCTCCGCCGCGAGCGTCCTGCTGCACCTGCCTTCCCCGTATTCTGCCGAAGAGTTTTATCCGCTTGCGGCGCATCTGCCCGAAGGCCTGCGCCTGTTCGCCAGCTACGTGATGGCGCATGCCCTGTACCTGCGCGGCGAATATGGCCGCAGTCTGGGCATGGCGGAAAACGCCCTGATCATGAAACAGGGAAGCTATCCCATCTCGGAACTGTTCCTGCACCTGGCAGCCTCCATGGCCTGCATGAGTCTCAAAGACGTCGACGCCGCAAGGACGCATTTCGGAACCGCTTGGAACATTGCGCGCCCCGACGGCCTTATCGAGCTCATCGGCGAGCACCACGGCCTTTTACAGGGGCTCATCGAGGCGTGCCTAAAAACGCAATACCCTGACGATTTCGCGCGCATCATCGAGATCACGTACCGCTTCAGCTACGGCTGGCGGCGCATCCACAACCCCGATTCGGGCGAGGACGTGGCCGACGATTTAACGACCACGGAATTCACCATGGCCATGCTCGCCTGTCGTGGGTGGACCAACGCCGAAATCGCACGCCATATGGGAGTATCGCCGGGCACCGTCAAAAACCGCCTATCCGGCGTATACGCAAAGCTTGGCATCGGCACACGCGCCGAGCTGGTCGCGCATATGTTGCGTTAGCGACCGGGCTGCCAAGCGCATCGAACGCGTTCCGGAACCCGGCGCTTCGCTCGATCAATTTGGACATTTTGGCCATCGAACGGCACTACCGCCACGAAGCGCCTTCTCGCAAAATTGGATTATTTCCACCGATATTTGCGGGATGGGAGTCCAAGATGCTTGATCGCCGTTCGTTACTTGTTGCCGGAGCGTCCTCGCTAGCGAGCATCATGTTGCCTCGCGTGCCGGGAAGCGAAAATGCCTTCCTGCTGCCGTTCGCGCCCACCGAAGCCTATGCCGACGAAAAAGACCCCTTCAGGGTGCTCGTTCTCTCGCGCACCATGTTTGGTGTGGTCGTGGTCGACGTCGCCAACAAGAATATGCCCATCAAGGGAGCGCAGGTCACGCTCACGTCGCGCTACGCCGCAGGCAAGCAGCTCGCCGCCACGACCGATGACGAAGGCACCGCCATCTTTGAGATTGCCTCGCTTTCGGAAGGCTACGTAGACGAGGCAAAGCTCCTTGACGCGTACGACTTTAACGGCGGCATCTCCATTAGCATGGCGGGCTACCGCGATGTCGAGATTCCCCTTGCGCGTATCCAGGGCGGCACCGCCATAACCGCGCCCACGCGTCCGCTTTCCGACGGCGAGCCGTACTTCCGCCAGCTCACATTCGACGAATGGGACATCCAGTACGCTGATGCCACGTTCATGGGATTGCCGAAGGACGACACGGCAAACGAGCAGCCCGATACGCACGCATTTACCGTGCAGGCTCATCTGCCGCAGGGCGGGCAGGCAACATTGCATATCAATAAAGTGATGCCCGCTGCGGGCAGCTCAACCGAAACCGTCACGCAGATTGGTCAGATCAAGGCCAGCGCATCGGGCGCGGATAATCTGGCGACGTTCACACTCGAAGACAAGTTCCTCGATGCAGCGTCGAGCCTTCTGGAAGAAGGATGCAAGCTGCGCTTTGTCCTCGACTACCAGGGCAAAACCTACACGCTCTCCTCCCCCATGGCCGTTGTTACCGCGCCGGCGGCAAAGGCGGAATCCGGATCGACCACTATCGTCCCCACCACTATGGACCAAGAGATCACTCCGTTTGATTTCCCCGCATCGTTTCCCGGCATCGGTGGTAATAAGTTCACGTGCTGGATGCCCACATTTCCGATCCTCTTCGATTTCTCGTTTGCTGGATACGTGCTGTTTGGTGGAGGATACAAACCAGCCAGCTATATGAACGATTCGGGCAACCCTGATCCGGAATACTGGAAGAAATCGCCGCGCGAGTCGGGCGCCAAGCAGGCAAACCGCTACCTCGACGAGATGGAGGGGAAGTGGAATCAGTACAAGAGTATGAGTGCCGGTTCGGGCACCGATCCAAGAAACACCAAGCTCCTTCGCCACCATTGCACGCCGCTGTTCACGATGGATATCGCCACACAGCTGTACGGCTCGCTTGCCTACGATTGGGTGGGCAAAACCTGGGGTAACAACAACGACCCCGCATACGGCAATATTAAGGCCCTCTTCCAGGTAAGAACCGACCTCAATTGGACCGAGCAGTTTACCCTAGGACCGGTGCCATTTTTCCTAAACGTCAACCCTTGGGTGCTGGCGAAGCTGGCGCTCGCTGTGGGTGCCCACACGCACGGCAGCGGCGCGGCGTTTTTTAAAAACATTTCGCTCGACTATTCAAACACGTCGGGCTCGTTCACCATCCAGATCGGGCTTGCCGTCACCTTTGGCGCCGGCGTTGCAGGCGTCGCTTCGTCTGCCGTGCGCGGCGCCGCATCCCTCACGCTGTTCATTGGGTACGAGAAGGCAGATGGACACCAGCTTCCGCGGCTGCGCGTAGGTGCAGACGTCGATGTCGATGTGATACTCCAGTTCGTAATGTTCAAGTGGACCACCAAGGCTTGGTCGGGGTCGTGGCCCACACTCATCGATTCGTGGAATATGTCGGTGAACAATGGCGACCAGTATGTGCTCCAACGCTCTGAGCTGGCATTGGGTGGAGATACGCCTTATACGCTGGATGCCTGCTTCGGCTCGGCCGGCAACGCCGAGGCAGGTGGTGTGCCGCAGTTTATCGCATCGGCCACCATCGTCACCAACGCCGAGCTGCTCGCACGCGCCGAGGTTAAGGCCACTGCCGTAAACGCCGCGCCTGTCGTGCGCGATTGGGATCAAACGGTCACGCGCATTGAGCTCGAGACGAACGCGGAGAGCGACGACACGGGACAGGTCGAACATTTCGTCCACGCGCTGATGGAGAACGACGAAAATGCCGCGCCGATGTATGAGTACACCTACATCGGTCAGTCAACGAACGCCGTTGCGGACCCGAACGCCAATTCTGCCGGCGTGTCGGAGGACGAGCGTGGCGGCATAAAACCCTCGAGCGACAACGTGCTGTTTTCCGGCGTGCTCAGCGAAGCCCACATGAAGCTAACGATGATTGCCGGCGTAGAATGCCTGTTCCGTATCGCCTCGGTGCGCTACGGCGACAATGGCCGCTCGCGCCTGGTGGTGCACACAAAGGCAAACGGCACGTGGTCCGCTCCCACGCCCGTGGACTTTCCCCTTGGGTTTGGCGAGGGCGACGTGGAGCGCGACGGCATATTCGATTACGACTTCGACGTGGTGGAATATACGGACGGAAGAGGAAACCAGGACGCCTACGTGCTGCTGGTCTCGGGCGAGCGCCCCGCCGGCGACAACACCCTTTTCGATACGGCAAGCACAGCCGGCATACTGTCCGTCGTGCGTCTGCGCATAAGTAATGACGAGATCCGCGTGGTGTCGCATACGTCATGGCGCAGCATCTCGCGCGGCCGCCTGCAAGAGGATGGCTACCATTGCCTGCAGTGCCCGCGTATCACGGTAGGCAAGGCGCTGGTCAACGGACGCCTGTCGGGTGCCTACCTCCACCGCCGCGGAGCCACCGCAGAGAAGGCGCTCGGCAGCGAGGCTGAGGTTGCGCTGGAGTGCTTCACCCTGTGGTCGGACGTTTCGGGCGACAGCCTGACGTTCCGCCAAGTTCTTCGCTTTCCGCAGGCACCGTCGAGTATCGAGCTGAGCGAGCCCGAGAATATCAACGGCAAAATGGTGGTGCCCGTTGCGTACGAGACTGCAGGCGGTTGCGGCTGCGCATCGTACGCCGTGATCGGCCAGTCCATTGCGGGTTGGGGCGTTATGCCACCAGACGCCACGGTGCCCCATGCGGTGCCGTGGCCACAACATTCGGGCTTTTTGGCCACCGTCAACGAGCAGCTGCAGCATATTACTTGGACGCGAGGCGCATCGGCATTTGCAACGCAGCCCGTGGGTGCCGCAGGCTGTGGCCCGGCATCGTTTAGCGTAAGCAACAACGGCAGGTGCGCGCTCTATGTAGAGAACACCGATGGCAAGGTGGGGCAAACCTACGACGAAGAAGGCAACCCGGTAGCAGTGATGGGCAAGCACTTCCGCATCTTCGCCAGCACCTTGGCAGGCGATCTGTTCACGGAGCCGTTCGTGATGTGCGAGCTGGACCATCCCGTCGATCAGATAACGACATTTTTGACGTCGGGAGGCATGCTCTCCGCGCTCGCCACGCACATTGTGAGCGCGGAGAAGAGCGAGGCAGAGCTGCACGGTATCGAAGTGCCTCTGGTGGCGTGTGCCACTCCGACGGGCGCGGTCGCTACCTCGGGCGCGGTGGTGCCCGGAGCAGCAGGCGAATCCTTCATGGTCACGGTGCGAAACGACGGCAACACTTTGCTGACTGCCGGCACGATCGATCTGTACCGAGAGGGCTCCAGCCAACCGTTCTCCAGCGCATCCATCGGATTCGGAGCGAACGTACGCATGGCTTCGACCTACGATCCAGAGCTTGCCGAGGATGCTTCGACCAATGATATGGCACGCGTGAAGTACGCGCTCGAGACGCTGGGCGCACGTTTTGCAACGCACCCGCTGGTTGCCGACAACGGCAACGCCGTGCTGGCACCGGGTTGCACGGCACAGTTCCGCATGAGCTTCGCCATCCCCGAGAGCTGGAGCGACGAAGTGGGCAAGCGCGTCACGCTGTATGCGAAGGCGCATAATCTGGTGGCGCTCGATCCCGTAACGCTCGAGGAGATCCGACCGGGCGCAAACTCGGCGCTGGGTGCCGTTCTGCACGAGCTTCATGTGCCCGACGCGGCATGCGAACGCTCGGAAGTGCAGGTCGGCGTATGCGACAGCGCGGATACGACAGGACTTCACGACGCCCCGATGACAGTAGACGGCGATGGTGGCTCGAGTGGCGGCGGTACTGACGAGGGCGGCGGCTCCGGCGGAAGCAGCTCCGGCAGTGGCAAGGACCACGGCAATAACAAGCGCTCCGGAAAAGCGGGCGCGCTTGCGGGCACGGGCGACAGCAACGTCCCCCTAACCGCAGCCGCAGCAGCGCTCGCCGCAGTTGGTGCCGGCCTTGTCGCCTACAGCGCCCGCCGCACGGCGCTCGAAAAAGACACCGCCAATGAGGTCGATTCGGATAGGCCTCGCTAGCTCCTAGTTACTTTTGTGAGAGACGCCGACTCGGCTCATCGAACATCAAAATGGGCTGGTTCTGGATACCCAGAGCCAGCCCATTACGTATTAGATGTCGCCAGCGGAATCGAGTTCTGCCTCAATCTTGGCACGACGCTTTTTCGCCGTGAAGAACGATGCGCACAGAGCGGCGAATGTGGCTATGGAAATCGTCACACCACAGAGCACGCCCGTCGCCAAGTTCGCTGCCCAAAAGACATCTTCGAGCGGCACGATCTGCACCTCCGCGACGCAGCGCATCGCCGCGATAACAAGCGCGCTCGTGATCCCGCTGATACCGCAGAGGAGCAGGAAATATCCAACAGGAAGATGCTCGGTTTGCCCAAAACGGTTGGTATCGATATAGCCCTTTCGCGTTTGCAGCACCGCACAAATCAGCATCACGATAACGAGCCACGCATACATCGCAGCCTCAAACGGCGTGGCAAAGAGATGCGGTATTTCGCTGGCGTTGTTGTGAACCCACGCAACCTGACGAGCCAAAATTTCGTAGAAAAGAATCATCAACATGCCCCAAGAAAGCAGATAAAAGCCAATCTTGTAGATCTTCGCGTTCTCGGCTTCCAGGCGCTCGTCTTTTGGACCGGCATATTCACGCCACTTTTGCACGATTTTCAGATCTTCAAATTTCATAGTGAACTCCTAAAGAGCGTTAGGGTCGGCGTCGATCTCGTCTTCCCAAAACAGATCGTTCAACGTCACGTGCAGCGCTTTGCAGATCGCTACACATAAATTGAGCGTAGGGTTATAGCCGCCCGCCTCGATCAGGCCGATGGTCTGGCGCGTAACGCCCACGGCTTGGGCTAAGTCGGCTTGCGAAAGGCCAGCCGCCGCGCGTGCCGCCTTCATGCGGAGGTTTTTCTTACCCGGCATAAAGTTCCTTTCGTCATATTGGACAAATATGCGTTGCATCATGCCAGAAATATATTGCATCGACTAATTGATGTCAACTATATCTGTCATCGGTATACGGATATAGCAGTTTCGATTCGTCATTCCATCTTACTCGGGCAGAACCGACTCGGTTTTGTCCGAGTAAGATTGGGCATCCGCGAACTCATCGATTTTTTGAATCGTGTCACCCATAATCGTTCGATTTTGTTTAGTAAAACTAGGCCCCTATTAAATAAAATTCGTTTGTATCCAAATTTGTTTAACAATGCCGCGCTACCACTAAACACTATACCCGTTAATTCGAACGATTGTTCGATGGATTTCGTGTTGGTTGGAATCGCCTATGGGCTGGGCTATGCTACCTTGACTATCTATATGACTTAAACGCAGCAAAGGAGCACCGAGAGAGCGAGTATGGCAAAAAACACCGCAAACTATGGTAACGACAGTATCCGCCAGCTCAAGGACGAGGAGCGCGTACGCCTGCGCCCCGCCGTCATCTTTGGCTCGGACGGACTCGACGGTTGCGCGCATGCCGCCTTCGAGATCCTGTCCAACGCCGTTGACGAGGCGCGCCAGGGCTACGGCAAGCTCATCACCCTTACCGCCTTTCGCGATGGCTCCATTCAGGTAGAGGACAACGGCCGCGGCTGCCCGCTCGACTGGAACCCTTCCGAAAAGCGCTTTAACTGGGAACTCGTCTTTTGCGAGCTCTACGCCGGCGGCAAATACAATAACAACCAGGGCGGCGACTACGACTTCTCGCTCGGCACCAACGGCCTGGGCTCGTGCGCAACCCAGTACGCCTCCGAGTACATGGACGTCACCGTCTGGCGCGACGGCAACAAGTACTCCCTGCACTTTAAGAAGGGCAAAGTCGTCGGCGCCAAAAAGAAGGCACTCGAGATTGAGCCCAGCGATGAGGACCGTACCGGCACCACCATCAAGTGGCGCCCCGATCTTGAGGTCTTTACCTCCATCAGCATCCCCCACGATTGGTATCGCGAGACCATGCGCCGCCAGGCCGTGGTCAACGCCAACGTGACCTTCCGCCTGCGCATCGAGGGCGACGACGGCGAGTTTTCCGAAGAGGACTTTTGCTACCCCAAGGGCATCGAGGACTATGTGCTCGAGAAGGTCGGTACTGACTACCTCACCGAGCCCTTCTTTATCGAGGCCGACCGTCGCGGTCGCGACCGCGAGGACCTGCCCGACTACAACGTAAAGATCACCGCATGCATGTGCTTCTCGCGCACCTTCATGATGCAGGAGTATTACCACAACTCATCGTGGCTCGAGAACGGCGGTTCGCCCGAGAAGGCCGCTCGCAGCGCTCTGACCAGCGCCATCGATGCCTACATTAAGCAACAGGGCAAGTACAACAAAAACGAGAGCGGCATTAAGTGGCAAGACGTCCAGGACTGCCTGGTACTGGTGACCAACTGCTTCTCCACCCAGACGTCCTACGAAAACCAGACTAAGAAGGCCATCAACAACCGCTTTATCCAGCAGGCCATGACTGCCTTCTTTAAGGAGCGCCTCTCGACCTACTTGATCGAGAACAAAGACGCTGCCAACAAGATCATGGAGCAGGTGCTCATCAACAAGCGTTCGCGCGAGAACGCCGAGAAGACGCGCCAGAGCATCAAAACCAACCTGCAGCAAAAGACCGATATGGCCAACCGCGTGCAGAAGTTCATCGACTGCCGCTCCAAGGACAAGGACCGTCGCGAGATCTACATCGTAGAGGGCGACTCGGCAGCAGGCGCCATCCGCACCTCGCGCGATGCCGAGTTCCAGGGCGTCATGCCCGTCCGAGGCAAGATCCTCAACTGCCTAAAGGAGGACTACCCGCGCATCTTTAAGTCCGACATCATCATGGACCTCATGCGCGTGCTGGGCTGCGGTGTGGAGATCAAGGACAAGCGCATCAAGAACCTTGGCGCCTTTGACCTGGATAATCTCAACTGGAACAAGGTCATCATCTGTACGGACGCCGACGTCGACGGTTATCACATCCGCACGCTCGTGCTCACCATGCTCTACCGCCTGGTGCCCACGCTTATCGACGAGGGCTACGTCTATATCGCCGAGTCGCCGCTCTACGAGATCAACTGCAAAGAGAAGACCTACTTTGCCTACACCGAGCTCGAGAAAAACGGCATCCTCAAGGAGATCGGCGACCAGAAGTGCTCCATCAACCGCTCCAAGGGTCTTGGTGAGAACGACCCGGACATGATGTGGCTCACCACCATGAACCCCGAGACGCGCCGCCTGATCAAGGTGGAGCCCGAGGACGTCACCAAGATGGAAACCATGTTCAACCTGTTGCTGGGCAACGACGAGGCGGGCCGCAAGCGCCATATCTCCGAGCACGGCAAGGAATACCTGGACCAGCTGGACCTGCAATAGCAGCAAATCGATAACGACGGCCTATAAGAAGTTCAAGAGGAAATCGTGGCAAAGAAGAAGACGAAGAACCAGCCAAAGAAAAAGCAGGTCAACGCCGAGAACGTCATCGGCCTGCACTCCGAGGTCACCGACCAGCCGATCACGCAGACGCTCGAGGTCAACTACATGCCTTACGCTATGAGCGTCAACGTCTCGCGTGCATTCCCCGAGATCGACGGCTTTAAGCCCTCGCACCGCAAGCTGCTCTACACCATGTACAAGATGGGCCTGCTTAAGGGCGAGCGCCAGAAGAGCGCCAACATCGTCGGCCAGACCATGAAGCTCAACCCGCACGGCGATGCCGCCATCTACGAGACGATGGTGCGCCTGGCCACGGGCAACGAAGCGCTGCTCGCCCCCTTCGTGGAGTCGAAGGGCAACTTTGGCAAGTACTATTCGGGCGACCTGAGCTACGCCGCCTCGCGTTATACCGAGGCCAAGCTCTCCCCCATCAGCGCCGAGATCTTCAAGGACATCGACAAGGACCCGGTCGACTTCGTCGACAGCTACGACGGTGCCATGAAGGAGCCGCGCCTGCTGCCCACCACGTTCCCCAACATCCTCGTCTCGGCCAATAAGGGCATCGGCGTCGCCATGGCTTCCGACATCTGCGGTTTCAACCTCAACGAGGTCTGTACCGCCACGATGCACTACCTGAAGGACCCCGACTGCGATCTGCTCGAGTACATGCCCATGCCCGACTTCTCGACCGGCGGCGAGATTATCTACCGCCGCGAGGAGATGGAAAGGATCGTCGAGACCGGCCTCGGCAGCTTCCAGATCCGCTCCCGCTGGCGCTGGATTCCCGAAGAACGCATCATCGAAGTCTACGAGATTCCCTACACCACCAAGACCGATGTCATCATCGAGCGCATCGTCAAGCTCTCCAAAGAGGGCAAGGTCAAAGAGATCGCCGACATCCGTGACGAGACCGACCTCTCGGGTCTGCGTATCGCCATCGATCTTAAGCGCGGCGTCGACCCCGACAAGCTCATGGCCAAGCTCTATCGCTCGACCACGCTGCAGGATTCGTTCTCATGCAACTTCAACGTGCTCGTCGACGGCTATCCCCGTGTTATGGGCGTGCGCCAGATTCTGCACGAGTGGGTCAAGTGGCGTATTGAGTCCACGCGTCGCCGCATTAACTTTGACCTGGGCAAAAAGTCTGAGCGCCTGCACCTGCTGCACGGCCTTGAGGCGATTCTGCTCGATATCGACAAGGCAATCGCCATCATCCGCGGCACCAAGCTCGAGGCCGAGGTCGTGCCCAACCTTATGCGCGGCTTCGATATCGACGAGACCCAGGCCGAGTTTGTCGCCGAGCTTAAGCTCCGCAACATCAACGAGGAGTACATCCTCAACCGCACCAAGGATATCGCCAAGCTCGAGGGAGAGATCGCCGAGCTCGAGGAGATCCTCTCGAGCGAGGACAACATCAAGAAGGTCATCAGCGACGAACTGGCCGCGGTCAACAAGAAGTACGTGATGCCGCGTCGCACGGGCAGGATTGAGCCCCACGAGGTCGTCGAGGTAAGCCTGGAGCCCGAGGTCGAGGAGTACCCGGTGACCATTATGCTCTCGCGCGATGGCTACCTCAAAAAGATGACCGACCGCGTGCTCAAGAAGGCCGCCACGCTCAAGTACAAGGACGGCGATAAGCCCTTTATCGAGTTCCCGTCCGCCAACACGCACGAGCTGCTGGTCTTTACCAACAAGAGCCAGGTATACAAGTGCAAGGTCGCGGCATTTGAGGACACCAAGTCGGCCCAGCTGGGCTCGTACCTGCCGACCGACCTCGAGATGGAACCCGACGAGAGCGTGATCTGGGTTATCGACCCCGAGGATTACAAGGCCGACGCACTGTTTGTCTTTGAGAACGGCCGCGTGGTGCGCGTCGCGCTTGCCGGATACGTCACGAAGACCAACCGCAAGCGCCTTAAGAACGCCATCTACGGCGGCAGCAAGCTGCTGTATGCGCAGGTGCTCAAGGAGGATCGCGACCTCGCACTGGTCTCGAGCGACTACCGCCTGATGAACTTTAACACGTCGCTACTCAAGACCAAGACGACCACCAACACGCAGGGCGTCCAGGCCTTTACGGCCAAGAAGGGCCGCTCGGTCACCACCGTCGGCACGACCGAGGAAATCCTTGGCGCCGGCGTCTCGGCCGAGAAGTTCACCGCGCAAAGCCTGCCCTCCGCCGGCGCCCTCATGAAGGAAAACGACATGCCGAGTTTGTTTGACTAGGACGACGGCAGAACCGCCATAAGCTCTTAAAACGGTGGGGCCCGGAGCGCAGTAACATCGCGCTCCGGGCCCCACTCGTTGCAACGTAGTCGGAATAACAGAACTCCCCGTTTTTCACTCCTGCAATCCCACGACACAAGGCGTGTTAAGCCGTTAGCAAAACTTGCAAAAGTTAGCAAAAGTTGCAAAAATTAGCAAAACTTGCAAAGGAGCTACCATGGAGTACAGCAAGAACCCCTTTACCCCAACATTTGGAAGCATCCCTCCCTTTCTAGCGGGTCGCGAGCATATCCTGCGTGACATCAACCGTGGCTTTATCAATGGCCCGGGAGATCCCAACCTGTCGACCATTTTTACTGGCGCAAGGGGAACGGGCAAGACGGCACTTCTCTCGCTCCTTTCAGAAACGGCGCTTGAACACGACTGGATCGCAGCAAATGTCTCCGCCATGCCAGGCATGCTCGAAGATATTATCGAGCGAACCAAAGAAGCCGCAGATAGTTACCTCTCACAGCCTCACGCGCGCATAAACGGCGTTCAAATTGGTCCAGTGGGCATCGATTGGACATATGCTCAAGAGGCCCAGGGCAACTGGCGCACACGTATGAACAGCATTTTCAGGCAGCTCGAGAAGCATGACATCGGGCTTCTCATCACTATCGATGAAGTCACGGTCGATCTTGATGAAATGCTCCAATTTGCCTCTGTCTACCAACATTTTGTACGAGAGGGCAAAAAGGTAGCCCTTCTCATGGCGGGGCTACCCTACAAAGTATCGGCGCTGCTGCGTAACGATTCCGTCTCGTTCCTCAGGCGCTCCCAGTACCATCAGCTGGGACGAATCACTGATGTTGAGATTGCAAATGCATTTCGTAAAACCATTGAAGCAGGAGGACGATCAATCACGCCAGAAGCACTCGAGGATGCCGTGAAGGCCGTCGACGGATTCCCCTATATGATGCAGCTCGTCGGATATCGCACTTGGGATGTTTCGGAAAACTCGCCCAAAATCAGTACATCCGATGTCCAGCAGGGTTCTTTGCTTGCCCGTATGGAACTGCGCGATCGAATTCTCGAAACGACCTATCGGGAGCTTTCCGATAAAGACATTGAGTTTCTGCTCGCGATGCTGCCCGATTCCGGCCCCAGCAGGGTCTCGGAGATAACCAAACGCATGGGCGTCGCCAGCAACTACGCAAGCCAATACAAACGCCGCCTCCTCGAGGACGGCGTTATCGGGGAACGTGGACGTGGCCTCGTCGGCTTCGACATCCCCGCGTTCAGGGAGTTCTTGAGCGAGAAGGCGTTTTAGCACACCGGAGTTGTCCGCTGGAGCATCGTTGAATGACAATCAGCATTCCTCTTGGTAAGGACAACAAGCATTTCCACCAACGCCGATTGCCATGCGTTCTTCTTGTTCATAGCTGCGCCGCCTGCCTAAAATGGCACGCGGTCAAGATGAGCTACGGGGATCGTGACAAGCCGATACCGCTCGTATGCCCCCTTCGGAATAGGCGCTGAGCAGTTCCTGGGCATGGGCAAACTCGGGCCCTCGCCTCCAACCGAGCAGGCGGTTGACCGCGAGATTTCCCTGAACGTTGTGGACGAAGAGCAGATAGGCGTCCTCGCGCGAAAGCCCAGTCTCCTCCATGATCGAGGGAACCATCTGCTCGGCGCCGCGCTCGACGACGCGCTGCGCCACCCGGGCGTACGCGTCGTCATCCGAGTAGAGCAGATAATAGTCATCGTTTGCCGGCGGGCGCTGGCAGAGGGCGCCCGCCTCCGTTCCCTCGAGCGGCGGTGCCGCCGCCAGGGCCTCGTCGATAAGTTCGTCGAGCAGCGCAAACTTGTCCTCGTAGTGCAGATAGAACGTGCCGCGGTTGATATCGGCGCGGCGGCAGATATCCGCTACCGTCATCTTCGCGAAGCCAACCTCGGCCAGCAGCGCAAAGAACGCTTCCCGTATGACCGAGAGCGTATAGCGTCGGCGACGGTCTATCTTCCCCGTTTCCATTACCCCTCCAATTGCAACGCTCGACAATGCCCAGCAATCGTTCGTTTATCGACAGCGCATCGAAGCTGTTCATTGCTCTCGCGCAAATCAACATGGATACTTTTTATCAACACCTGTTTATAATAGCTGAAAGAAGGTATCCAGTGACTCCGTACGAGCAGCTCGTTATCGAACTCACCAACCAATCGTTTTCCCATCAGGCCGCCTACCGCAGCGGCAGCACACCCTATGAGCTGAGTGACCGCGAACCCGAGCCCTACGAACAGCAAATCAAGGACTTCGCCCGCATGATCGAGGAAGCCGATTGCGTGCTGGTGGGCGGTGCCTCCGGGCTCTCCGCGGCGGGAGGCGGCGACTTCTACTACGAGGACAACGCGACCTATCGCAGGCATTTCGGCAAATTCGCCGAGCGCTACGGTTTCAAGGGCGCTTTCGAGGGGTCGTTCTACCGCTGGTCCACCGCCGAGGCGCGCTGGGGATACCTCGCCACCTTCCTCGACACCACGCTCAACGCCCCGCTGCGCAAGCCCTACAAGGACCTTGACGCCATTCTCGCCGAGAAGGATTTCTTCGTGCTCACCACCAACCAGGACACGCAGTTTGTGAAGCTCTACCCCTGGGAGAAGGTGGCAGAGATTCAAGGCGACCACCGCTTCTTCCAATGCTCCCGCTGTTGCACCGACGAGGTGTGGAATGCGGTCGAGCCGGTCTCCAACATGGTAGAGGCCATGGGAGACAGCCTGGAGGTTCCGACAGAGCTCGTGCCGCGCTGCCCGCACTGCGGGGCAGAGGCGTTCCCCTGGGTTCGCGGCTACGGTAACTTCCTGCAGGGCAAGCTCTATGAGGAGCAGTACCGCAAGGTCTCCGACTGGCTCGACGCACACGCGCATCAGAAGATTCTTTTCCTCGAGCTGGGCGTGGGCCGCATCACGCCTGCGTTTATCCAGGAGCCGTTCTGGGCTCTCACGGCGCAGTTGCCGCAGGCGAGCTACATCGCCGTGAACAATCAGACGCAGTTTCTCCCCCGCGCGATCGAGGACCGAGGCATGGCGATCCGCGCCGACATCGCCGACGTGCTCGCCGACGTGCGCAAGACGCTGGGAAGGTAGCGCATGGAAACGGTAAAGACGGCTCGCATCGGACGGGCACTTGCCGAGGCGGATCTGATCGTCATCGGCGCCAGCAACGGGCTCGACATGGCGGAGGGGCTCAACCTCTTCCGCGCCGATGATCATTTTTGGGAGGCGTACGGGGACCTCGCCCAGGCCGACGTCATCGGCTGCATACTGCAGGGGCTCGCCTCCCCAGATGCAAACGTACGACGTCGATGGGCCGAGCGATTCCATCAAAAGGAGTATCTCGAATATGAGCCCAGCCCGCTCATGAACACGCTGCGGCGTCTTACGGAGCATGCGGACTCTTTCGTGATCACCTGCAATATCGACGGGCATTTTGCGCGCGCAGGGTTCGACGAGAACCGCGTGCTCGAGACGGAGGGGAGCACGCGCACGTCGATCGACGAGCTGCGTCTCACTCACCCAGACGCCATCGCCGCGGCCCAGCTCGAAGAGCTTGCGCGCCTTGTGCGAGCCCATCGCAACGACAGGGTTGCCATCCTCGAGCTTGGCGTGGGGCTGCGCAACGGCGTCATAAAGCACATGCTCGCTCAGATCGCAAACGCCTGCAAGCACGCCACGTACATCGTGTTCAACTACAGCCAGGCCATGGCGCCCGATGCTTCGTGCGAGACAATTCTCGTTGACGGCGATATGGTCCCGGCTTTCGAGGAGATCGCCCGATGCCGCCCCTAGAAAGAGAAGCGACGAGGCTTCGAAGCCTTATCGACGATGCCGACGCCATCATTGTCGGCATCGGCTCGGGCATGTCGAGCGCCGCCGGGTTCAACCATTACAACCGCGCGGGCATGGCGCGCGCAGGAATGGCGGACTGGCAGCAGGCCTTTGGCTTCAAGAGCCTTTTCGACGGCTTCTACCGCCTCTACCCCAGCCTCGAGCAGCAATGGGCATACTATGCGCGATACATCGACTTCATGCTGCGCGAGCTGGCCTCGCAGCCCTATCTCGACCTACGGTCCCTCATCGGCCATAAGGATTACTTCATCCTGAGCACCAATGTAGACATCCAAGTCGAGAAGACGTTTCCCGACGAGAGAACCTGCAACTATCAGGGAAGCTTCGCGCACCTTCAGTGCAAGCAGCCATGCTGCGACGAGCTCTTCGACGCGAGCCCCTACGTCGAACGCATGCTCGCGGGCATGGCGGGGTTCGAGGTCCTCAGCGAGGATGTCCCCCGATGCCCGCACTGCGGCTGGCAGCTTGTGCCGTGGGTGCGCGACGACACGTTTCTGCAGGGTGCGGCCTGGCGCGAGAGCCTCGGACGATACGAGCACTTCGTGCGCGAGCGCAGCGATCGCCGCGTGCTGTTGCTGGAGCTCGGCGTGGGCGAGATGACCCCCGGCATCATCACGCTCCCGTTCTGGAGCATGACCGCGAAGCTGCCGGATGCGCACCTTTTGAGCGTAAACATCTCGGGCGACTCGGCTCCGTTGCAGCTTGGAAGCAAGGCAGAGGCGATCCAGGCCGATTTGGGCGCCCTGCTCTCGGCGGCGCGGGCAGGTGGCGAGCAGCGCAGTTCATCGCGCCGTGTTTCATGCGTGGACGCTTAAATCAAAACCACCCCTAGAAGGGGTGGTTTGCTCTTAGGGTGTAACCCTTGGATTTCCGGCACGCGTCTAAAGGCGCCGGCCCTCACGGGGTTCGGGCCGCACTGCAGGTTGACCCGTGACGGGCCGGTCAAACCGGCGCTATTTGCGCCCCGGCCCCCTATCGAAGGGGTCCTCGTGCTCCTTGACGCTCAGCCGGTCGAGCGCGATGTCGGCCTTCTCCTGCTCCCGGATGTACTTCGCGATCGTCGCCTCGTTCAGGCCGACGGTGGAAACGCAGTGGCCCTCGGCCCAGAACTTCCTGTTGCCGAACTTGTACTTCATGTTCGCGTGCCTGTCGAATACCATCAGCGAGCTCTTCCCCTTCAGATAGCCCATCACGCTGGACACGCTGTACTTCGGCGGTATCGCCAGCAGCATGTGGACGTGGTCGGGCATCAGGTGCCCCTCGATGACCTCTATCCCCTTGTACCGGCAGAGCTTCCTGAAGATCTCCCCAAGGTCGGACCTTATTTGGTTGTAGATGACTTTGCGCCTATACTTCGGCGTGAACACGACGTGGTACTTGCACATCCACTTCGTGTGCGACAGGCTGTAGGCCTTCTGGGCCATACGCCACCACCGCCCTCTCGACTCGGATTCCTTGCGGCCTGAACAATCGCAAGTGTCCGGCGAGGGGGCGGCTTTGTAAAGCCGGTTGTCCCCACCCGCATAGCGGGTGGTTTCTGATGCGGCGCGCTGCGCGCCCCACACAGGCTAAAGCCTGTAAATAAAAATACCCCCGATTCCAAGTGGAAATCGGGGGTATCTCATCGGGTGGCTTTCAAGCAGTTTGCAAAACTGCAGGTCGCAGACCTTCATTGCTAGTAGGAGAAATGAGTAGTCTCGGGTGGCTTGCCCATGAGTTGACGAATAAGTTGGAGCTTCGCCATTGGCTCAATCGCTTCGCGCGCTCGATAAACTTGTTTAGTAAAAGGCGGATCGGTCACCGATGGACGCACGACGAGAAACACGTACCTCCAGTGGTTCAAGCACGGCGCGCGTGAGGATCTCTGCAAGCAACCGCCTGGTACGCTACTGTTGCCAGCGTGGCTTAGCGGACTGGCGAATCCCGCCCCGTGCGCGTCATCATCCAATCAAATGCCCTGGCAAGCAGCAGCACCGCCAATCACACTACGTTCTTACGGCGCCCTCTGCGATAAAATTAGCGAATTGTGTTTTCACCTCGCAGCTACGGAGACATTAGATGATTACTCTGGACAATCTTCGCGACGCACTTAGGGCTCTGTGCTACGAGCCCTCGGGCGACGGCACCGTTTATCAGAAATCCTGGGAAGAGACCAGCGCGCAAATCACGGTCGATTTTTCCAAGAAACGCATCGGCTACCCGAAAGACCTGGGGTTCAAAGTCAACAAAGACACAACTTGTAACTTTTCCGATAACGAGAACTTCGTCGTACTCGCCTGCGTAACCATGCTCCTCGACAAAGGATATCGCCCCGAATCACTTGAGCTGGAGCGCGAATGGGCCCTTGGGCACGAACAAAAGAGCGGCCGCGCTGATATCTGCATTAATGACGAGAGGGGCGACACACTCGCAATCGTCGAATGCAAGACCCCTGGAACCGAGTTCAAAAACGAATTCAAGAACATGCAGTCAGACGGAGGGCAACTCCTCTCCTATTGGCAACAAGAGCGCGCGACTCGCTGGTTGGTACTCTTTGCATGCGATTTCATCAACAACGAAATCGTGCCAGACCAGGTTTCAATTAACTGCAGCGATGACGAGAACTTCATCGCGCTCGCCAAACGCGATGACACCATTGCGCTCTACCGCGACGCCCATACAGTGGAACAGCTCCATCAAGTTTGGACGGAAACGTACAACCAACAAGTCGAGGGAAACATCCTCTTTGGCGATAGGTCGACGGCATACCACCCGATGGTTCCTCCCCTTCTCAAGAAGGACCTTGTCGACTTCAGGGCCGAAGACAGCATCGTCAACCGCTTCGAGGAAATCCTCCGCCACAACAACGTCTCCGATAAAGAGAACGCCTTCAATCGCCTTATCGCGCTCTTTATCGCGAAGCTCCAAGACGAGCTCTCGAAAATGCCAACCCAGGAGATTGAGTTCCAATACCGCCAAGGACGCGACACCTACGAAACGCTCCAGGACAGGCTCCAGAGACTCCACTCAGACGGCATGAGAAAGCTCATGCGGGAAGAGGTCCTGTACGTTCCCAACGACTACGCCGAAAACCTCATAAGCAACTATACGGGCCAGCACCGCAAGAAGCTCATCGAGGAGCTGAACGGCACGCTGCGCAAGCTCAAGTTCTATACCAACAATGACTTTGCGTTCAAAGACGTCCACAACGAGGAACTCTTTCTTCAGAACGGCAAGGTACTCGTAGAGACGGTGCAACTTCTACAGCCGTATCGCATCGTAGGAACTCAAGACATTCAATTCTTGGGCGACCTCTTCGAACAGCTCCTTAATCAGGGCTTTAAGCAAAACGAGGGCCAATTCTTCACACCTGTGCCCATCACCCGTTTTATTTGGAAGTCACTCCCACTCGACAGCATCGTGCAGGACGAGGCTGGTGCCGTGCACTATCCACGCGTTATCGATTACGCCTGTGGCGCGGGGCACTTTCTCACAGAAGGATTCGAAGAAATCTCCGACGCCGCATGCCAATATGATCCGACCATAGAGGATGACCTCGGAGACGCCGACTGGGTCAGAGACAATCTCGTCGGCATCGAGAAGGACTATCGACTCGCTCGCGTTTCCAAGGTCTCGTCCTACATGCATGGCGCAGGGCAGAGCAACGTGGTCTTCGGCGACGGACTTGAAAATTATCCCGACAAGGGAATCGACAGCCGAACCGACAGGGGACGCTTCGACATTCTTGTCGCCAATCCCCCGTACTCTGTAGCGGCCTTCAAACCGCATCTCAAGCTTCACAACAACGAACTCAAAGTGCTGGAAACCATCAGCGATAGCGGCTCGGAAATCGAGACCCTCTTTGTCGAGCGTGCGGCACAGCTTGTTCGGCCCGGAGGCTACGCCGCCATCGTCCTCCCCACCTCGATCCTCGACAAGAGCACGAGCTCGAGTTTCATGGCCGCACGCGATGTGCTTTTGAGCTCCTTCGAGATCGTCTCCATCGCCAGGTTTGGATCAGGCACATTCGCGGCCACAGGAACAAACGTCGCAATTATGTTCCTACGTCGCTTTGACGAGATCCCGCCCCGCAATGCGAACGCACTTGATTTCGTTGACGCTGTTTTTGAGCGCAGGAAGCTCACTGGCTGGAGAGACGAAAGCGCTTTCAACGCTTATCTCGGCACAATTAATGTAGACGGAGATACTTACCGGGCTTTTCTCGCAGGAGAGGCTAACTGGAACGAATGGGCAAACACTCGCCACTTCAGCGTTTATTGCCATCTTTTCAAATCATCGAAGGAGCTCAAGACCCTTCGGAAGAGCAAGACTTGGAAGGCGGCCGACAAGAACTCACGGCTCAAAGCAGAGAACGAGCTGTTCTATCGCCATGCGCACAAGGAAGAGCGCAAACGCCTGCGCGTTTGGGGTCTCGTCTGCGGCGAACAGACGCTCATCATCAACTCACCTAACACGACCAAGGAAATCGCCTCTTTCCTTGGCTACAAATGGAGCAATCGCAAAGGCAACGAGGGGATACAGCCCATCGATGGTGAGGGCGTGCTCTATTCGGACAACGAATCGGACGACACGAACTCGCTAAGCGGCATCATCAGAGCATGGTTCTCCGGCGAGCAAGTTGAGCCCGGCGACCTTGCCCAGTACTACTACTATGCCAAGACCGCCGATTTCATTGACTTTGATGCCGATAAGTTCGACGAGACTCTTACGATTCCCCGCTCTTTCTACAAGCCCCGCTCGTTCGCCCAGGGCACCGTAGTCAAGACGCTTAGAGACATCACATCCTACGTTACCAACAGCGTGGCCCAGAGTTCCATCACCACCGACACTTACGTAACAACGGAAAACATGGTCAAGGACCGTGGCGGCATAACCACCTATAGTGGAGAGCTTCCGGCAAGTGCTGGCACCGCATACAAGAAGGGAGACACGCTCGTCTCCAATATTCGCCCCTATCTGCAGAAGATTTGGCTCGCAGACCGCGATGGGGCGTGCTCCAAGGACGTTTTGGTATTCCGAAGCATAAATACCGACAGCCTATTGCCCGAGTTTCTCCATCTGCTCCTGTGGCAGAAGGACTTCTTCGACTACGATATGTCCACCTTCACGGGAACCGGCAGGCCTCGCGGAGACAAGGATGAGCTGCTCAAATACCCCATCCCAGTCCCGACGCTCTCCGAGCAGAGAGCCCTCATCGACGATTTCAATCGCTTAACAGATGAAATCAATAGCAAACGACAGCAAATCGCCGCTCTCAAGGAGAGCGTCAAATCACGGTTTGTAGAGGTATTTGGCGATCCGGTCGATGGTAAAAAATGGCCTTTCGTTAGGCTTGAAGACCTCTGTACCAAGTTGGGTTCCGGAGCAACGCCACGAGGTGGCAAAACGGCATACAAGGCCGAAGGTGTTCCGCTGGTCAGAAGTACGAATGTTCACAACGGTCGTTTCGTGTGGAAGGACCTTGCTTGTATTGATGATGAACAAGCCGCAAAACTAGAAGGCGTCACGCTGATGAAGGGTGACGTGCTTCTGAATATTACTGGCGCTTCGGTTGCTCGTTCATGTCTTTTGCCAGATGAATTGGCTGGTGGACGTGTTAATCAGCATGTCTCAATTGTCAGAGTCGACCAAAAACGGATGCTGCCGGTGCTATTGAACACGGTGCTGATCAGCGATTCGTATCAGAGACTCCTGCTAAACGGCTCAAGAGCGGCTGGAGCAACAAGGGAGGCAATTACCAAAGAAGCTCTAAAGAGAATGACGGTTCCCTTGCCTCCCCTTGAGCTTCAGCAAGAGTTCGCCTCTTTCGTCGCTCAGGTCGACAAATCGCAATTTGCACTCGAGCAAGAGGTCGACGCCCTTTCCGCAGAGCGCGACGCCCTTCTAGACCGATTCCTCGCGTGATACGTTCCTCCCATCCATATCGGGATGGGAGGAACTGATGCACACGACGATCGAAATAGCAAACGCGGTTCTCACAAAAATGCAGGCACTCGTTAGCGGCGAAGTGCTTTCGTATCTCGAGAGCGTCCTTATGAGCGAACTCAGGGGCATCGAACTTGAAGTGAACGCGCTCAGCAATGTCGAAGACGAGGCCTCAAAGTACATGGAGCGATTCCTCGCAGCCAAAACCATCGAGGGATGCTCGCCTAAGACCATCAGGTACTACAAGGCCACACTTACAAGGGCGCTCGAAGCAATCAAAAAACCAATTGTCCGGATTAGTTCAGATGACTTACGAACATACCTGAGCGAATATCCCATGGGTAATAACGCAGGGAGCATCACCGTCGACAACGTCAGGCGCATCCTGTCGTCATTCTTCTCTTGGCTTGAAGACGAGAACCATATACTCAAAAGCCCTGCACGACGCATTAAAAAGATTCGCTCAAAGAGAACGGTCAAGTCCGTATATTCTGATGAAGAACTTATAGCCCTCACAGACGCCTGTTCTTGCAAGAGGGATCTGGCAATCATCAACCTTCTTAGTTCAACAGGGATGAGAATAGGCGAACTCGTCTCGCTCAATCGAGAAGACGTTGATCTAAATCGGCGAGAGTGCATTGTACTCGGAAAGGGCAACAAAGAGAGAGTCGTCTATTTTGATGCGACTACAAAGCTGCACCTAAACAACTACCTGCAAGAACGCAGCGATAACGTCGCCGCGCTATTCTGTAGTCTCACAAAGCCGAGTTCTAGGCTGCAAGTAAGCGGAGTCGAGCTCCGCCTTCGCTCCTTGGGAACAAAAGCAGGCGTCAAACACGTCCACCCACATAAGTTCAGGAGAACGCTGGCCACCAAAGCAATTGGAAAAGGAATGCCCATCGAGCAGGTGCAGAAGCTGCTTGGCCATCAAAAGATTGATACAACGTTGATGTACGCAATGGTCGATCAGGACAACGTAAGGGACTCTCATAGAAGGTATATCTGTTAAGTCAAATCACGGTTTGTCGAGATGTTTAGAACCAAGACACACGCATCATGGCCAATCGAAACAATCGGCAACTACAGCATAGAAATGCACTACGGCACTTCAGCAAAAGCCGGCGCCGATGGCGATTATGTCTACATCCGAATGAACAATATCACCGACGACGGCATCCTTGACCTAACCGATACAAAGCGAATCACCCTAAAGGGCCAAGCTCTCGAAAATGCTACCGTCCGCTATGGCGATATGCTTTTTAATCGAACCAACAGCATTGACAAGGTTGGGAAAACTTGCGTTTTTCATCAGTCAGAGACCATGGTTATTGCTGGGTACATCGTGTGCGTAAGGTTCGCTGACCACAGCTCTGCCGAATATGTATCTGGTTACCTGAATTCAAAGGAAGGAAAGCGAGTCCTTCGTAATATAGCGAAGGGAAGTGTCCATCAGGCAAATATCAGCGCAGCAGACTTGGCCGCTATTCCCATTGCAATTCCCCCGTTGTCCCTCCAACAGGAGTTCGCCGACTTCGCTGCCGAGGCGGACAAATCGCAATTTATCATCCACCAAGATCTTCACGGCTTTTGAAAAGACAGATAGTTACATGTCCAACGCTACAGAAGCCCGAGGACCGTCGCCTTTGATAGCATCTCGTAGGCTCGCGGATATGTCTCTTTGTCGCGCTCGGCCATAAATGCCCAGTTCGCCGTCACGTCAGCCGCCCTCACCATAGCCACCTTGGAGGAGTCGACATAGGAGACTGGAATCTTGGGCAGCCAGTCGCTAAATACAGGAGGGTAGGAGGTCTGCCACGTTGGGTTGAACATGCCGCAGCGCAGCTCCTCATCAACCGATTCTGCCAGGTTGTACTTTCCGTCGATCGAAGTCGAATGCTCGTCAACCACAACAGAAACTGCATCAACCTCGCTCGCGGCAATTCCCTGAAGCCTCAGCGCGTCAACGATGCCGGACTTCACGCCACGCTTTAGAGCGTAGTCAAGATACCTTTGCTTGCGCCTTTTCGAGCTTGAATTCTCAGAGCAACTGCAACACCCCTGAGTAGTGGACCTCGTAGGGCGTCCTGAACCCCAGGCGCTTGTGGGGCCTGCGGTTGATGGCATCGTACACCCGCTCGACCTCCTCGTCCGAGACCGCAGAGAAGCCGGTCCCCTTCGGGAAGTACTCGCGCAGCAGACCGTCTGTGTTTAGTCAAGCCTGATTTTCGGGTTGGGGCTGCGGTGGAAATCCTGGTCCTCTTTTGGTCCAGGATTTCCACCGCAGCCCCAACCCGTAAATTGAACGCTATCAAACACAGATGCCGTCGCGAAGTCGATGTCGCGCGTGACGCGGCCGTCGGGGATGCGCGCGAGCAGCCCGCTTCCGCCCTTGAGGATAAACCGGCCGTCGGGGTTGCTGAACACCCTGCGCAGGAACCGGTCGCGCAAAGCCCGACGACAGCCGTCCCCGGGGTCACCGCCCCTGTCGCGAACGGCCCTCTTCAGGGCCCTGTCGAGCTGACCGCCGTTCTCGTACGTCATTCTTCCCGCCTCCTAGCTAACGAATCGTACAGGCTGGCCCCCGCCGGCATCCCGGCTTTTGCCCCCCGGCGTCGATTTTCTCCCTCAGCGCGCCCTCGTCTTCGACGAGGCCCCTTTCGAGCGCGTCCGTGAGCACGTTCGCGACCAGGCTCAGTTCCTCCCCGGAGTCTATCAGGTCCACCACCGTGAGCCAGGGCCTCGTCGCCGGGATGTCCGAGACGATCGCCACGTCCTTCGGGTCGAGGCGGCGCTTCCTGATGAATCAGGTTCGGGCGCTTAGTCTGCTTTCTCTCGGGCGTGCAGAACTCGTAGGGCGAGGGGCTGACCTCGCCGATGCCGTAGAGCCATGCAGCCGTCGCCCCCATGGCGACGGGGCGCCTCCCCGGGTCGATCGACAGTCAGGCCGCGAGGACGTCCTCCTCCCGCGTGCTCGGCGAGCCGCCCATGCGGTAGACGCCCTTCGCGAGCCTCTCTATGTTGCCGAGCCCTTCCCGCCTCGAGAGCGCGTACCGCTCGACGCCGAGCACCTTCGCCTGCACAGATGTGAAGAGCCCCCTTTGGGAAGAGGCGATGTCGTTGGTGGCTCGTATGACTTCGATTTATTCCATGCTTGCATTGTGGAAAATAATGCAACAATGCAAGCAATACGCTCAGAATACACGGCGTTATTCGGCGGCATTCGGGGTCACTGAAACTGCGGAAACCGATTTTCGCATTTCTTTATTCCCATTTGTTGACCTGGGCGAATGCAATTGAAGAGGGCTTGAATCCGC
This sequence comes from Collinsella sp. CLA-AA-H167, assembly GCF_040095305.1. NCBI lineage: Bacteria > Bacillati > Actinomycetota > Coriobacteriia > Coriobacteriales > Coriobacteriaceae > Collinsella > Collinsella sp. CLA-AA-H167. Next base: position 27,868 of record NZ_JBBNGA010000015.1, read on the forward strand.
CTCGCAGTTTCAAGTCAGTTTCATCCGCTCGAAATCGGTCTTCGGGGGACCCGAATTGTGAATTATTCCCGCAGGGCCTAATTATTCCCGTACCGCCGAGTACTCCGTTGTACCGCCCAGTAGGGACACACGGGAATAATTGGGTCGTTTTCCCAGGTAGAGATGCAAAAAGAAAGCCCTCGAACCAAAGGGTTCGAGGGCTGTTATTCCCACTATTTCGCTGGTGGCTTTGGTTCTGTCGTCCCGTCATTCCAGTTGCACCCAGTTTTCGGCATCGACACGGAACGCGTGCCGCCGAATGACGCGATGTCGCGTCTCGTCGGCTTCGGGGACAAAAGCTGGGACAACTTCAAAAACTTTTTTCAAACTCAGGGCTTTGAGTTTTTGTTTTTGTCCCAAAGGAGCTTCCGGCCGTGATTCGGATGCCCGATTGGGCGGAATCGCCCGTTTCTGGAACTCAACCGCAGCATCACGCACAAGCCACTCGCAACAACTGCAAATGATTGGTCGAGGACGGCTTCCAACGCGATTCCAAAGCCGCAGGTCAGGCGACTGCGCTGCTGGCAGGGAAAGGGAGTCGTATCAGGCGGCTTGCCCATGAGTCGACGATGAGGCCTTCACCGAATGTCGAGAACATGCTGGTAAAATAGGCAATACTTTTTATGACAGGAGAACGAGCATGGCCGAACCCCACGATAGGAAGCCGATCCTCACGATCGAGCAGCAGATAGAGCACCTCAAGCAGAAGGGCGTAGCCTTCGAGCTGTGTTCCGAGGAAGAGGCCGAGGACTACCTGCGCGACAAGTGCAACTTCTTCAAGCTCGCATCCTATCGCAAACTCTTCTCGAAATACGAGGGAGGCCCGCGCGACGGCCGCTACGTAGACCTCGACTTCGGCCAGCTACGCCTGCTCGCGGCGCTCGACCAGGAGCTACGCCACGCCCTGCTCGGCATGACGCTCGACATCGAGCACTTCCAGAAGGTGACACTGCTTCGCGAGATGGAGGACCGTGGAGAGGATGGCTACGCCATCGTGGCCGACTACATGGCATCGCTTACCACTGCAAACAGGGAGTACCGCCTGCGCGAGCTCAAGATGAGCGGCCGCAGCCCCTACAGCTCGAGCCTCTACGCGAAGTACTCCGGCGACATGCCTGCCTGGGCCTTCCTTGAGCTCACCTCGTTCGGCACCCTCATCGACTTCGTGCGCTTCTGCGCCAGGCGATGGGGCGACAGGCGCTTCGAGGCCTCCCACTACGACCTCAAGCGCGTGAAGTCCGTCCGCAACTGCGCCGCGCACGGCTCGTGCCTGATCAACTGCTTCGCCGAGAGGGGCGCCGCCCGGGGCTCGGCGTCCAGTGGCGTCTCCCGAAGGGTCGCCGCCGTGGGAATCCCCAAGGCGACCAGGAGGAAGTGGATGGGGAATACGGCCATGCAGGAGGTCGCGACCGTGCTCGTGGCGCACTCCGGCTTGGTACCCGAGGGCTCCTCGCGCTCGCGCGCCGCATCCGAGCTCGCCGAGATGTTCGCCAGGGCCGACGGAGAAACCGAGGCGCTGCCCGACAAGGGGCCCGACGCCGCAGCTCGCTCCGCGCTCGAGTTCCTTCGCAGGTTGACAGAATCGCTCGGGTTGGTAGAATAGCCTGCAGATAGCAAAACCTTCACGGTTTTAGGGGCGGACTTGCGCAAGCGACTCTGCCCTATTTTTATATTCACTCGCTATAGGAGACGGGTGATACCTGGGTCAATGACAGAACTGAGAAGCCCGGAATAATGGAGCCAGTTAGAAACCCTCGGGTTTGCGGGGCGGGATCGTGAGAGCGATTCTGCCCTATTTTTTCCTCCGTCTGCCCCAAACCAAGTATTTCGAAGATAGCCTGTAGGTGTCCTCCTGGGCGCCTTTTATTTTCAGGGAATCGGCCACTTCATGAACGAGCGACCGGCTTGACCTAGATCGAACCGCCTTCATCTCCGCCTAGGCGCCGGCGATCAACATCGTAAATCCGCGCGTGCTACAATGCGGGCACCAGAGATGAAAACACAGTCCCCGTCGGGTAGTCGTGGGCGTGCGGGAGTCCGCATCAGTAACCTGCCTCCTTGGTTGTCCCTTCTCTGCATGGTCATCTACATAAAGGAGGAACCAACCATGCAGATCAGCGTGTCATCCACCCTGACCGTATATCACGACGGCCAATTCTGGGTCGGGCTGGCGGAGCATGTCGAGGACGGCAGATACGGCGCCGCCCGCATCGTCTTCGGCGCGGAACCGTCCGATGAGGAAATCCTGCGATTCGTTACAAGCAAATGGGCGGAGCTCGCGTTCTTCGGTGACGATCCCGCCGAGGCGAGCAAGCCCGCGAGGAACCCCAAGCGCCGCGCCCGCGAGGCGTCGAAGGCCCTTAAGCAGCCGGCGATGGGCACCAGGGCGCAGCAGGTGCTCGCGAGTCAGCGGGAGACAATGAAACGGGAGTCAGCCCGCGCAAGAAGCCAGCGTCGCGCGGATGAGGCGGAGGCGCGCTTCGAGCAGCGAAAGCTGAAGCGCAAGCAGAAGCATCGTGGGCATTGATCGCCATGTGCAGCAAGGCAAACCATATACAGCAGTGGGGCCAGTTCCACTTGAAGCCGACGCCGCGTAGACGCTGATGGTGACGGCTATGCACGGGCACGGGCGCGCCGCCGCACTTCACAGCTTGTTTCTCAAGTATTTGGGACGCACACACGGCGTTCAAAAATGCGGAGCGACTCTGTATGGCTCGAGACTGAGCCGAGGTGCCCTACTTCTCGCCCTCCAGCAGCACCACGATGCGGTCGATGTCGACGGCAAAGCGAGGCCTTCCCTCCTGCTCGTAGCGGTCGAGGTATGCCTGGCACTCTGAGACAATGCGCTTGGTGCTGCCGTCGATGATGCGTTGGAGCGTCTCGTAGTAGGCCGAGCCCTCGGTCCTGAAGCGGCGCTGGTAGGCCTGGTTATGGGGAACATCTTGATGTAGTGGATGCCGTGGCGGCAGTTGGGGCGCGTCGTGGGGCGGGGTGGCAACGCAAAGTACTGGTCTTTGGGCACGTTAGGGGCGATGTTGGAACGCAGCGGCACGGCGAAGTCCCTGCGCTTCCCGCGGAAACGCAGCCTCACCACTACGATGCAGGGACGATTGTGCTTAAGCATGAGCTCGCGGTCGCCCTCGGCGTGGACGAAGAAGTCCTGGGGATGGATACAATCTTCATCGGTTACGCCCCCTTCATACGAAGCGGGGCCCGCATCGCTGCGGGCCCCTACAGGTGGGCGATATTCTACGCTTTGCGGCACCCCATCGCCCACGGAGGTTAAACGTACACGTAAGCCGTACTCTGAAAGCCGCAGCTTCCGGCAAGTAGTTTATACCACGAGAGGTCGCTTTCAATGCGCATAGCTCGCAAAATAGCACTCGCTGGGCCGTCACCCCTGGCCGTTACCCTCCAATCTTCATTAAAGTCAGCAGGTCAATTCATATAGTCATGGGGGTTTATCCTAAAGGGAATCAAATTTTTACCCCCATAACTAAGGAATTTTCTATTCCCACTCAATGACTAGAGCCCTGGTGTAATTGGCTGGATCACCGTTCCGGGAACCGGTATCGACCTACCTGTCCGCCAAGCTCCTTCTTCAGCTCCAGCCTAGTATCTGACTCGCGCTGTTATAAGCAAAAACCGAAGAGATGCATCTTAGCCAAGAAAAAAGGTTAGCCTTATCTTACTGTATGATTCGTGTGTTATAGTTAGATGGCTCTAACTGTTTGGGGGCGATAGCCATGCACGAACGCAAGGGCTTCTGGGACAAGAATGCCGGTCGGTACGACCGTTTCATGCGAAAGGACCGGGCGGCGTATGAGAAGATGTATGGGCTGATCCGGCCGGTAGTGAAAGCAAAAACCGTACTGGAGGTTGCCACCGGCACGGGGCTTATCGCAAAGAGCATCGTGAATGCGGCGGCACACATCGAGGCTACGGACGCTTCTGCAAAGATGATCCTTGAAGCAAAACGGGACATTCAATCCGCAAAGCTGCACTTTTCCGTACAAGATATGTTCCACCTGCCCTATGCACAGAAGTCCTTCGAAGTGGTGATTGCGTCCAACGCGCTTCACATAGTGCCGCATCCGGAAAAGGCCCTGCAAGAAATCAGGCGGGTGCTGAAGGACGACGGCGTGCTCATCGCGCCAACCTTCACCCACGCGGAGAACTCGGTTTCCGGCAAGGCAAAAGCCTTTTTCATGAGTATGGCGGGATTCCCCCTCCACAGCAGGTGGACAAGCGAGGAATACCTACGTTTCCTGCGTCAAAACGGCTGGGCGGTGCAGAAAAGCGCGGTGTTGAAGGCCTCGTTCCCGTTGACCTATGCGGAATGCACAAAATCGGAGGGGGCAGATGTCGTTCTTTGAAAACACCCGCAAGCCCGTGGGCCTCGGCGGAAAACTTATGGTTGCCATGATGAACCTGGGCCACAGCCCTGTGGCGCGGTGGGGACTTCGATTTCTACGACTTGCGCCAAATGCCAAGGTGCTGGATTGCGGCTGCGGCGGCGGGGCGAACATAAAACGGCTGCTGAAAAAATGCCCGCATGGCGTCGTCAAGGGCGTCGACTATTCGCCCGTCAGCGTGGAGAAGACTAGAAAGCTCAACCGAATTGCAATTCAGGAGGGGCGTTGCGCCGTTCTGCAAGGCAGTGTGGCGGATATGGTGTTTGAGGATAGCTACTTCGATGCCGCCACGGCCTTTGAGACCGTCTATTTTTGGCCTGATTTGCCCCGATGCTTCCGTGAGGTCTGGCGGACGCTGAAGCCAGGCGGGACAATTCTCATCTGCAACGAGAGCAATGGCGATACGGACAAGGACGAGAGGTGGACGCAGATCATCGGCGGCATGACCATCTATAAGGACGTTGAATTAAAGGCATGTCTGGAGCAGGCGGGTTTTCACGAGGTGCAGATACGCAAAAAGAAAAGGTGGCTCTGCGTCACGGCGCGGAAGTAAGGGCATCGAGCACGGGCATTTTTGCATCCATCCAGCACATGGCGATAGGCATGACGGCCATAGCGGCTGTGCTGGCGGCGATCATGATGCTTTTTATGAAAATATGAGGTGATAGAAATGCTGTTTCAAACATATGGCGACAGGAGGAATCCTGCCGTGCTGTTCTTTCATGCAATGGGTGTGACAGGAGCGAGCAGCAAACCGCTTGCGCGAGGTATTTGCAGGATCGATATTTCTGCATCTTGCCCACCTCCACCGTTTACTGCGAGGGACAGAAATATGTCAGCAAGCTGGACGAAATACGGCAGGTGGAGGACTTTCTGCATCGACAGGGCGTGGAGACACTGGCGATGGTGGTCGCTTCTTCCATCGGTGCAGACCTTGCCATGGCGTTTCTGACGCAGACGAAGCTGCCCGTGGAGCACGCTTTCTTTGACGGCGGGCAGTTCGCCCAAATCAGAAAGGGCATGCGCCGTATCATGACGCCGTTTCTGTATTTTGCCATCAAGAGCCTATATTGGTCGAAGGGCGGTACGCTGAAAAAGATACTGTGGTGTGACGACGACTCCATAAAGCCGTTTTTTATAGACGCAGGGAAAAATCTGACCTATACAAATTTGCGGCGGCAGATTTCGGACAGTCTGGAGGATAAACCCTTTCCGCCGCTTTCGAAAGAATTGCAAAAACATACCTATTTCGAGTTTGGCAGCACAGAAGATCATTTCAAATACCGTCAAGCAGTGATGGAGGCCTACCCCTGCGGCCATTATCCCGTGTTTGAGGGATACGATCATATGCAATATCAGATACGCGATCCAAAGGGGTTCACCGAAATGCTGGCACACATCGCCGAGCGTGACTGTATGCCGGAACTGCCATTTATCAGAAAGTGAGTGATCCCCATGAAATACAAAATCGAGAAAACACCGTACAGGAGACGCTGATCATTCCGCTGTATGCGCGGAAGGTCTGCTCAGAACTATACCCGAATCTCTACCGGGACGAAACGGCGGTGCGGCTGATTAACGAGATCGACTACGATTTTTCTGAGGCGGAGAAAAAATCCCACAGCCTGATGCAGCGTTTCGGCTCACTGGAGGTGGCCATGCGGCAGAATGACCTTGCTTTTGAGGTGCGGGATTATCTGAAATCTCACCCCAATGCGGCGGTGGTCAATCTGGGCTGCGGACTGGACAGCACAGGGAGAAGCTGCGACAACGGCAGTTGCAAGATTTATAATCTGGATCTCCCGGATGTGATCGCCGTGCGCAATGAGCTGTTGCCCGCCGGAGAGCGGGAGGAAAACATCCCCTGCAATTTGAACGATGCCGAATGGTTCTCCCAAATCGATGCCTCCGGCGGTGCGGTGTTCTTTGCCTCCGGCGTGTTCTATTATTTTCTGACCGAGCAGGTCAAGGCACTGGTGCAGCGAATGGCAGACGCTTTCCCCGGCGGTGTGCTGGTGTTTGATGCGGCGAACCGAACGGCGGTAAAGATGATTGCCAAGACATGGCTCAAGAGCGCGAAGATCAAGGATGTGGGCGCGTATTTCGCGGTTTCCGACGCTCCCAAAGAGATTAGTGCGTGGGATAGCCGCTTGCAGGTCACCAGCCGGGGCTACATGCTGGGCTACAACGATTTGAGGGACCCTTCTGTCAGCGGCTTTTTCCGGTTTCTCGCAAGGGTCGGTGACAACGGGATGAGAATGCAAATCGTGAAAATAAGATTTTGAGAGACAAAAAAATGAAGCGCTTTCACTTTGACGTTGAAGAAGACGGCTTTTACGGCGCATATTGGGCGTGCAAGGACACACATACAGCAGCGGGCACGGATTCAATTGAAACCGTGCCCGCTATCTGATACTATATTATTTTATCGAACGTCTGTTCTATTCCCACTCGATGGCTCTGGCTCTGTCGTCCCGTCATTCCAGTTGCGCCCAGTTTTCGGCGGCGTCTCGAATCGAGTGCCGCCAGGTGACGCCATGTCGCGCTTCGTCGGCTTCGGGGACAAAAGCTGGGGCAACTTCAAAAACTCATCTTAAACTCAGAGCGTTGAGTTTAAGTTTTTGTCCCAAAGGGCGCCGCGTGCCGCCTTTGGAGTCTCGATAGCACCGAAAACACCCTTTTGAAACTCAACCGCCCTTTCAGCCCGCAAGCCGCCAGCCGCAATCGCAAGTGAATCAACGCGGGCGGATTGCGCATCGTGCGCAAAACCCCAGGTCGCGACTCTTCGCCATTCGTGGGAAAAGTGAGTAGTCTCAGGTGGCTTACTCATGAGTTGAACCGCTTTCGCGATCAGGGGCCTAATTGCGGGTACCGTCAATAGTTTTGCGCAAATTCAGCTAGCCGTCAGCACGACTGCTCCTTGAGAAGCGACACGTCCAGGTAGCGGCGCGATCCCCATTCGCTTTCCGCGACGTACTTCAGGCGCGCGGTCACCAGCATCAAGGCGGATTTCCCGTCGGGGAACGTGCCCACAACGCGGGTGCGCCGGCGTATTTCCCTGTTCAGGCGCTCGATCGCGTTGTTGGTGCGAATGCGCCGCCAATGCTCGCGCGGCATGCCGCAATACGCCAGGGTCTCGGCGAACCCATCTCTCACTACATTGGCGGCTTCCTTGAGCCTCATCGACTCCAGCTCGGCGGCCACAGACTCCGCCTTGGCCTCGGAAGCCTCGCGGGATTCCATGGCATGGATGGCCTTGAGCATGGCCGCGGCCTGCGGCCTCTTGGATTTCGGAACCTTGGCGAGGATGTTGCGGTAGAAGTGCACGGTGCAGCACTGATATCTGGCGTCGGGGAAGACCTCGGCGATCGAGCCGACCATGCCGGCCGCCTTGTCGCCCACGAGCATGCGCACGCCGCGCAGCCCGCGGGACTTGAGCCACGACAGGAAGTCGCGCCAGACTCCGACGACTCGGCGCAGCCGATCACCCCGCGGTAGCCGTCCTCGTTCACGCCGATCGCCGCCATGACCGCCACGTTCTCGTAGGAGCCGCCCCAGTTCGCTTCAGGTAGATGCCGTCGACGTAGACGTGGGTATATTCGCAGGCCAGGGCCTGCATCGCCACTCCTCGACCGCCTTGAAAGCCTTGTCGTTGAGGTTTGAGACCGTGCCGGCGGAGACGTCCGCGCCCCACAGGATCTCGCTGACGTCTTCGATGCGGCGCGTGGACACCCCGGCCAGATACATCTCGATGATGGCCTCCTCGACGCTGGTCTCGCGCCTCTTGTAGCGCTCGACGACGGCGGTGGCGAAGCGCATGTCCTTGAGCCTGGGGATCTTGAGCGTGACCTGGCCCGACGTCGTGGTGAATCCGCGCTCGTAGTGTCCCGCTCGGTACGCCGCCCTCTCGTCGGTGCGCTCGTACGGGCCCGCGCCCACAAGCTGGTCGGCCTCTTCGTCGAGCATGGCGTTGATGGTCTCCTCAATGGTTTTCCTGACCAGCTCGCGCAATTCGTCTTTCACGGCCTGCTCGTCGAATGATACGATTGGGTTGGACATGGCCTGCCTCCTAGCATGATTGAACTCGACACTCAAATCATACCGACGGCGCGCGCCATGTCTTTTCTCTTTCCTGGGCGTGTTCAGCTTTCAAAGTGCGCAAAGAATTTTACGTTACCTAATTGCGGCTTCTCCACCAACTGCCCTCTGGGTTTGCCCTGTCCGCCGCACGATATGGCTCCCGAGGCAACGCGGTGAGATAATGCCATCCAACGCAGGCAATGGAGCCTGAGAAAATAGGTGACGGCGGCATGGCCCGAGCCAGCACTTTTGGCCCGCCTCCGTAGCCTCCTTTTTCATATGCGGTCCGCGATACGCCTATGGGAGCGATTCGCTCGTGCAAGGCTGTAAACACGCAGAGAAAACGAGGTATTGGATGAATAGCGAACCGATCTACAAAGAATTCCTTCTTGGAGAAGGCTTAAGCGAATTGAAGAAAATTCGAGATGGCTGGAGGGATGAAAGCGGCTATTCCGAGTCGAGGGGAGAGACCTCTTTAATACCCGAAAATCTATGCGACGTCTCAGGGTCCGAACGGCTTAACTATACCTTCATCATGGACAGAGCCAATGAGTGCATGTATCGACTGATTTGCGAGTCGATTTCCATGCTTCTTACAGAATATGGATACATAACACTACGTGCCCGCGTTCGCAGAAGCGATGCTTACCAATATCTCCCAAAAGACGGCCTAGCCGGGCCGACCGTCCTCAAAGCGAGCAAGAGGGTGGTCCGCATAATCAAGGTGGATGTCGATGGCTCCCCGAGCGTTTTTGTATTCAAGGAACCTGGATTAGACCAGAGTCTCCCGAAAGAGCTTGAGGATTCGCTGAGGGAAAACTTTGGGGTATCGAAAATCACCTACGTCTCTTTGGTTATGGACGGAGCGAAGAGGGAGGTTCTCAATTACGAGTCGGTGAAGGACGCTACGCCCTACATCTCGGTTAAAGAGTTCTTCCGCCTGTTCTTTCCACAAGAGGAGTTCGACAAATTCGAGGAGGCTGTGGCTGAGCTTAGGCAGAAAGCGCGTTCCTACTATGGCTTGAGCATAACCAAATCGCTTAACCATTTGCGCATGGGCCATTTCAGGAGAGACATCCGAGACCGTCTGATCGGCTACAAACCAGACGTGGAATTGGGGTCCGAGCAGAGAATGGCCATAGACAAGAGCTTTGTCGTAGACGGCAGATACTCGGCGTTGACCGGTGACACGGATTTCGCAGTAAGCTTCCAGACCGCAGAATGGCTAAGGGATTCTTTAGCGCATGCAGGATGCATAGATTTCGCCCCCATCGCGTTGGAGTACTTCAAATCGCTCGAACAATTCCTGTACAGATTTCTTTACGCCATACACAAGACTTCGAAATCGAAGAGTAGGCGTATTTACTACGGCAAAAAGCCCGGTGAGAACCCTTACTACCTGCCCGCGAAAAGAGATGGCGTTCCCGACAAATCGCGACACATAGAAGTCAAGGACGGAGAAATCGAAATCGACGAGGCGCTTTTCACGGATGGTTTCGAATATGTCTTAGACCTCGGTAGGCTCACAAGGTTCTTCGGCGGCTACGTTTGCGAGAAGCAGCAGCTGTACAGCCGCAATGAAGACCTTCTCGATACGGCGATAAGCGAGGATACGTACGAGTCGATAATTCGCGCACTCCAAAGCGCTCGAACGATGAGGAACGGCATTGCCCACAAAGACAATCTCCACGATTGGACCGAGATGGAAAACGCCCGGTCGTCAGTCCTCTTGGCTTTCTACTTAGTCCTAGGTTCTTACAGCATCGATGCTGAAATGCGAAGCCTCCTCGGCATCGAAAGCGATTGCGTGCAGAAAAGCGAGGAGTGGAAGCTCTGCAACTACGTGGCATCGGCGGCCGTTCCTAAAGGCAATCCTCTTGAGTTTCCCGTTTTTTATCTCGATGGCGACGATTCCCCCGAGGCCGCCTTGTTCGCTTGCCCCGACGACGGAGAATCCGATCCCGACCGATATGGAAAAGCCCAATCGTTCTCGGGTGTGTACTTCAAGAGAATCGGATCGCGTGAGCGTTACGATGTCTCGTACCCAACAGACCGTCTTCCCTCATTGGTTGAACAAGGGACGCTTGTTATCTGCAGTGAGGTGTTGAAGCTGGAGCTCACGGGACCTCAAAAGGTCATCTACAGAGACGGGAACTACCTTGGGGACACGAGCGAAGGGTGACTTCGAACCAAGGACGTTGACCTCGCGCTTCCGCCCTTAAGACCATCGTGGCCGGTCTTAAGGGCGAAAGCGCGAGGAATGTCCGTAGGGTTCATGCCTTCCCGGGCGCAAGCCACCAGTCCGTAACCGCAGGTGAGGCAGCGCCGTGGCTTGCACGCTGGTGGCAAATTCGCAGGTCAAACATCTCCGTCATCTATCGACGAAGCGAGAAGCCCCGCGTTGACGCGTCTATGAGTTGATGACCTGAACGACGGTCGTCCTAGTTGCCAGCTTCCGCATCAGAGAAACCACTTGGAGCAGAAGCCGATCTGGAAGACCGAATGGACGAGCATCGAGATTCCGAGGCAGACCATCATCGCGCAAAACCCGATTCCGGCCCATTTCAGGAAAGGGTCTTTTTCTTGCTTGTCGGAAGCTCGCTCCATCCAGTCGCGCGAATACGTGTCGCCGTACTCGTCGCTCTTTGAGGCCTCTTTCGAAAGCAGCTCGAGAGCTTCGTCGAGGTCATCGGCGATCTTGCCCCCGTCGATCCCGACCTTGAAAAGGTGCGTCTCGTCATGCTGCCTGAGCGCCGGTTCATCCTGTAGCAGGTAGAATCTCTCGCCGTTCACCCCGTTCGCCAGAGCGGTCCTCTCGCTCGAAAACGACCGAATCTCCTTCTTGAGCCTTGAGAAGGCCCCCCTTGCCCTCGATCCCGAACTTCTGCGCGAGCGACTCAAGCTGCCAGAGCAGGTCGTACAGCCCCGCCGCGGGCAGGAGCCCGGCCCCGTACGCCCTCTCGAGCATCGACCGATCGAGGCGGTCGTATGCGGGGATAGCCTCCCCGTACGTCAACCTGGTGCCAACTTCGGGGAAATCACTGCATTCCATATGGTCTCCTATCATTCGAATCGAGTGTTAATTCCCTGGGGCGCGTCACGCGTCGCCGGTGCCGCTCCCCATAACAGCGGTTGTTGTTTTCGCGTGGGCGCATCACCTAGCATGCAGGGCGAAGGTCGAGCCTGAAATCCCCCTTGGCGATGGAGAGGCTGTAGTTCGACCCGGTTAAAACCACGATGCACATCAAAGCCAGGCCGCAAGCGGCGGTCAGCTGCTCCGGCGAAAAGCCGAGGATCCTCCTTCCGCTATCGCACGCCGCCTCCGCTACGGCATCGGTTGGCGAAATCTTGGGGACGCTCTCCACCCGTCCGGCGTCGTTCATAGTTGGCTCCCTACTCTCTCTTCCATTGCTTCGACCCTTATTTTCAACCGCCATCGGAATTTCGTCTCCTCTGACTGGTTTGGATTGCCTACAATTTCATAGGCAATAAAGCTGTTTATGGAGGACCTGCAATGTCTAGGACATTCACCGAGGAGGAGATCTCCGAGTTAAAGGAAGCCGGATTCGCGGCGAGCGGCACATCGAGAAGCAGGATCCTGTCCGTCCTCGACCTCCTCGTCCGCTTCACCAATGAGAGGACGGGCATATCCGCATCGGAAATCGCGCGCGTCATAGGCATCTGTTCCAGAAAGCCGACGTCAGAGAACGCCATCCTTAAAGACCTGCACCAGATAAGCGAAAGCATGCCAATGGGGATTCGCGTAGCTATACCAGGCCATGGCGAGAACGTCGGGTTCAGGGCCGTGAACAAACCCCTGTCATCCGAGGAGGCGATCCTCATCTCGGACGTGCTGGGGACAAGCTCCTTCATCGGCGAGGGGCGGAAAGACGAGATCTCCTTGAAGGTGCTCGCATTCTCCTCCGACTATGACGTCGACGAAAGCGTGGAGACCGTGTTCGTCGACCGCAAGGCCGGCAGGGACACCGACGCGATTTTCAACGTCCTCCATGCCGCATCCCGAGCGATCCGTATGAACGAAAGGCTCGCCTTCAAGAAGCAGGTTCACCTGATGAACGGATCGACCGTAAAGATCGGGCCGTATGAGGAGGACCCGGTGGCGATCGTGTTCAGCTTCGGCCGCTACTATCTCGAGAGCATGCATATCGACGAAGGCGGTTCCCCCAGTCCCTACTTCTACCGACTAGACGATATCGTAGACCCGGTTGTCACCGGAAAGCCGCTGTCGGACTATGAAAAGGTCGAGGCGCTGAGGACGCGGGTGGTCGCGGACACGCGCCAGCGGATCGACATGTTCGGCTCGGACACCGCCAGGACGCTGTTCCTCAAAGTCTCCGGCAGTCATGCCAAGTACGTTTACGAAAGGTTCGGCCACGACCTCAAGTTCTGCCATATCGACGAGAGCGGCGGAGATAACGTCGTCGGCTACGCCTGCGTCAACGTGATGCTGTCACCCACTTTTTTCAGGTGGCTATTCGGGATGGGCGGCGCGGTGAAGCTGGCGAAGCCGAAGGGAAAACGATGGGTCGGGAGCTTTCCGAATGCCGCCGCCTCCGACTTCGGATCCTATATGCGAGATTACGAAGCGGCCGCAGAGGGCTATAAAGCCGCACTAGAAGCTGCTATTTTGCAATTGGCCTGAAAAGCCGCCAACGAGAAAACAACCCCAATCGACTCGATTCGGAGAGCAAAGACACCCTTTTAAAGGCTTTGACCTGCGGGACGGAGCAGAGATGAACGACAGCAGCCAGATTATCTACAACGTAAAAAAGACCGCGACAAGAATAATCCAAGAGTATTTAAAGCTATGGGTCAAAGAAAGGTGCCCGGATAGTGAAAGCTGGACAAGGCAGGTTGAGTCCATTTGCGACGAGGCGCGCCGCAGGGGCGACGAGAACCCTCGCTTTAAGCCCAGCTATGACGCGGTAACCGCGCCACTTGACCGCGTTGGTCTCGAGAAAATGGACATGGGCAGCTGGGACCTAACCGCGCTGCGAACGATCGTCCTGCACATTCACTCCTTAGGCATATGGCTCTCTAAAGAGCAATACGAGCTCTTCGTAAAAATCGTGGATGACAAAAACTACGATTCGCACGAATCGACGAACGAACCCATGGAGTACGTCAAGCCGTGGTCATGCGAGGCCCTGGACCGCATGGAGCTTTTTGCGAAGAGCGCAAATGGCTCGCTGCAGGAAGACCATTACAAGGAGTATTTCGAAGAGTCCATCAAGACGATCCAAGAAACGCGGAAAAGGAACAGAGAGGAATACGATGCACGCTATGGACAAATAGCGGAGCTAAAACGGCAAGCGGAAACCGAAGCGCATGACATAGCAACATCTCGCGACCCACTGAATGCCTACGGTGCCGCATTTCCGAAATGGATCTGCAAACTCCCTAACGACTCTCGCGCGTCCTTCCACCTTCGGTACAGCTTCAATGAGGCATTAGTGGCCGAAGGATTTACGCTCGCAGCATCGAACCTCGCGGATACGTATTATTCAGGTGATGAAATCACTCCCGTCGACTACGAAAAGGCAGCCTACTATTTTGAAAAACGGGGCGTAGATGACCTCATGTGGTATCAACGAATCCAGTATGCCGGAATACATTTGCGTGGCTTGATTTCGAACGCCTCAGCCGATAGGGGCAATGCCATTCTTTCCGAAATGGAATCTCCCTCGATGAAACTGTGTCTTGCAAGGGAGTATCTATTCGGCAGATGGATACCGAAGAATTATGCAAAAGCGGCCGCGCTTTACGAGGCTTCCCCCACAAAAAGAGCGACCCCTGAATCCAATTCAAGCATCATGATGCCACAGGACTATGCAAACCTCGCAAGTCTTTATTTGGCTGAATTGGCAAATGAACCCTCGCCTGGGAAAGGAAGCGAGATAATCGCCGCACTGGAAGATGCCCTTCGTGGCACCGATTCAACACTCCAGGCCTATCAAAACGAAGACGGCTTTACTTTCTACCGGGTGATAACTGCTGGCGGCAAAAGCCATCGAAAGACACAGGGTTGAGATAGGCGGCATCGTTCGCCTCTGATTCGGCGCCAATGTCTACGCCGCTCGTCTGCCTCCCATTGTCAAAACGCTAGCCATGGCGAACCATGTCCCAGCGGGTGGGTACCATTTACCCGGGTGCACCTGGGGCAACGGGCTGAAAAACCTGTGCAAGGTCGCTCGCAGAACACGCAATATCAAACACGACAAAAGAGGCGAGCGACAGATGCCGGACCCCGGACGACAGCACCGCGGAAGAGAAGCATTCCAACCACAACCGAACAACTCCAGCTACTAGGCAGGCGCCCGCATGGGCGCCTTTCACTTTCCAGAGACTTAGCTGAGAACTAAGAAGCGCGGCTCATGGCAGTTTCGTGGAGGCCCGACCAGCTCGACCCGTCTCCGCCCCCGCCGCGTGCATCGCGCCATCAGGCGGTTCAACCATCGCGCAGACGAAAAGGCACACGGTGTCGTGCGGTGTCCTCGCGCGGTGCCGCACGGGAAGATTGGAGGAACCATGGCACGCACAGCCGAATGCGCCACGCCCGAGGGAAGCCAAGATCGGGACGAATGGATGACGGTGATCGAGATGCAGGAATACATGAGGGCGAGCCGAAACAAGGCGTACAACCTCATCTGGACGGGAGAGATCGACTCGTACAGGCTCGGCAGGAAATGACGGCGGCGACCGCCCCGGGAGCCGCCCGCGGCCGGGCACGCGAGGGAGCCTAGAAACGAAAGGAACTCGAGGACGACCATGACAAAGAGCATTAGCAGGAGCCAGGTGAGGCTCATCACATCGACTAACGCGATATTCGGCGCCGACGAGGCGCGCGATGCTGCGCATAAGCCGCGACGCCATGTACCGGCTCGCCCCCCTTGCACTCACCGTCAGAGCATGCTATAAGATTATTGGTGGCTCATTAAGCTACCTCCAAGTGCCGGGGGAGTCCCCCGGCTATTTTTTTATCCATTCCATTAGGAGTCCCCATTGGCCAAGGAGCTCAGCATCTTCGTCGACGAGAGCGGCGACCGCAGCGGCAAAGCTCGCTACTACCTGCTCACACTCGTCTTTCACGACCAGGCAGACAGCATCGCCGAGGCGGTCACGGGCTATGAGGCCAAGCTTGCCAGGGCCGATCTCCCTAACATTCCGTTTCACTCCGAGCCTCTCATGAACGGGCACAAGGATTATGAGTTTCTTAACATCGAGCAGCGCAAGGTGATGCTCGCCTACTTCTCCTCGTTCGTCCGCAAACTTCCCATTTCCTATATTACGTTCGTCTACCGCCGCAGCCAGTTCGAAGACCCGACAAGGCTAATGGAGCGTATGGGGCGCGATATCTCCTCTGCCATGATTGAACACCTGGGCTTCTTTCAATCCTTCGACGATGTGAAGGTCTATTACGACAACGGTCAGGACATTGTCAAGCAGGCGCTCGACCGCTCGGTGGGCAAGGTCCTCTCAAAAGGGGTCGTCCGACGCCGTAAGACCTCGATGACCGACTACCGCCTCGAGCAAGTTGCGGATTACCTCTGCACTATCGAACTTGCCTTGGTCAAGTACGAGGCCAAGGAGAACGGTGAGACGTACAACAAGTTCTTCGGAGGTATAGGCTCTTTCAAGAGGAACTGGCTCAAGCAAGCCCGCAGCAAGCGGATATAGGTGGTCTCGCGGTTTCGCAAGGAACGGTTAGCTCTCCCCTGGCGGGGAACTCCAAGCGACGTGCTTCGAGCGGCGGAAGCTGAAGCGCAAGCAGAAGCAGCGCGGGCAATGGTCGGTGCCGACATGGGCCCAAACGTGAACAGTGCTACGTCCCCTGTTCACGGGGCGCGAAACCGCAAAGGTTACAAAATAAGAAACCTCGACCTGTTCTCGCAGGTCGAGGGCTTGAAATCAACGAATATCGCTCACGCCCACTCGATGGTTAAAAAAACTGCCTCCAGTTTGTTGCAGTTTGTCCCATTTGCATCCAGTCTCAAAAATGGCCGCGAGTCCATGGGGTCAAATTTGGGTCACAGATTTCGGGGCGGGGCAGGGCGGTTTCGTGAGCCACAGTGGGTCACGATTTGCTCCTGATCAAACGGCGAACGCATTATGAAGCGAAAGTTTATCGCGCGAAGAATGGCTTACTGGATTAGTTAGAAGTCCATCTTGTTGAGATCAATGGAGTATCCCATCGATCTCAACTCTTTCAGGAGTCTGAATTCCCAATTATCTGTTCCGGTATATACGACGCCTTGAAGATCGGAGGGGATTTCGATTCCTTTATCTACGAGGATGGTGACGTTCTCTCGGCCCAGCCGACCGATAAAGTATCCTGCTTCAAAGACGACATTCTGTCGTGCCCTGGGCCTTGCTGATTGTTCAACACGTGATTTTCCCTCATCGTCTGCGGTAAAGAGACATACGGCACCAGCGGCGTTTCCTTCTGTCTCTAATTTCTCAATGATTGTCTGACCGTGGTTTGATTGCTCGTTTAGAATTACCGCTTTCAAGCCCTGCCTTTCGATGATTCTTGCAACTCTCTCTCGAAGTTCTCCGTCATGACCATGAACAATGAATACTTTCGAGAAGTCACCTATGTTTGTTATCGATGCAGACTCCTCCTGGTCCGAAAATTCATCGAGGTATGTTTCAAGTACGGCCTTCGCCTTTCGCAGGCCGCTTGTGCAAGCCTCAACGAACGCTGAGTCAGGTGTGCTGATAGTGAAGAGAGACAGAGAATAACTGATTTTATTAAAGCTCTTGAATTCGTAGCTGTCTTCGCCGAATCGCCTTATCAAAAGCCTATCGGCTTTCGTCTTCCATGCTTTGAAGTCAGGCGAGCTAGCGCTGGTATACCTATTGGACAACTGATCGGCTGTGTTGCATAACTGCTGCAAAGCTTCGAAATCGGTCATCAAGCCTTCTTTCCGTGAATAATACAAACTCTAATAACTTGTTATTCCAGCGAACAACCAAATCTCTTTATCGTTTCCTCTGTGCTTCTGTCGGAGATAGATTTGCCCATAGCAAGCTCAATCGCATCAAGCAAGGCAATAGCACGAGCTTTGAAATAAGCGTCGAAATCATCCACAATAAAGGCGTCCCATGCGATGAGGTTCGACTCGATTCGATTACGAAGCTCATCTTGTTCGATATCAGCCTTCTTGAGGATTTTCGCTGAATAGACGCTAGGAGCTGCACCTCCGATTTCTCTATTCGATTCAGGAAGTAGGGGCGTCTTATTAATGACAGAATTCCATTTCTGCCTGTCGTACCCCATCTTTTCGCAGTAGCTCTGCGGAAAGACGTGATGGATATCAGGAGCCGTTTCCATGCTGTTCACGATATCGATGGATATACCACGCATGAAATCTAGACCCTTACCCTTATAGAGAAGAGCCATGATTCCCTTATATGCTGCCGATTGCCTCGACTGGAGTCCCAAAAGTCGGGTGGATTGGAAGTGGGCATCGTTCACGGTGCGCATCTCGGATTCAGCGCCTTCAATTTCAGCGACTACATCCTCGATGTCATAGCAGTAGCGGGTTTCGTTCGAGCCGCCATACATCTCACCGAAGATTCCGCACCAGAACCAGCGCGCAACAATTTTCTGACTCTTAGGGTCTTTGAACAGCTTGGAGCCCACGTAGCCTGCAATTGCAGCCAATGGAATGATCTGGGTTGTGTATGGAAGATCGCGCTTCCTAAATACGGACTGCGATAGCAAAAATTCGCGAGCAAGCTCATAGCCCTCGATGACGACTTCCTTGTTTGCCTGATAATCCTCGAATCGCAGGTCCAGCACGTCTTTCTTTTTGCAGCTGACGGCTCCACTCAAACCATCGCGTTTGCGCTTGTAGTTCGTGAACAGTGTCACTGTGGTCAGGAACGCGGTTTCGTCCACACTTTCCGTAACGTCGGTGCGAATGTCCTTGTCGAGCGCATGGATTCGGCGCTTGTTGGCTTCCCAATCGCCCCGGAGGTCAAACTCGTATGTGGCAAAAGTGGCAGTAACGAGCTCGAATACGGTGAGGGATACGCCTCCGGTATTGACGTTCTCGAATACCTTGCAAACAGCCTCGCGCGGCGTGCTTTTATCCATGGTTATTACAGGAAGTCTATATGAGGTGATTGTCTCGATGACATCTTGCTGGAACTTGTTGAACTTGGCCATAGCATCCGGAGATGATTGGTGGAAAGCCATGTATCCAAGAAGCCATTGCGTTGCAGCGCTGGAGTCAAAAAGGATGTTTGCAGGGTACATCTCATGTTCATATTCGAGTTCACGGGTAGATAAGTCGAGCTTGACGTCTCGATCGAAATTCTCCTTAATTCTCCTGTCCTCGGGAACGGAAACAATGGCGTCATACCTATCAGCTTCCGGATCAAGGCAAGTGTTCATGTCCAGATAATAGAGACGTGAGATGGCGACGCGTTTGTCGTTGGTTGTAGCAACTGCATCCTTCCCGTACAGGGATCGATACATCGAAGTCAAACGCTGCTGACCGTCCATAACTAAATAACGAGGTGTTGCTTCTGAGGAAGGAGCTCCTTCGATGGTGCGATATTTGAATTTAACCTCCGAGCCGCCATATTCAAGTTGCATCAATGCGCCCATTGGATAACCTTGCGAAAGGCTTGCGAGCAAGCTTCTAATTCGATTATCGTCCCAGGTCCATTTGCGTTGGAAGTCGGGAAGCTGTGTCTCTCCCTTATGAATGCTGAACAGCAAATCGGAAAGATTCGTGTCATTTGATTTTGGTGCTGATATTGCCATCTTTGCCTCTGTGAGTCTTTTCGATACTTATTGGATAAGGAGACTATTCTGCTCTGAGTAGACGCCTTTTCTGGGGTGTTTTCCAAACTCGTCGGCGGGATTGCACATTTCGAGTGCTAGTCCAAGTCGATTAACAAGGATCTCGGAATCAATACGGTCCAAAAACAACTCCTATGTTCGGGTTGGAGCGTGTCGCGCCATCGATGAAATGCAGGTATTCCTCTATTGCCCCTCTTCGAATTCCAGGGAAAACAAATCAGGGAGCATCGCGCTTCCAACTTCCTTCGGGAGGATTTCCAGAACATCGCCACTATAGCTTCGTCCGCATAGCTCAATGAAAGCAAAGTCAATGCTATTGTAGTACGCCAATAGCGCAATTTCATGATTGAAGCCATCGTTGAATTTCATTCTATGCATCGTGTCGGTGGAAACCGCGGAACATGCATTGAGAACAAACTTCGGATACAGGTTGTTACGCCTTAAGAAAAAAGCGTCGGGAACCCATACGGATGGGACGGAATACCAGCTGCCGCTTATCGAGCATTTATATTCTGCGTGCTCGCCATTCTCTTCACCTTCGTCAAGGTACGGCATGCTGAACGGGGTTCAGCATGCCGTGCTGATTGGGTTTAAGGACGAGTAGTCGAGACCTCTTTCCTACAGCCCTGTTCTCTTTCCAGTCGTGCTCCTCGAATCTAATTCTCGATGCACGCGAACTTCTGCCAATTGGCGGCATGGCAACAATCCAGTTCATACTTGTAAGAGGTGTTGTCGTCGAGAGAGAGAAAACCTGTTGCTTCCTGTCGTTATGCCCACGTTGATTAGAGCGACGTCCGAAAAATGCACGGATCTCGAGTCTCGCTTAATTTCAAATAGAACTTTGGCATCTTCAGCGCCAATGAAACACTTCATCCATTTTTCATGAACGCGCCTTATTGGCTGAAATGGAATAGTGGAGATGTCACGTTTCGACAAAGTCTCTATGTCTTTGACTCAATTTCACGGATTTTGCCGTCATCGGTTCCCCTTTTTCCAACAAACACGAGCACTTCTTGTTCAATTTCAGGAAAGACAAGCACCTCGAATGTGAGCAAAGTAATACTCGAAAAATGTGTTGATAAAAACAATCGTAGGTCTTGCGCGTACGCAACTTGAATGACTTCGGCTGGAATAACAAAGGCCAGAGTTCCATCATTACGAAGCATATCGGTACAAGCGACTACAAATCCAACCCAAGCATTAACTAGCTTGTTTGACCAGCTTGTTTGCTTTCATGTTGTGCGAGGTCAATATCGAGGATAGGGAGAGCGCTGGGTGCTTTCGCGATACTGATACCTAATGTACGGAGGATTGCCAATTATGAGATCAAACTGCGAAGACTCATTCTTCCTGTAAAAGTCGAAAAAATCTTCATTTAGCACGGTCATGTTCTGGTGCTGAGAGTATCGATCTTCTTGGACATGCTCTGGATGATTCCGGCGTCCTTCAGCGCGGCCACTGGAAACAAAACACGGTCTCCGTCGGGTAGTGGCGGGCATGCAGGAGTTTGCATCAGCAACCCGTCTCCTCGGTTGCCCCTTGTCTGCATGGTCGTCTACATAAAGGGGGAATCAACCATGCAGATCAGCTTGTCGTCAACCCTGACTGTATATTACGATGGTCAATTTTGTGTTGGGTTGGCGAAGCGCGCCGAGGAGGGAAGGTACGATGCCGCGCGGAAGAGGTGGAGGAGCGTTTCGGGCGACGAACGCTGAGGCGCAATCAGAAGCATCGCGGGCATTGATGCCGACATTGACCCATATGCAGTAGCATGTGCAGCTTCAATTGAAACTGCACATGCTACCTGGTAATATAAAATAACCGAACGTATGTACGTTATTCCCACTCGATCGTCGCAGGCGGCTTGGACGTGATGTCGTAGCACACGCGGTTGGCGCCGGGGACCTCGGCAACGATGCGGCCGGAGATGCGGGCCAGCACGTCGTAGGGCAGCTTGGCCCAGTCGGCGGTCATGGCATCGCTGGACTCGACGGCACGCAGGATGATCGGGCGCTGATAAGTGCGCTCGTCACCCATAACGCCGACGGACTTGATGTCGGGCAGAACCGCAAAGTACTGCCAGCAGCTGTGCTCGGAGTTGCGCTCGCCGGTCTGCTCAAACAGACGCTGGTTGTAGGCGTCGAGCTCCTCGCGCACGATGGCGTCGGCGTTCTTGAGGATCTCGAGCTTTTCCTTGTCGACCGCGCCGATGATGCGGATGGCAAGACCCGGGCCCGGGAAGGGCTGGCGGAACACGATGTGGCCCGGCAGGCCCAGCGCCAGACCAAGTGCACGGACCTCGTCCTTAAAGAAGTGGTCGAGCGGCTCGATAAGGTCGAAGTGCACGCCCTCGGGGAACGGAATCAGGTTGTGGTGGCTCTTGATGGTGGCCGTCTTGCCGCCCGTCTTGCGAGCGCCGGACTCGATGATATCGGGGTAGATGGTGCCCTGAGCCAGGTACTTGACCGGCTTGCCATCGGTCTCGAGCTGCTGCGCCACGGCGAAGAACTCTTTCCAGAACTGCGTACCGATGATGCGACGCTTCTCCTCGGGCTCGGTCACGCCGGCCAGAAGCTCGGCATAACGGTCCTCGGCGTGGACGTGGATAAAGTCGACGTCAAACTGCTTGGTGAAGACCTCCTCCACCTGCTCGGGCTCGCCCTTGCGCAGCAGGCCGTGGTTGATGAACACGCAGGTCATCTGCTTGCCCACGGCGCGAGCGCCCAGCGCAGCCACGACGGAGGAGTCGACGCCACCGGACAGGGCCAGAATCACGCGGTCGTCGCCGACCTTCTCGCGGAACTCGGCCGTCATGGTCTCGACCAGGTTGTCCATGCTCCAGTTGGGCTCCAGGCCGCAGATCTCAAACAGGAAGTTGCTCAGCAGCTGCTGACCGTACTCGGAGTGCTTGACCTCGGGGTGGAACTGCGTGGTGAAGATTTTGCGCTCGACGCACTCCATGGCGGCAACCGGGCACACGTCGGTGCTGGCGGTAACGGTAAAGCCCTCGGGCACCTCGGAAACAGCGTCGCGATGGCTCATCCACACAGTCTGCTCCATGGGCGTGGAGTTAAAGAGCTTGGCGCCGGCAGTGCGCGTAATAGTGGCGCGGCCGTACTCGCCCACCTCGGAGTGCCCGACCTTGCCGCCGAGCGTCACGGCCGTGATCTGATGGCCGTAGCAGAAGCCCAGGACGGGAAGGCCCAGGTCAAAGATGGCAGGATCGATGGATGGAGCGTCCTCGGCGTACACGGAGGCCGGGCCGCCGGAAAGGATGAGCGCAGAGGCGTTCATCTCGCGAATCTCATCGGCCGAGATGTCGCAGGGAACGATCTCGGAATACACGTTGAGGTCGCGGACGCGACGGGCAATGAGCTGACCGTACTGCGCACCAAAGTCGAGTACGAGGACCTTTGCGGAAGCCTTTTGATCCATGGTTTCCCCCTCTTGTTGGCGGGGAGCCGGTGCCCACCCGCGTGAATGAACGAAAATAACTTCCATAGTGTACACGTTATATGGGGTTTCTCGTCCCTCGCGGCCATCAGCGCACGGCAAACGCACGACCTGGGCCCTTATTTGACGGCAATTGAAGTATTACTAAACATTACAGATGATGTATTACGTTTGAACATTGGACGCCCTGTGCCACAATACTGCCGAACGACTCCGCCCTTGCGGCGACAAAACCGATAGGAATACCAGCATGAAGCGCATCCTTCTCATCGCCACGGGCGGCACCATCGCATCGACCGAGGACGGCAATGGCCTCTCCCCCGCCCTGACCGGTGAGGAGCTCGCCCAGAGCGTCCCCGAGATCTCGGGCCTCTGCGAGCTCGACGTCGTGCAGCCCATGAACATCGACAGCACCAATATGCGCCCCAGTGACTGGATGCGCATCCGCGACGTCATCGTCGAGGGTTATGCCGACCACGACGGCTTCGTGATTCTGCACGGCACCGACACCATGAGCTACACCGCGGCGGCGCTTTCCTATCTGATTCAGGACAGCCCCAAGCCCATCGTACTCACCGGCTCGCAAAAGCCCATGGGCAATCCCTTTACCGACGCCAAGCTCAACCTGTACCAGAGCCTGCTCTATGCGCTCGACGAGCATTCGCACGACGTCTCGATTGTCTTTGGCGGCGTAGCCATTGCCGGCACGCGCGCCCGCAAGCAGCGCACCATGAGCTTTAACGCGTTCATTAGCGTCAACTATCCGCCCATTGCCTATATCCGCAACGACCGCATCGTTCGCAACGGACTCCACGGCACTCACCAGGACGAGAACCCGGTTCGTTTCTACGACAGCATCGACCCGCGCGTATTTGTACTCAAGCTTACGCCCGGCGTAAACCCGGGTATCCTGGACGCCCTTGCCGATAGCTACGACGCCGTGATTCTGGAGACCTTTGGCATTGGCGGTATTCCCGAGTTTGGCGAGTCCGGCGAGTCATTCCAGGAGACAATTTTCCGCTGGGTCGATTCGGGCCGCACCGTCGTTATGACCACGCAGGTCCCCGAAGAGGGCCTTGACCTGGGCGTTTATGAGGTCGGCCGTGCTTACGCCGATCATCCGGGCATTCTGCGCGGCGACGATATGACAACCGAGACGCTCGTGGCCAAAACCATGTGGGCACTCGGCCAGTCACGCGATGCCGCCGAGATCCAGCGCCTGTTCTACAGCCAAGTCAACCACGACCGCATCCCGATGGCGTAATCCCTAAGGCAGTTCCACTTATCGCAGCCTCAAACGACAGGTGGTCCCCCTCGGGCCGTGCAAAAATCGGAGTATTCTGCAATTTCTCCGCCGGAGGCGCAGAATCGGCTGATTGTTAGACAAACTTTTAGGACGAACGGGCCGTCTAGTAAATATTTATTCCTCATTTTTATTTATCGCGTGGATTAACTACTGTTAAAAAGGCAACGCCAGCCGCTCGGGCTACCATCTACGGCCGAACAGGTGCTGAATACTCGCGATTTTGCACATCGCAACCAGGGGGACCCGCCCAAAGAGCGTCAAATACAGCGGGGGAACGCCCTATTCGATACCCTCGAGAAGCTCTGACACCGTCATGCCAAGGGCGGGCGCGATCTTAAATAGAACCTTGAGCGTGAAATTTGCCGTCCCATCTTCGATTCGGTCGAGGTAGGGTCGGCTGATTCCTGTCGCCACACAAAAATCAACCTTGGAGATACCAAGGTCCCTGCGTGTCTCTTCGACCCGCCTGCCAAGAATCTGTTTAGCACGTTCGTCCATGCAGACGAGTTTGAAATGGAGCCGAACATAAACGTAAACTATAGTTTACGTTTTGCCGAATACACAGGAGTTTTCTATGTCGGGTTCTTCGGTCCGCACGTACCGAGCCACGCTTCGCACAAACAGCGCACCGCCCAAGCTCGTCGTCGTTGAAGCCGAATGCCTTTCGCCCGATGAGCGCACAGCATTTGCATTACTATCAAGTCGCGTCGCCGCCGTTCTGGTCCCTTGCCCGGCGCAAGGCGAACTTGCCATCCAATGCCAAGCGCACAGCTGCTCGCTCAATCAGGCTGCCGTAATCGCAACCAGCCAACGCGGCCTGCCGCTCCTTTTAGAAGCCGGTATCGCACTCGCCCTCCGCGGCTCCGGATACGAAAACGAGGCCGCCGCCGATATGGTCTTTAAACCACGATCGAGCGGCGGCCTCGCAGCAGCCATTGAATATGCGTGCAGGCTCGTTGCCTAAAAGGACAAGCTAGAAACCAAAGCCAAAGCCTGTTCCGGTAATAGCCGAGTACATAAAGTAGACGTTGATTACGTTGAGGAACACACCCGTGATGCAGCCGTTTCGCAGGTAGCGCTCGCACACGATGCGCGCCATGGCGGCGGAGTCATCATTGTTTTTAGCCTGACGTCCTGCCGTAAAGTACGTCGCCACGCTCAGCAGCAGGTTGAGCACCGGCAGTGCCAGCAGCTCGTAGCTCTTGCCCCAGCGCGTCACCTCACCGGCCGCGTTAAACTTCGTTGCCACCTCGGGACCAATGTTGGGGATAACACACGCTGCAACCACCAGCGGAATCACCGCAAGTACGAGCAACGCAATACCCATGTAGCCAGCTTTTTTGCCATATTTAAACATATGCGTCGTCCTTACACGTTAAAGCGGAAGTGCACGACGTCGCCATCGGCCATGACATACTCTTTGCCCTCGATACGCAGCTTGCCGGCGGCCTTGGCGCCCTGCTCGCCACCGAGCTCGATGTAATCGTCGTAGCCAATGACCTCGGCCTTAATAAAGCCGCGCTCAAAGTCGGTGTGGATGACGCCGGCGGCCTGCGGAGCGGTTGCGCCCTGACGAACCGTCCAGGCCTTGACCTCCATCTCACCAGCCGTAAAGAACGACTGCAGGCCAAGCAGCTTGTAGGCGGCCTGCGCGAGCACGTCCAGGCCGGGCTGCTCCAGGCCCAGGCTCTCCAGGTAGTCGGCAGCGTCCTCGGGATCGAGCTCGGAAAGCTCGGCCTCAATCTTGGCGCAGATCGGCAGCGGCTTGACGCCATCGATGGGCGCCAGGTCCTCGTTGAGCATATCCTCGTCCACGTTGGCCACATACAGGATGGGCTTCATGGTGAGCAGGAACAGGCCCTTGGCGGCGGCGCGCTCCTCGTCAGTCATCTCCATGGATGCGGCGCGCTTGCCCTCGTTGAGCCAGGCAAGCAGACGCTTGGCGACCTCAAACTTGGGCATGAGCTCCTTGTCGCGCTTGGCCTCCTTCTCGAGCTTGGGCAGCTGCTTCTCGAGCGTGCCCATGTCGGCCAGGATGAGCTCGGTCATGATGGTGTCGGCATCGCCGGCGGGATCGACGAACTCGCCGGTGCGGCCCACCTCACGCATGACGTTGGGGTCCTTAAAGTAGCGCACGACCTCGCAGATGGCGTCGGTCTCGCGGATGTTTGCCAAGAACTGGTTGCCCAGACCCTCGCCCTCGTTAGCGCCCTTCACCAGACCTGCGATGTCGACGAACTCGACCGTAGCCGGCACAATGCGACCCGGGTTGACGATGTCGGCGAGCTTTTGCAGGCGGCTATCGGGCACATCGACGATACCCACGTTGGGGTCGATCGTGGCGAACGGGTAGTTGGCGGCAAGGCCGGTCTTTTTGGTAAGCGCGGTGAACAGCGTCGACTTGCCCACGTTGGGCAGGCCCACGATACCGATGGAAAGGGACACGACAGCTCCTTTTGATACAGGTACTTCAAACTGCATAAGTATAGCGCCGCCGCAGCATCCAGGCGAACCCGGACGCCACGGCGGCGCAAATGAAGCAGAGATAGGGGTCGCTGACTAGTCTGCGAGCTTTTCCACCTGATCGAGCATCTTATCGAGCTTGGCCTTTGCCTCGGCCTTGACCTTCTCGGCCTCCTCGTGAGCCTTCGCCTTCTGGGCGGCCTTTTCCTCGGCCTCGGGATCGGCGACGACCAGATTGGACGCATCGTGTTCGACCAGCTTGAGCGCATGTTCGGGACAAACCTTGACGCAGGCTCCGCAACCCAAACAATACGTGGACTCCAGTGCAAAGCGACCGCTTCCCACCAAATCGCAGGCGGACGTGGGACACGCGTTAACGCACTCGCCGCACGACGTGCACTTGTCAAAATCGCACTCCGGCGTGCTCACCTGCATGTTCTGGGCAAGCTCGGGGTGGTTTTGCAGCGTCGAGAGCACCAGCTGGCGCCCATGGGTGAGCGAACGGCGACGCTTGGTCGTCGTGGTGCCGCACATGGTGTTGAGCGTGCGCTCCAGCTGGGTGATCTGATGGCGATGGGCTTTGAGCTTCTGCGTCACCGAAGCCAGTGCCGCCGTCGCCGGATTGAGTTTGGTCACGGTCAGGCCCGTGGTACGGGCGATCTTTTCCATGTATTCCTTGCGCTCGTACTCGCGGCGCTTATGGCATTTGAGGCTCTTGGGGTCGACCTCCAGGCCCATACCCGTACCAGCCCATTCCTCGGCCTTCGCAATCGCCTCGCCCAGCATGTCCTCGCCACCGGTGTTGCGGCATTTATCGCACACGCCCAGCGGCAGATACACACTCACGTTGGGATAGTCGGCCAGCACCGAGAACCAGGTCTCGGCTGTAATATCGCCCACGCAGGCAACGACGACCTCGTTCTCGCGCGGCATGCGCTTAAGGGCGCGCGTGCAGGTAACGTAGGCGGTCTCGTGACTTGTAGCCGCCGAGACAATGTCGTCATACAGGTTTTTGGGCGCCAGGCGCGGCGAGATGATCGCCTCAGTCGGACAGGCAGCGGCGCACAGGCCACACTTGCGACAGGAATCGAGGATCTCGATGGCATCTTCCTCGACCTCGATGGCGTTGACCGGGCACACGTCCATGCACGCGGTGCAGCCACTCTTTTCGTTTTTGCAGGTCAAGCACGGAATGGTGTTGCCGCGCGGACGCTCCTTGTAGTCAGCAGGATTCCACTGCGGCGCCGACGGATCGAGCGCATCGGTCACACCGCCAAGCGGGTTTTTAAGAAAGTCGAAACCCTTGCTGATCTCGATAATGTCATCAAACAGATCGTGTTCCTGCGCCATGCGCGGCCCCTCCCTGAGCAGTGCAAACAAGCAAGAGATAATGATACGCTATCGGCCCACGCCTCGGGCAAATTACACGCGGAGCATCTTTGCGGCAAATAGCCCATGGCCTATCGCCGCCTCGATTGCACAAGGCCAATCAAGCGCCAAACTATGCCTCGCACATGAGCTGCACGAGCTTTTGCCTGGTCACCTTTGTCTGTTCGTTGGCCATGTTGCGCTCGTTCTTAAAAGTTGCGTCAGCAACGCTCAGCAAATCGGCATCGGTAATCTCATCAAGCCCCAGCTCCTCAAGCGTCGTCGGCAGACCGACGCGCTGGCAAAACTCGAGCACCTGATCAAGCTCGGGTGCACGCTCCAGGCGCAGCTGCACCACCAGACCAAATGCCACGGCCTCACCATGCATGGCCTTGCACTCGGGCAGAATCGTCAGCCCGTTGGCGATGGCATGCGCCAACGCCAAGCCGCCACTCTCAAAGCCGACACCCGAGAGCAAAATATTGCACTCGATCAGGCGTTCAACCGCTGGCGACGTACGCCCCTTTTTGAGATCGCGCTTGGCAGCGACACCGCACTCCATAAGTGTGTCGTAGCAGGCACGAGCCGCAACCAGAGCCAAGTGCCCCGGCGCGCCACCGTGCTCGTTGGCGCCGTGCGCCGCGGCGCACGAACGCGCCTCGAAGTACGTTGCCAGCGCATCGCCCATACCAGCGACCGTCATACGCAGTGGGGCCGCTGCGACCACGTTGGTATCGACCACGACCAGATCTGGATTCTTCTCGAGCATCAGGTAGCGGTCGAACGACCCATCCTCGTGATACAGCACCGAAATCGCGCTGCACGGACCATCCATTGAGGCCGCCGTGGGACATACGCACAACGGCAACTCGGCATAAAACGCTACTGCCTTGGCGATATCGAGCATCTTGCCACCGCCAATACCCACCACCATGTCGCAATACTCAGCCTGGGCTTCCTTAGCCATTTCGGCAACAGCCTCTTCCGTACACGGACCGTTGTAAATTTTAAAGAACGGCTCGCTTAGATCGTCGTCCAGAAATCCATCGACAATCTGCCTGCACAGCCGATCCTCGGTGCCCTGGTCAAACAAGACATAGGCAGCGCAGCCCAACCATGACAAATACCTGCCCTGACGCGAAAGTTCGCCCGGCCCCTGAACATACCGACCGGGACCGCCGTAAACCATAGGAAGCGCCATACGAGAATCCGCCCTTCATCAAACAACGATTGGTGCAAAGTAACCTGACCCCTTTGCACCAACTTGGTGCGATGGGGTCAGGTTGGTTTGCACCATAGCAAAAAGGGGCAAAGCCGTCTGCTGGCTTTGCCCCTTCCTTAGCTTGATTTACTCATCCATAAGGTAGTAGTGACCCAGCGCGTCGGCACCCAGGATGGCGTTTGCGACCATCTCGGGCGTCACCTCAAACGGCATGTTGCACATGGTGTCATCGGGCGCGCAGGCGGCCTCGGCAACAATCATGGCCTGCTCGCGCGTAAGCTCGGCAACGCCAAGTTCCTTCATCGTGACCGGCAGGCCCAG
The DNA here is from genome assembly GCF_040095305.1 of Collinsella sp. CLA-AA-H167. Classification (NCBI taxonomy): domain Bacteria; kingdom Bacillati; phylum Actinomycetota; class Coriobacteriia; order Coriobacteriales; family Coriobacteriaceae; genus Collinsella; species Collinsella sp. CLA-AA-H167. The sequence continues at coordinate 57,372 of NZ_JBBNGA010000015.1, forward strand.
CTCAATGCAGAAGCCCAAGACTTCCTCGAGTTTCTCAGTCGGAGCATCCTCGAGTACCAGCTGAACGATGGTGCCAAAGGCGACCTTCTCGCCGTGATACATGCCGTGGCACTCGGGCAGCATCGTCAGGCCATTGTGGATGGCATGAGCAGCAGCAAGGCCCGAGCTCTCAAAGCCAATGCCCGAAAGCAGCGTATTGGCCTCGATGATATGCTCGACGGCAGGCGTGAGCGCACCCTTCTCCAGCGCGACCTTGGCCTTGACGCCATCGGCCATAAGCGTCTCGTAGCAGAGCTTGGCAAGCGCCAGACCGGCCATGCCGCCTTTGCCACCAGCGCAGGTGCCACCGTCGGCATCGTGCGTCGCCTGGGCCTCAAAGTAGGTTGCGAGCGCATCGCCCATACCTGCCACCGTCAGGCGTACCGGGCTCGCCGCGATAACCGTCGTATCCATAAGAACGATATTGGGGTTCGCCTTAAGGAACAGGTACTTATCGAACTGGCCGTCATCGGTATAGAGCACGGAGAGCGCCGAGCACGGGGCATCGGTCGAAGCGATGGTGGGGCAAATGATGACCGGGGACTCCAGGTAGTAGGCGACGGCCTTGGCGGTGTCGAGGATCTTGCCGCCACCGACGCCGACGATGATGTCGCAGCCGTTGTCGCGCGCGAGCGCAACCAGGCGATCGACCTCGCTCTTGGAGCACTCGCCGTTAAAGTCCTCAAACAGCAACTCGGCCTTAGCCTCGGCAAAACCACCCTCGATCTTGGCACCGACGCGCTTCTTGCCCGAAGGCGTCACGATGACGAGGGCCTTAGCGCCGAGCGGCTCGACATAGGAGCCGAGCTTGGCGAGCTCGTCCGGACCCTGGATGTACTTGCTGGGGCTATTGAAAATTGCAGCCATAACTATCCCATTCTCTAAAAGAAAAAAGAAAGGGGCTCCGTACGGATACGTGCGGAGCCCCTCGTTACGATAACAAGAGTCGATTAGAAATCGATGTCGGTGTCGTAGTAGCAGGCCTTGAGGATCTTCTCGAAGTCGGCAGCCTTGGTCTCACGCGGGTTCTCGGGCGTACAGGCGTCGGTCTCGGCGTTCGCAGCGATCTCGGGCAGCTTGGCGAGGAACTCCTCCTCGGAAACCATCTGCGGGTTCTCGGCGTCGACCTTCACGCCACCATTCGCGTAATCCTTGATGGACTGCGGAATGTTGAGCTGGTCGTTGAGGTCGCGAATCTTCTGGACGAGCGCAGCGATGAGCTCCTCGTTGGTCTCGCCGGGAAGGTGCAGGATCTCCTTGGCCACGTAAGCGTAACGCTCAGCAGCACGCGGGTCCTTGGAGTTCCACTGGATAACCTTGCCCAGGTACATGGCGTTAGCGGCACCGTGGATGATGTGGCCGTTCTCGAAGGCAGCACCGGTCTTGTGAGCCATGGAGTGAACGATGCCGAGCAGGCCCGAGGAGAAGGCGATACCGGCGATGCACTGAGCCTCGTGCATGTGCTGACGGGCCTCATGGTCGCCAGCATAGGACTTGGGCAGCCACTCGACGATCTCGCGGATGCCGTGCAGGGCGTTGGCGTCGGTGAACATAGAGGCGCAGGTGGAAACGTAGGCCTCCATGCAGTGGGTCAGAGCATCCATGCCGGTGTGAGCGCACAGCTTGGCGGGCATGGTGTAGGTGAGCTCGGGGTCGACGATGGCGACATCAGGGGTGATGTTGAAGTCGGCCAGCGGGTACTTGATGCCCTTGGCGTAGTCGGTAATGACGGAGAACGCGGTGACCTCGGTAGCGGTGCCGGAGGTAGAGGAGATGGCGCAGAAATGAGCCTTCTGACGCAGCTCCGGGAAGCTGAACGGCTGGATGATGTTATCGAAGGACTCCTCGGGATACTCGTAGAAGACCCACATGGCCTTAGCGGCATCGATGGGCGAGCCGCCACCGATGGCGATAATCCAGTCGGGCTCGAACTCGCGCATGGCCTCGGCGCCCTTCATGACCGTCTCGATGGACGGGTCGGACTCGACGCCCTCGAACAGCTTGACCTCGAAACCGCCTTCCTTAAGGTCGTTCTCGACGTCCTGCAGGAACCCGCCGCGGCGCATAGAGCTGCCGCCAGAAACGATGATGGCCTTCTTGCCCTTGAGGTTCTTCACCTCGTGGCGAGCGCCCTCACCAAAGTACAGATCGCGAGGATTGGTAAAACGTCCCATACTGTGCCTCCTAAACAAGCCCCTCTTAGACTTGCGTATATAACGGAGCACCCAATTGGCTCCGTTAGGACCGGTTTGCGCGTTGCCGGCGATGACAATGCGCGATGTCTAAACGTCTCAACGCTCAGACAAACACTATTTTACCGTTCTGGTTGGTCAGTTATTCACCTAAAGCCGCCAATGATGAAACGTTTTTTCTATCCCTGAAGACCCTTGTGCGGCATTCATACTCCCAAGCTGGGCAAACGTTTTATCAAGGTTGACTACATATCCTGGGCAGGACTGTGCCCCTCCAAAATATGCACCGTTCGCCGCCAAAAATCGACCGTTTGCGGCACCGTGATACCACTCGGTCGTCCAAGGTGCCGACATTTGTGCGACATCCGTCTTCGTGGTGCAAAGGTGCAAGTCCAAGTGCGACACCCCCGGTGTGCCACATGCGGGTAAACTAGAACCTTATATAGAGACATTTGAACCCTAACCGCAGCAAAGGAGGCCCCATGGCATTCGATCCCATTCAAGAGGATTGCCATCGCCTCGTTCTTGAGGCCTTGCGCCGCGACAATATCCCGCTCACCGATGGCACCGCCGTAGAGCGTCTGATGGAACAATTCACCCGCAACCCCGCGCCGCTCATCGTGCATGATCGCGACCGCGCCGGACATCTGATTGCCAAGGTGGTCGAGGCTGTCGACTACCGCATTCCCTTTATCCCCGACGATGCCCAAGCCGAGCAGGAAGAGGCCGCTGCCGAGAACATGCTTCGCGAGGCCGCCGCGCTCGATCCGACCAACTGGGATGCCCAGCGCATGCTGACGGCCCTCACCGCCGACTCCAACGAGGAATACGTACAGTACCTGGTATCCAAGCGCGATGAAGTCGAGCATGACCTGGCGTTCAAGATCGCCTCGGCGCAGGACCCCTATGAGCGCGAGGCCGCGGGCGACCTTATGCGCCGCCCCTACCTGCGCTGGCTTGCCGCCCTTGCATCGCGCGCCCTCATTAGCGGACGCTATCGCATGTCGCTCGAAGCTGCAAACCGCAGCCTCGACTTTGCCCCCAACGATCCGGCCGGCGTCCGCCACACCGCGATGCTCGCCATGGCGAAGCTCGAATACCCTGCCGAGGAGCTCAAGCGCTTTCGCTCTGCCCACTCCGTCCCCTATCTCGCCAACACGCCGCTGCGTCGTCGTCCCAAGGACGCGGAGCGCGACTTGGACCCGTGGACGCTCATCGCACTGATGAGCGCAGCCTGGCGCGAGCTGGACTACGAGGGTGCCGAGCACTACTTGCGCATCCTTGCACGCTCGTGCCCGCACGCGGCCGAGGCACTCTACTTCCAAACCGAGTTTCCCGATGGCGTCTATGCCCGCGTCAACGTGGGTGTGGGCTCTACCGACGAGCTTGTCCTTGCGCTGTCCGAGGCGACGCCGGTACTGCAGGAGGGCTTGGGCGCCCCCGACAACGCCAGCTTCGCCGCCTGGGTCGCCACCAACGATATCGTGCGTTCCCAGATCGACGAGCGCATCCTGCGGGCGGCCGAGCAGGGCCTGCCGTTTAAGGGAGGAGACCTCTAATGGATCCGAGCGTCTACATCCCCGCCTACCTGGAGCGCGCCTACGTTGCGTCGCACCCCGAACTCACCGATGCAGCACGCGAACTTGTCCATAACGACGTGAGCGTTAACCCTCAAAAGTACGCGCAGACCGAGCATGCGCAGGCGCTGCTTTCCTATGCCGGCGTGCATCGTCATTTGCTCGACGAGCTCCATCGCATCGAGGACATGGGCAGCGACGAGGAGTTTGAGCAGACGCGCAACCGCCTGTTCGACGATATGCGCGATGAGCTGCTCAAGATCGTTCGCGTCGATGCGCTGGCGGTCGATGCCCAGCTGCTCGCCATCATTTTGGCGGACACACCCGTCGACGCCTGCCTGGGCGACCTGATGAAGCTCGAAGCGACCACGACCGATTACCTGCGGCAAAGCGTGCCCGGGTTCGACATGGAGGCCCCACACTACTGGGCCAACAGAGTGCTGGCAGACGGCGTGACAGCTGCCGACCTCACCGTAAGCGAGCCGGCTTTAATCGGGTGGCTCCACACGCTCGAGGCCATCTCGCAGCTGTGCATGGCGAGCGCTCGTTACCGTGCTGCCGCCAACTATGCCCGCCGCGTTCTTAAGGCGGAAGGCTATCCCACCCGAGCTGCAGGCACCGTGCTACTCGCCCTCGCTCGCCTGGAAGACGAGGACGGCTTTTTTGCCCTGGCCCACCAGCTCGAGGAACAGATGGGGGCCGATGTCCTCGAGGATTCCCCCTGGTACCTACTCGCCCGCACGATCCTGTTGTTCAAAACAAACAAGATACGCCCGGCGACACGCGCGCTGCGCGAGTTTGCCAACCGCTGCGAGGGCGGCGCGTTCTTTTTGCTGAATCCCATGTATCAGACGCCGTACCTTCCCTGCCGGCCCGAACCGCACGACCCCTGGGACCTTTCGCATCAGGCAGTTTGGGAGGCCGACGGCATCATCTCGGATACTCCCGACTTTGCCCCCTGGGCCAACGCCTGCGACGACGTATCGCAGCTTGCCCAGGAATTTGCGCGCCGTTACGGCTTTTAACGGCACAATCGCCACGACCATGTCATTTACGTTAGGAACGACTTCATGAACTTCCGCTCATCTCTCGCCTGCACCTCGAGCGATATCGCCCGCTGGGGGCTGCGCTCTGTCCTCAAACGCCAGGGCGGCGTACTTCCAGGCCGCATCGCCATGAAGATCAACCCCGAGCTGCTAAGCGACCTCGCGAGCCTGGTCGACCGCAGCGTGGTGATCACCGGCACCAACGGCAAGACCACCACCTCCAACCTCATCGCCGATGCCGTTGCCGCCAGCGGCGCCACCGTGGTATGCAACCGCGCCGGCAACAACATGGAGCCGGGCGTGGTGGGCGCGTTGCTCGAGGCGCGCGGCAACCTTAAGCGAACGGCCAGCAGCAAGCGCGTAGGCATCTTTGAGTGCGACGAGCTCTACACGGTGCGCGTCCTGCCCAAGCTCAAGCCGACCTACTTTGTGCTGCTCAACCTGTTCCGCGACCAGCTGGACCGCTACGGCGAGATCGACCACACCCAGGACGTCATCGCCCACGCGCTGGAGCTTTCGCCGGCAACGACGCTCATCTACAACGCCGACGATCCGCTGTGCGCCTCGATCGCCGCACGCGTCCCCAACACGAGCATCGCCTTTGGCATCGACGGTGCCACGGGCACCGAGTCCGATCGCATTAGCGACTCGCGTTTTTGCTCACAGTGCAACGCGCCGCTGGAGTACGACTATGTGCAGTACGGCCAGCTCGGCGCCTATCATTGTCCTTCGTGCGGTTGGGGTCGTCCCGCGCTGGTCCGTCGCGTGACAGGCGTTGAGCTCACCTGCAGTGGCTACGACTTTGACCTGAACTTTGGACCCGATACCGACGCACCTGCAACGCACATCGTCACGCGCTACAACGGCCTGTACATGGTCTACAACGTTGCCGCCGCCTTCTTTGCGGCGCGCGAGCTGGGCGTGGACGCGGCACATCTGCAGCCAACGCTCGATGCCTACGTCCCCGCCGGCGGACGCATGGGCCGCTGGGAGATCGCCGGCCGTACCGTCGAGGCAAACCTGGCCAAAAATCCCGTGGGCTTCGATCGCCAGATTCAGTCCATTAAAACGGCAGGCGGCAGGCTCTGCGCCTTCTTCCTGAACGACAACGACGCCGACGGTCACGATGTCTCGTGGATCTACGACGTCGATTTCGAGCGCATCGCCGATACCCCAGGGCTTGTCGCCTTTGCCGGTGGCACGCGCGCGCACGATATGCAGGTACGCCTCAAGTATGCCGGCATCGACGCCGCTATCATCTCGAATATCGAGCAGGCGATCGGCGCCGTAGCAGACGAGGAGGCTGGCGACACTTTCTATGCCGTCGCCAACTACACGGCCTTCCCGCCGCTGGTCAAGGAGCTCGACGGGCTTAAGAGCACCGATGCGAGCTCGGTTGCCTCCCACGCCGTAACGCGCGCCGATGGCGGCGCTGTCCCCACCGACATTGTGCCGGTCGAGCTCTCGCGTCCGCTGCGCATCGTCTACCTGTATCCCGATGCCCTCAACCTCTATGGCGACGGCGGCAACGTCATCGCCCTCGAGCGCCGCTGCGCCTGGCGCGGCATTCCCGTGCGCGTGGACGAGATCCGCATGGGCGAGACGCTCGATCTTACCGACGCCGATTTCGTCATGATGGGCGGTGGCTCCGACCGCGACCAGTTGGCTGTGGCACACGAGCTGCTCGCTCAAAAAGACAAGGTCGCGGCCTATGTTGAGGATGGCGGCTCGCTGCTCGCTATCTGCGGCAGCTATCAGCTGCTCGGCCGTTCGTACTATATGGGCGAGAATCGCATCGAGGGCCTGGGCGTCGTTGCCGCCGAAACCGTGCGAGGCTCCGATCGCCTGATCGGCAACGTCGCCGTCAAAACCGACCTGGCACCCGAGCCCTTTGTGGGATTCGAGAACCACGGCGGCCGCACCCTGCTCGATGCAGAGGCCACGCCGCTCGGAACGTCCGTCGTCACGGGTACCGGCAACAACGGCGACGATGGCTTTGAGGGCCTCATCTACAAGGGCGTCATCGGCACGTACCTGCATGGACCGGCACTGCCCAAGAACCCCGAGCTCGCCGATTGGCTGATCGCCCACGCCCTCGAGCGCCGCGGCGACGCACGGGCCGCCGCCCTGCTGCCGCTCAGGCCCCTCGACGACACCTACGAGCGCGCCGCCCACGACGCCGCGATGAAGCTCCTCCCCTAGCACCTCACCATCACAAAGGGGACAGGCACCTTTGTGGTGGTTTTGACCAGCCACGGTAGTTTGTCTCGATCAGTAACATTTAGACCGTTAAAAGTCGTCGTACCGTTACAGATCGAGATGTTCGTCCTGACACCCGCCGTCTGTCTCGATCTGTAACAGATAGAGCCGATTTGCCCGCCCAGATGTTACAGATTGAGATATTTGAAAATCGGAATAGAAGCCTGCTCCTGTGTGGTAGGTTGATTTTCAATCTCAACGCAACAGTCTGAACGGACCCCGCGTTTCCGCAGCTAGCGCAACGCGGAAATAGCCCCCGGCACCTGGCTATCGCCTCGTTTCCGCAGGTGGAGAGGCTATGGAGGCC
>NZ_JBBNGA010000016.1:0-46268 GCF_040095305.1 Collinsella sp. CLA-AA-H167
CGAAGGCGTCGATGACATGCCGGGGGCGGACCGGGACGGGTTTAACGGCAGGCCCCGCCGATCGATTGCAAGCGGTCGGCGGGGCCATTGTGGCCCTTGACAGTGGATTGGGTCATATGAGCGAGCGAGCCCCGGGCACCCCAGGTTGCCGCGAAAGAGGAGGGAAGCGTACTCTATGTACGCGACCGACGATTGAGGGGCAAGATGGGGTGCCCGGGGCTCGCGCAGCGTCAACAAAAAACGCGGTTCGTTAGAACCGCGTAAGATAGTTGGAGCGGACAACGGGGCGTCTGCGTATCCGCTTCGCGGATCCGCACCGGCTTCGGTCGCCTGTCGGCGTCCTCGCCAGCTCGCTACAAACGCTCCGCGTTTGCTTAACGCTCCCTCCCTCTCGGGTTCGAGCCCATACGATGGGTACGAAAAAGCCCGGCTACCGTAGTAGTCGGGCTGTTGCGTTTGGAGCGGACAACGGGGCTCGAACCCGCGACCCCAACCTTGGCAAGGTTGTGCTCTACCAACTGAGCCATGTCCGCATATGTAAAACAAAACGGGCGCCGGAGCGCCCGGATGTTGCTTGGAGGCGAAGCCCGGATTCGAACCGGGGGTAAAGGCTTTGCAGGCCTCTGCCTTACCACTTGGCCACTTCGCCGAAAAAGGACCGCCTAAACGGTCCGGAAATGCAATGGAGCGGACAACGGGGCTCGAACCCGCGACCCCAACCTTGGCAAGGTTGTGCTCTACCAACTGAGCCATGTCCGCTTGCGGGTTATTAATTTACGCGAGTTGTCCAAAAGACGCAAGTACTTTTTTCAAAAAACTTGTCTGCCGCATGTTCTTAGTAGCTAAACGCGCTAAAGCGATTGGCTAGGCACACGATTCCAGTGCTCCGCTAAACAGCTTCACCATCTGCACGCGCGTGCCGGCACCGTCCGTACGACGAGCAACCTCCACGTTATCGACGAGCATACGCATAAGCTTGATACCGCGGCCGCGTTCCTCGGATGCGACCGGCTCGCTCGTTTCATCGATAGAATAGCCAGCACCTCGATCAAGCACCTCAACCACAACGCGATCGCCATAGGCCTGAACCGTCAGGACGCACCCGATACCGCCCGCATGGTCATAGGCATTACCCAGTGCCTCCCCCGACGCCAATGCGACATCGTAGCGCTCGTCACGGCGCAACGGAAGCGATTCAAGGAGTTCGGCGATGCGATGTCGGTAGTATGGAAGATTCTCGATACCCTGACGGACCTCGACGCTCTTACTCCAGCGAGGCAGCTCCCCCACCGGAATGGCGGGAATAGGCTCCCGTGCCGGCCCCGCGACATGAAGGATATCGACAAGACGAGCAATCTCCAAAAAGCGAACAACTTCACCTGATGCATTGACGAGCGAAAGCAGGCCTTCTCGCCTCATGAGCTCACGAGCGCGCGTAAGCAGGAATGCCAAGCCCGTCGAATCGATAAAGCTAACAGCCTGACAGTTGATGACGACACGACGCACGCCGCGGCCAATCAAAGCATCCAACCGCCGACGCAGCGCAGGCACCGTGGCGATGTCGATATCGCCTGGTGGCGTCAAAACCGCTATGTCATTCCACTCATTCATACGACCATGGTTCCCCAAAAGAGCTTGTTCGATGCATGCCTTTCCGCAACCGTGCGGATTCGGCGCGCCCAGCGTCGCTGTTTAGGACCGGCCCCGCAAAAACTCAAGAGACACTAATGCGATGTCATCGTCCAGCGCCGATTCGGTAAATCGGTCGAGCTCGCCCAAGACCTTGCCGCAGATTCCCGATACGCCCTCACCCGAGACAGAGAGCAGAAGATCACGAAGGCGCTGCTCGCCAAAGAACGCTCCGGTGCGGTCGCGGGCCTCAATCGTTCCATCCGTATACATGAAGAGCATGTCGCCAGGAGCGAACGTAAACACGCCCGTCTCGTAAACCATGCTCTCAAATGCACCGATTACGCCCGATTGGCATCCAAGCAGCTCGACCTCTCCCCCACGGGCCTCGCCGCCACCCAGCGGCATCGACTCTGGCCTGATGACCATGGTCGGAGGATGGCCCGCCGAACAATACGTTGCGCGTCCGGTTTTAAGGTCAATCTTGGCGATAAAGGCCGTCACGAACGTCTCGACCCTCGAGAAGCCCATGAGCATGCTGTTAAGGGAGCGTGCCATGCGGGCCGGTCCAGCGCCCTCCCAGGCATATGCCGTCAGGGCCGTCTTGACGAGCGCGGACATCGATGCAGCCTCAATGCCTTTGCCAGACACATCGCCCAAAATCATGACGGCGCAGTCGTCGGGAAGACGGATGAGCGTATAGAAATCGCCGCCGACCAACGCTGAGTTCGTGGCCGACAGGTACACCGAATCGGCGGCGATTCCCGGAACATCCCCCAGGGAATTTCTCATGCCAATCTGGAGGGTCTGAGCGATATGGCGCTCCTCGCGCTTTTGAGATTCGCCTTCGTAGATCAGTTCAAAGTCATGCGCCAAGTGCACCAAGTAGTCATATTCAAGATCATCAATCGGCTCTTGGCTACCATCACGAAGCAGCAGCGCACGCGTCGTCGGCCCCTTCGCAACAGAAGCAGGAACGATTGCGTCGTTACTGTGCTTGCCATCGCCCTCAGGGCGTGGGCGCCCCGCCTCGATGCCGGCGTCGACGTAGAGACCCTGGCAAGGCAGGCCATGCGCTCTAAGCCAGCCTCCCATAGGCATCGATTCGTCAACGCGAGTTATACGGACGTGTTTAAGGTCCTCGGCACTCGTGCCGCCCAAAACAGATGCCTCAAAGCCATCAGGGGCAGCCCCCAAACGTGCCGCTGGCGCCGTCGTGGAAAAGAAAAGCTTCTCGGGATCGTCCGGCAAAGCAACGCGACTGCCGCCTTCAAAATCTATGACGTAGGAATCCAGACTGGCGTCATACTCAATAGGGCAAAAATGGCAGTTGAGCATATTGCAGATCTCGGACGATACCGCCTGGGTAGCCGCGGCGGAATCGTCTAGAAAGGTAAACAACTCATCCCGCAAGACATTGAGCGAGCGGCCAAGCTCGGCCGTGCGACGGGAGCGAAGGCTCGATGCCATGCCGACCAGCTGGATAGACAGGTAATCGCAAATGACCTCAAGTACATTAACATCATAAGCGAGCGGTACCTGGGGGCGTTTCCAACCAACTTCCAGCACGCCGAGGATCTGCGTACCGTAAAAAACGGGAAGACAGATTTCACTGCGGTACGGAGGCATATCCTGCATGCGCAACAGGTGCTTAGAACGATTATCCAGGTCCATGAACATACCGGAGGCGGCCTTATCGCCCTCAAGGTCCTGTTGAATCGACAAGCGACAGGCACGCGACTCGCGAAGAACATACGTCGGAATGCCAGCGCCATACGGCAAAAACTCGGGCAGGTAGCTGTCGAGCAGCTCCTTGGAAACACCGCGGAGCTTAAAGCCGCCGCTCTCAGAAAAATAGATAGCAGCACCCGAAGCATCGAGCGTTCCTACAAGCTGGTTCAAAACGGTATCAAGCAGGCTGGGTAACTCATCGGAGCCCACAGTGCTCATAATGACCGAGAGCGTGCCAGAGAGACGCTTGTTCGCCACTCTAAGCTCCGATAACGCACGCTTGAGTTGCCGGTCGTGAGAATACTGTTCCTCAATACTGTGAAGCGCCACCAGGACACGTGGCGCGCGGCGCCCAAAGATACGTGGAGGCGTTACGGAGCCTGCGCGAACCAATACGGGAATAAAGGAGCCATCGCTCAGCTTGAGCATCAGTTCGCTCTCGGAGCCATCAGTTTCAAATGGCAAACGATGTTCCGTCGCACGTTCAAAAGCGGACGAGTACAGGACGTCTTTAACATCTCCACCGATGACGTCGGCGCGTTCCTCGCACATCAAACCAAGTAAGCGATTATTCACATGCAGAATGGTTCCGTCGAGCTCGCAGATGATGACAGCATCGCTCGTGATCTCGACTAGTTGGGCAACGTCTGCCCACTCGTTGCGTTCAAGCGTTTCCATCGTGGACCCCACCGTCTATCGGTAACAAAAAAGCCTCCGAAGAGGCTTCTCAAATGCGATGGTGTCGGAGGCGGGACTTGAACCCGCATGACCAAAAAGCGGTCACTAGCACCTCAAGCTAGCGCGTCTGCCAATTCCGCCACTCCGACATGCTATATTGTTGATTCACGGTTCGTTTTGTTGGACCCGCGCGTTCAACGAGGAAGATAATAACCTATGATTCGAGAACTGTGCAAGCACTTTTTTGAAAAAAGTTTACGAATTTGTAAATGCACAGGTAGATTGGTATGGCCGGGTCGGAATGGGGGCAGCTTCCCAGCGCGTCCTCGGGCATGCGGGACATTTTGATCCGCGCTTCGCGCTACAAAATGTACCGCCCCCTGCGGAATGCGCTGGGAAGCTGCCCCCATTCCGAACCTACGTTAACATGCTCCAGGCAAAGTTCCTAAACATATTCTGGGGCTGATAAGAATTTAGTGGCTCGGCTTTGCCGAGCCCTTATATGGGGAGGCCGGAGCTAAAGCTCCGGCCTCACTCAATTTCTTATTAGATTAAGTAAGCGATCAAGGAATCGCACTCCCCTCTGCCGCGTTACCGCAGGGCCCGCCCTTGTGTTACTTTTCAGAACATTCCGCAGGACGCAAGTAACCCCCGCCGCACGAAGTGCGCAGCGGGGGCTACTTGCATGTCCGAGGACGTTCTGAAAAGTAACACAAGGGCGGGCCCGGACGAAAACAACCGACTACAGGTCGATGTGCGATTCCTTGATCGGGAACGGCTCGGCGAAGTGGCACGCGCAGCAGTGACCCGGTGCGACTTCCTTAAACTCGGGAAGCTTCTCGGAGCAGATGCCCTGCGCGATCGGGCAGCGCGTGTGGAAACGGCAACCGGTCGGCGGATCCAGCGGCGACGGCGGATCGCCAGCGAGAATGATGCGCTTGCGGGTCTTCTGGATATCCGGATCGGGCACCGGCACGGCAGACAGCAGCGACTGCGTGTACGGGTGGTGCGGCTCACTGTAGAGCGTCTTCCAGTCCGAAACCTCGACCATCTTGCCCAGATACATAACGGCAACGCGATCAGAAATGTGCTGCACGACAGAGAGGTCGTGAGCAATGAAGAGATAAGCCGTACCGAACTTGTCCTGGAGCTCCTTAAGAAGGTTCAGAACCTGGGCCTGAATGGATACGTCAAGCGCAGAGACGGGCTCATCGCAGATAATCAGCCTGGGCTTGAGCGCAAAGGCGCGGGCAATGCCGACACGCTGGCGCTGGCCGCCCGAGAACTCGTGCGGATAGCGGTTGATGTGCTCGGGGTTCAGACCGACGACGTCCAGCAGCTCGCGGACGCGCTCGATACGCTCTTCCTTTGTACCCACTCCATGAATGGTCATGGGCTCAGAAACAATTTCGCCGATGGTCATACGAGGGTTGAGCGAAGCATAGGGGTCCTGGAAGATGAACTGCATCTCGCGACGCATATCCTTGATCTCGTGCTTGCTCATCTCGGCAACGTCTTTGCCCTGGAAGAACACTTTGCCTGCCGTCGGCTTGGTCAGGCGCATGATGGTGCGGCCCGTCGTGGACTTACCGCAACCAGACTCACCAACCAGACCAAAGGTCTCACCAGGATAAATCTCAAACGAGATGTCGTTTACAGCAGAGACGACGCGCTTGGAAAAACGCTTGGCGAACATGCCGGACTCTGCGGGGAACTCCTTAGAAAGGTGCTCGACCTTCAGCAGCGGAGTGCGCTCGTTATTGTCTGCCATTTACGCCTCGCCTCCCTTCTTGGAATCCTTGCGCGTGCGGGACGTCTCAGGCGCGTTCTTGAGGAACTCGGGGTCACCGGAATAATGGCACGCAGAATAGTGGCCGGACTCGGTGACAACGCGCTCGGGGCGCTGCTTGCGGCACTTGTCCGTCGCATAGGGGCAGCGAGGAGAGAAGACGCAGCCCTCGGGCAGGTTCATGAGCGAAGGCGGGTTGCCGTGAATCGGCGTCAGCGGCTTCTTCTCCTCGATGGCCTGCTCCGGAATGGAACGAATAAGACCCCAGGTGTAGGGATGGCGGCTCTCGTAGAAGATTTCCTCAGCAGTACCGAACTCGACGGGACGGCCGGCGTACATAACCATGATCTTATCGGCCATATCGGCGACGACGCCCAAGTCATGGGTAATCATGATAATGGCGTTGCCGTTCTTCTGCTGCATCTCCTGCATGAGCTCGATAATCTGAGCCTGAATGGTAACGTCCAGAGCCGTCGTGGGCTCGTCGGCAATCAGGATATCGGGATCGCAGGCAAGCGCCATGGCAATCATGACGCGCTGACGCATGCCACCAGAGAACTGGTGCGGATACTCATTGACGCGCTTCTCGGGCTCGGGAATGCCAACGAGGTCCAAAAGCTCGGTGGCGCGCTTGAGCGCCTCCTGCTTGGAGTAGCCACGGTGCAGACGAAGTCCCTCGCCCACCTGCTTGCCGATCTTATAGACCGGGTTCAGGGAGGTCATAGGATCCTGGAAGATCATTGCGATATCGTTACCGCGAACGTGCTGCATCTCTTCCTCGGTCATCTCGAGGATAGAACGACCGCGATAGCGAACGTCGCCACCCTCAATCTTTCCCGGAGGCATCGAGATAAGGCCCATGATGGTCATTGCGGTCACAGACTTACCGGAGCCGGACTCGCCAACGACGCCCAGGGTCTCGCCACGATCGAGCGTGTAGGAGACACCGTCGACAGCGCGAACGACGCCATCCTCGGTGTGGAAATACATCTTAAGGTCATCGACCTCGAGCAGATGCTGGCCCTCGGGAACCGGCTGGTCCTTCAGGTCCACATAGTTCTTGTTCTTCTTCATCCTTATGCGTCCTTCATCTTGACGTCGAGGGCGTCGCGCAGACCGTCACCCAGCAGGGTGAAGGCGAGCACCGTCGAGAGAATTGCCAAACCGGGCATGATCATCATCCAGGGAGCAGTCAGAAGATACTGCTGACCGTCCTGAATCATGGAGCCCCACGAAGGCGTAGGCGGAATAACGCCCATGCCGAGGAAGGACAGAGCGGACTCGGTCAGAATGGCGCCACCGATGTTCATGGTCGCGTAGACCACGATGGAAGCAACGGAGTTCGGGAAGATATGGCGCATCACGATACGCGCATCGGATGCACCCATCGCGCGAGCGGCGTCAACATAATCGTTCTCTTTGACCGTTAGGATCGCAGATCGGAAGACACGGGCAATCGAGGGCCAGCCGAGAATACCGATGGCGATGAAAACATTTTGAAGACCACGGCCGATAACGGCGATCATGGCGACAACGAACAGCACGTACGGGAACGCCAGGAAGATATCCGCGAAGCGCATGATGATCGTATCCCAGATGCCGCCATAGAAACCGGCCAGGGCGCCCATGATCAGACCGATCACCGTGGAGATGGCGGTGGCCATAATACCGACGGAAAGCGAAACGCGCGCGCCGTAGATAACTCGGACGAGAATGTCGCGGCCAAGGGCGTCGGTACCAAACGGGTGCTCGGCACACGGAGCCAGCAGCGAAGTCTCGGCCATGGTCGTCGAGTCAGAAGCCGTCGGCGACCCGAGCCAGGGCTTAGCCCACAGGTCTGCGGTCAAGGCAACCAAAACGACGATGATAATCCAGCAGATACCGATAACGGCGAGCTTATTCTTGCGAAGACGCTTGAAAGCGTCGCCCCACAGCGTGCGGGACTTGGCGGGAGCAGATGCGGCCTTGGTGGCGGTAGCCTGCTCCTGAGACTGAGAATCAGTTTCCTGCATGAGACGTACCTCCCTTAGGCCTTATCCGACGGACCGCCGAGGCGGATACGCGGGTCGAGGAATGCATAGCTAATGTCGACGAGAAGGTTGATCACCATAACGACGACAACGATGAGCGTAACGCCGCCCATAACGATGGGCCAGTCGCGCATGCTAATGGCGCGGTAGACCTCAGAGCCGATACCGGGCCAGTTAAAGACCGTCTCGGTCAGGATGGCGCCCGAAAGCATGCCGCCGAAGTCGACACCAATATAGGTAACAACGGGGATGAGTGCATTCTTAAGCGCATGCTTGACGATGATCGCGCGATTGGAGAGACCCTTGGCCTTTGCCGTGCGGATGTAATCCTGATTCATGACGTCGAGTAGCTGCGAGCGCATGATGCGGGCAGCATAGGCGGTCGAAACCGAAGCCAGCGTGATGGTCGGAAGCACATAGTGCATCCAATCCTGATACTGAGAGCTGGAGCCGCCGGCACCCGAAATCGGCATGGAGAAAGCGCCGCCGGTGGCATCCTTAAGGATGACGCCAAAGAACAGCTGCAGCAGCATGCCGAGCCAGAAGGCAGGAACAGCAACGAGGATCGACGTGGTGAGCGTTACCAAAATATCCCAGAAGGAATAGCGCTTTACCGCCGAAATGATACCCGCACCGATACCCATGATTGCCTCGAGCACAATGGCGCACGCGGCGAGTTTAACCGTATACGGATACTTCTGGGCAAAGATTTCCGCAACCGGCAGCTTGCGCTGATACGAATTGCCCAGATCGCCATGAAGCAGACCATTCATGTAATTCAAGTATTGGTCCACAAGCGACGTTGGAACGGGATCGCCGTTCTCGTCAAGGATCGCGTTGCCGTCCTCGTCCGCCTGGACCAGGTGATAGCGCACGCGAAGTTGAAGCTCTACCTCGGGGGACAGAGCCTTGTCTCCACCGATCAGCTTGATCGGGTCTCCCGGCACAATATTCTGGAGGGCGAACAGAATCAACGTAACGCCCAAAAATACCGGGATGAACTGAAGCACACGTTTAACGATGTACTTACCCATACCACTCCCCTATCTAGGGATTAACCTAAATGGGATGCCGATCGCCAGACCGGCATCCCAAAATTACCATCAGCCAGTTTACCCCAGGTTAGGGAGAACTGTATGTTTCCCATGAGGTCTACGTAAATACTTGACCCTCATGGAAGCTGCAAAACTCTTAGGCGAGCTCAGCGGTACCCAGATCGGCGCGCTTCTGCGGATCGACATAGAGGTACTTGACGCGATCGGAGCCGACGATGGTGTGCGTGTAGAACATCACCGGGATAACCGGGCAGTCAGCGGCGACCATAGCGTCAGCCTCCTGCATCTTGGCGATGCGCTCGTCGTCGCCAACCGTGGCACGGGCCTCATCGACCTTGGCATCGAACTCGGAGTTGTTGTAACCAGAGCGGTTGTCGCCACCGAGGGAGTCGGAGTGGAACAGCGGGTACAGGAAGTTGTCCATGATCGGGTAATCGGCGATCCAGCCCAGACGGCCGAACTGATAGTTGAAGTTCTGATACTGCTCGAGCAGGGCAGACCACTCGGGAGTATCGGAGACGGCGGTGACGCCCACCTTGGCGAGGTCGCCGATGATGGACTCCATGATCTCCTTGTGGCCACCGTCCTGGTTGTAGGACAGGGTCACATTGATGCCACGATCGCCGTTAGCGCCAGCGGGAGCGACCTTGTCGAGGTACTCGTTAGCCTTGTCGACGTCATAGGCGCAGAACTCCCATGCGCCCTCCTTGTAGCCGGCGATTCCCGGAGGAACGATGCCGTCAGCGGGGGTACGGGTGCCCTTGAAGATGGTCTTGCAGATGGCCTCACGGTTGATAGCCAAGGAGATGCCCCTGCGCAGGTCAGCGTTGTTGAACGGCTCGGCCGTGGTGTTGCACGTCAGATAGTACGTGGAAGGCTCGGAGCCGAGCAGCATGCGCTCGCCGTCACCCATGGTATAGCCATCCTTGGACTCGCCGCGGTCCTTCTTGGCGGCGTCGATCTGAGCAACGGGAACGTCGCAGACATCGAGGTTGCCGGCCTGGAACTCCTTGTAAGCGGTCTCCACGTCCTTGATGACCTGGAAGTGGATGGCGTCGATCTTGGCCTTGTCGCCATAGTAATCGTCAAACTTCTTGAGGTTGATCTCCTGACCATCCTCCCACTTGCCGTCCATCATGAACGGGCCGTTACCGACCGGGGCAAGGTAGAAGCTCTTGACATCGGACTCGGCGCACTCGGGAACCGGGGACAGAGCCGGGTGAGAGGCGACGAACGGGAAGTCGGCGTAGGCGGAAGTCAGCTTGACGACGAGGGTCTCGTCATCCGGGCAGGTAACGCCGGACAGCTCGGTAGCATTACCGGCAAGCAGATCGTCATAGCCCTCGACCATGGAAAGGTGGTAGGAGACCTCGGAAGGACCATACTCGGTAGCGATGGCCGACTTAGTGTTGACCAGGCGCTCCCAGCCGAGCTTGAAGGACTTGGAGGTAACGTCGTCACCGTTGTGGAACTTGGCCTTCTTGATCTTGAAGGTGAACTCGGTGGCGTCGTCGTTAGCCTCAAAGGACTCGCAAGCCAGCGGAACGATCTCGCCCTTCTCGTTATCGTACTCCGTCAGAGCGTCGAAGAGCTGATACTCGACCTGAGTGCCCTGATCCTCCTGGACGTTGTAGGGGTCGATGCAGACCGGGTTGTTGATGTAGAAGTTCAGCGTC
The DNA here is from genome assembly GCF_040095305.1 of Collinsella sp. CLA-AA-H167. NCBI lineage: Bacteria > Bacillati > Actinomycetota > Coriobacteriia > Coriobacteriales > Coriobacteriaceae > Collinsella > Collinsella sp. CLA-AA-H167. The sequence goes on from NZ_JBBNGA010000016.1 coordinate 10,589, forward strand.
GAACCGGACTCAGAACCGGAAGCGTCGCCGCCCTTCTTGCCGCATGCGGCAAGAAAAGCCATGGAGCTCGCAGCGAGGGTGCCGCCAACAAAGGCGCGACGACCCATAACGGGCTGGTGGAACATAGAATCAGCCATGCCATCCTCCTTATGAGATAGGACAAAGTGAATTCGGCCGGGCAACGTCGAGACAGCCCAATCGAACCATTCAAACGCGGTCCGCTGTTATGGCTGGTTATGCAATGCGGGCCAACGTTTCGTAATACAGTAGCGCATTTTATGCACAATTTGGCGCTGATTCCGGTTAACGGTCGAGAATTTCTTTAGTTGGGCGAAGTATGTGGGGATATTTTGACTCTGTTACAAATATGTAAACAAAAAGGGCCCCGCACATGCGGGACCCTTTACAAACGCATATACGCCGATGCTTAGTAGCCGACGATGCCCTGCGGGAAGAAGAACATGCACAGCACGACGCACACGGCAAACACGACAGCCATGATAACGGTCAGGCGGTCAAGGTTCTGCTCCATAACGCCTGTGGCAGAGCTGGAGTTATACAGCGAGCTAGCGATCATATCCGAAACGCCGGTGCCCTTACCGGAGTGCATCAGGACGAGAATCGTCAGCGCCACGGCAGAAACAGCCCAAACGACAAACAGAAGAATCTGAAACGGACCCATAGATAAGCTCCTTAATAGAACAATTCAAACTCCAGTACTGTACCACAACCTCCAACACTCCCCCACCTGCCATTTAGGGACGGGGTAGAAATGGCAGAAATACCAAAAAGGGGGTCGTCCGGTTGTGGACAACCCCCTTACTAGAAAACGGTATTTGTTTTCTATTAGGCCTCGGTGGCGAGCACGCGACCCGTCATCTCGGCGGAAGGCTCAATACCAGCCATGGTGAGCATGGTCGGAGCGATATCGGAAAGACGGCCGTTCTCGATACCGGTGAGCTGGGCCTTCTCATCAACGATGATGAACGGCACACGGTTGGTGGTGTGAGCCGTAAACGGATGCTTGGAACCGTCGGAAGCGACGTCAAACATGTGGTCGGCGTTGCCATGGTCGGCGGTAATCAGCGCAAAGCCGCCCTTGGCGAGAATCGCCGGGACAACCTTGGACAGAGCATCGTCAACAGCCTCGACGGCCTTAACGGCGGCGTCGAAGACACCGGTGTGACCAACCATGTCGCAGTTCGCGAAGTTCACGATGTAGAAATCAGCGCGATCCTCGTTGATTGCGGCGACGAGCTTCTCGGTAACCTCGGGAGCGCTCATCTCGGGCTGCAGATCGTAGGTAGCGACCTTGGGGGAAGCGACGAGCACGCGCTCCTCGCCCTCCTTGGGCTCCTCGATGCCGCCGTTGAGGAAGAACGTCACGTGGGCGTACTTCTCGGTCTCGGCGGTGTGCAGCTGCTTCAGGCCATTGGCAGCGATAACGTCGGCCAGAACGTTCTCGGGGAACGTCTTGGGGAAGGCAACCTCGACGTCAAACGTCGGATCGTACTCGGTCATCGTCACAAAGTGCGACAGCTTGATCTGCTCGCGCTCAAAGCCGTCGAACTCCTTGTCCGTGAACACGCGGGTCATCTGACGAGCGCGGTCGGGACGGAAGTTGAAGAAGATGGCCGCGTCGCCCTCGTGGATGCCCTCATTGTGGGCAGCGAAGGGCTCGACGAACTCATCGCCGCGCGGATCCTTCTCGTAGTAGGCCTTGATACCGGCCACGGGGTCGGTATCGGCATCGGACGCGTTGACCATGACATCGTAGGCACGCTGGATGCGCTCCCAACGGTTATCGCGGTCCATGGCCCAATAACGACCCGAGACGGTGGCAACGCGAGCGTCGCAACCGGTCTCCTCGGAAATCTTGGCCAAGAAAGCGCAGAACTCGCTCATGTAGCCAGCACCGGACTGCGGGTCAACGTCGCGGCCATCCATAAAGGCGTGGACGCGAACGGTCTTGACGCCATGCTGGGCAGCCATCTTGACCAGGGCCTCGACATGGTTCATGTGAGAATGAACGCCGCCGGGGCTCATAAGGCCCATGAGGTGAAGGGTCTTGCCTTCGGCCTTGACATCGTCCATAGCCTTGACGAAGACCTCGTTCTTGGCGATGGAGCCGTCCTTGATGGCATTGTTGATGCGCGAAAGCTCCTGGAAGACGATGCGGCCGGCACCGATATTGAGGTGACCCACCTCGGAGTTGCCCATCTGGCCATCGGGAAGGCCCACGTCCTCGCCCGAAGCGCCGAGCGTGGTGTGGGGGTATTTCTCGTACAGGCTATCAAGGAAGGGCGTCTTGGCAGCGGCGACGGCGTTCTCGCCATCGGCCGGAGCCAGGCCACAGCCGTCCATGATGATCAGGAGTGCAGGAAGATGACGCTGTGCCATATGTCCTACTCGCCTGCCTTGACGACCATAGAGGCGAAGTCGGCAGCCTTGAGCGAAGCGCCGCCCACGAGGGCGCCGTCAACGTCGGGCTTGGCGACGAGCTCAGCGATGTTGCCGGGCTTGGCAGAGCCACCATAGAGAACGCGGATGCCGTTAGCGAGCTCCTCGCCGAACATCTCCTTGAGGGTCTCACGGATAGCGCCGCAGACCTCCTGAGCGTCCTCGGCGGTAGCGGTCTTGCCGGTGCCGATGGCCCAGATGGGCTCGTAGGCGACGACGACCTGCTTGGGGCAGGTGATCTCAAGACCAGCAAGGCCAGCCTTGACCTGGTTCACGACGTGCTCGACATAGGTGCCAGCCTCGCGGACCTCGAGAGACTCGCCGCAGCAGAAGACGGGAACAAGACCGGCGGCAACGAGAGCCTTGGCCTTCTTGTTCTGATCCTCGTCGGTCTCGTGGAAGTAGTCGCGACGCTCGGAGTGACCGATGATGCAGTAGGTGCAGCCAGCGGACTTGAGCATGTCGCAAGAGGACTCACCGGTGAAGGCACCCTTGGCCTCCCAGTACACGTTCTGTGCACCGAGGGCGATGGGGGCAGCCTGAATGCGGTCATGAACCGTGGTGATGTCGATGGTCGGAGGGCAGACGAGCACCTCGACGCCAGCCGGAACCTCGGGCAGAGCCTGAGCCAGCTCGTCGGCGAGCTTGGCGGCCTCGGCGACGTCGTTGTTCATCTTCCAGTTACCAGCGATAAGAAGGGTGCGATTAGGCATCGAGAAGCGCCTCCACTCCGGGCAGGGCCTTACCCTCGACGAGCTCCATGGAAGCGCCACCACCGGTGGAGATCCAGCTCATCTTGTCGGCCAGGTTGAACTTGTTGACAGCTGCGACAGAGTCGCCACCGCCGATGATCGAGGTGCAGTCGGCCTCGGCGACGGCCTCGGCGATAGCCTGGGTGCCGTGAGCGAAGTTATCGAACTCGAAGACGCCCATGGGGCCGTTCCAGAACACGGTCTTGGCGCCCTTGACAGCCTCGGCGTAGAGCTCCTCGGTCTTGGGGCCGATGTCCATGCCCTCACGATCGTCGGGGATAGCGTCGGAAGCGACAACCTCGGGGACAGCGTCCTCGCCAAAGTGATCGGCAACGCGGTTGTCGATGGGGAGCAGGATCTTGACGCCCTTCTCCTCGGCCTTCTTGAGCATCTCGCCGGCACGCTCGACCCAGTCCTCTTCCTTGAGGGACTGACCGACGGTCAGGCCCTGAGCCAGGAAGAAGGTGTAGGCCATGCCGCCACCGATGATCAGGGTATCAGCGGAGTCGATGAGGTGATCGAGAACGCCGATCTTGGAGGAAACCTTGGAACCGCCGACGATAGCGACGAAGGGGCGCTCGGGCTCGGCGAAGATGCCGGTCAGCGTGTCGACCTCCTTCTCGAGCAGGAAGCCGGCGACGGCAGGCAGGTAAGCGGCGGGGCCCACGACGGAACCCTGGGCGCGGTGAGCGGTGCCGAAAGCATCGAGAACGAAGACGTCACCATAGGAAGCGAGCTTCTTGGCGATCTCGGGATCGTTCTTCTTCTCACGCTTGTCGAAACGGACGTTCTCGAGAACGAGGACCTTGCCCGGCTCGACGGCGGCAACAGCCTCGGCGGCCTTCTCGCCGTAGGTGTCGGCGACAAAGGCAACATCGAGACCAGAGAGCTCAGCGAGCTTCTTGGCGACAGGCTCAAGGGAGAGCTCGGGCTGGAAGCCGGTGCCATCGGGACGGCCGAGGTGGCTCATGAGGATGACGCGAGCGTTGTGCTCAACGAGGTAGTTGATGGTGGGCAGGGCAGCCTTGATGCGGGTGGTGTCGCCAACGACGCCATCCTTGATAGGCACGTTGAAGTCAACGCGGACGAGAACGCGCTTGCCGTCGACATCGATGTCGCGGACGGTCTTCTTGGTAAAGGCCATGTTTGCTTCTACCTTTCGTACGTGTCTGCCTCCCATTACGGCAGACGATTTCCTATAAAAAGGGCGCGACCCTAGGGTGTAAGCCCTATGAGGCCGCGCCCTTCTTTAGACGCTCAACGAGCTATTCGCTAAAAGCTAAATTAAGCAACGAACTTCTCGAAGTACTTGATGGTGCGGACCATCTGAGAGGTGTAGGAGTTCTCGTTGTCGTACCAAGAGGTGACCTGAACGAGGGTCTGGCCGTTGCCGAGGTCAGAGCACATGGTCTGAGTGGCGTCGAAGATGGAGCCGTGGGTCTCGCCGATGATGTCGGTTGAGACGATGTCGTCCTCGTTGTAACCGAAGGTCTCGGAGATGGTGGAAGCGTAGGCCTTCATAGCGGCGTTGACCTCGTCGACGGTGACCTTCTTGTCAACGACAGCGTAGAGGTTGGTGATGGAGCCGGTCGGCGTCGGGACGCGCTGGGCGGCACCGATGAGCTTACCGTTGAGCTCGGGGAGAACCAGGCCGATAGCCTTGGCAGCACCGGTGGTGTTGGGGACGATGTTGACGGCGCAGGCGCGGCTACGACGCTTGTTGCCCTTGCGCTGCGGGCCGTCGAGCGGCATCTGGTCGCCGGTCCAGGCGTGAATGGTGGTCATGATGCCGGACACGATGGGAGCGAAGTCGTTCAGACCCTTGGCCATCGGGGCGAGGCAGTTGGTGGTGCAGGAAGCAGCGGAGATGATGTTGTCCTCAGCGGTCAGCGTCTCGTGGTTGACGTTGTACACGATGGTGGGCAGATCGCTGCCGGCCGGAGCGGAGATGACGACCTTCTTGGCGCCAGCGTTGATGTGGGCCTGAGCCTTAGCCTTGCTGGTGTAGAAGCCGGTGCACTCGAGAACGACGTCGACGTCGAGGTCGCCCCAAGGCAGGTTGTTGGCGTCGGCCTCCTTGTAGATCTTGATCTCCTTGCCGTCAACGGTGATGGAATCCTCGCCAGCAACGACCTCGTGATCGCGAGCGTAGTTGCCCTGCGTGGAGTCGTACTTCAGCAGGTAAGCGAGCATATCGGGAGAGGTGAGGTCGTTGATAGCGACGATCTCGGAGCCCTCATGACCGAACATCTGACGGAAAGCCAGACGACCGATGCGACCGAAGCCGTTAATAGCAACCTTTACTGCCATTGTGTCTCCTTTCGTAAGGCCCCCGCAAGCTACAGCGCCCGCCGTTGAGGCCCACAAACTAACCACTCGCCTAATATACCTTTTTTTTGACTTGAATTTCACGAGAATAGTCGAAATTGAAAATCAAATTTACGTTAAAACGTTTTAAAGAATAAAATAGCAGCTAAATCCGTATATAAGTCGATACTTTAAACTACCGGTTTGCTTCAATGAGCTTTTCAAGCCTCAAAACTCGATGGTAGAGGGCCGACTTCGACAAGGGAGGGTCAGCCATCTCCCCTAAATCACGCAGCGACAGATCGGGATAGCGCTCGCGCAGGTCGCAAAAGACCGCCAAGGCATCCGGAAGCGCATCGCGAAGGCCGCGCTGCTCGAGCTCATCGATAAGCGCAAGCTGATGTTGGGCAGCACCGGCGCTTCTGGTCTGGTTGGCGAGCTCGGCGTTCACGCGACGGTTCACATCGTTCTTAACCAACTTGACCGCGCGCGCCTCCTCAATCTCGGCAACGCTGCGCTTGGCACCAATCAGCTTTAATAGATGCTCGATTTCCTCGGCGCTCTTAATGTACACGGCATATGACCCCCGCCGTGCATTAACACGAGCATGGACCCCAATCTGCCCCAACAGGTCGCAAAGCCCCTTAGCATATTGCTCGCCCTGCACCGCGATCTCCAAATGAAAATCGCCGCGTGGATCGGCCACGAAGCCGCCCGCGATGAGCGCGCCGCGGATGTAGGCAAGCCTGCAGCAGGGACGGGCAACGATGTGTCGGGGAACACCAGCAACGAGCCCTCCCCTGCGGTCTAGAATGCCCAGCAGCACCAGAGCCTTGTCCAGGTCGGGTTGATCGGGCAGGGTAATGAGATAGTTACGGACCTTATGCAAGACCGATTTACGAACGGTGAATTCCGTTTTGAGCTTAAGAATGCGATGCGTCAGCGTGATCATCGTGCGCGCGACGGCTCCCGTCTCGGTCGCGACCGTCAAACGATACCGCCCGGAGCCGGCCAACGAAAGCGTACCGCTCACACGCGTCAGGGCGGCAAGCGTCGACAAATCGCAGTATTCACATTCGGGTTCGCAGCGCGCAAGCTCGTCACGCACCTCGGCGGTAAACGACATGCAGGCCTATGCTTTCGTGTTGGCGCGCGACAAGTCGCGATGGGAAATGCTCACGTGATACTGGGCGCCTTCCAAATAACGCGCCGTGGCCTCGGCGATGGCAACGCTGCGGTGCTGACCGCCCGTGCAACCGATGGCAATAGAAAGCTGCGGCTTGCCCTCTGCGATATAACCGGGCATGACCGTATCGAGCAGCTGCGTCCAGGCCTTCCAGAACTCCTGCGTCTTGGGATGGTCCAGAACAAAGTCGGAGACTTTCTTATCGAGACCGGTCATGGTGCGCATCTCGGGATCGTAGAACGGATTGGGCAGGAAGCGAACGTCAATCATAATGTCCGCCTCGACGGGCATACCGTGCTTAAAGCCAAACGAGAACACGTGAACGTCCATGAGCTGCTGGTCGGACAACTCGGAGAACGCCATGCGCAATTTGTTGCGCAGCGCAGAGGTGCGTAGGCGGCTCGTGTCGATAATCATATCGGCTCGATCGCGCACACCCTGCAGCTGCAGGCGCTCGCGCTGAATCGCATCGGCCGTAGTCTCCCCCGGCTTGGCAATGGGATGACGGCGGCGATTTTCGCTGTAGCGACGAATCAGTACCTCGTCAGAAGCCTCCAGGAACACGATGTCGCAGCTCATCTCACGCTCTTCGAGCGCGGCGACCGCATCGAGCAGCTCATCGAACAAGCCCTGGCTACGCAAATCGCAGGTGACGGCGAGATGCCTGCCCACGCCCGTATTAATGCCGACGAGCTCGGCAAGCTGGGCGATCAGACGCGGAGGCAGGTTATCGATGCAAAAATAGCCCATGTCCTCGAACACGTGCATGGCCTGCGTGCGGCCCGATCCGGACATTCCGGTGATGATGACGATATCGGGGATGCGCTCCGAGCGCTCCGCCGCATCCATGGCATCTCCCTTTTGCATGTGCTGCCTCCCGAAAACAAGCGCGGGACCCAGCAACCCGGATCCCGCGCGGTCAATTGCCTTTATTGAGTATACCGCCCCGAGCGGATACGAGGCCTGTCTTACGCCTCAAGCGCAGCCTTGAACCAACTTGTAATACTCGTGGGGTGCGTGATGGCGGTGCCGACGACAACGGCCCAGGCGCCAGCATCGATCGCGGCGCGAGCCTCCTCGGGCGTATGCACGCGACCCTCGCAAATGATGGGAAGGCCGGGGAATTCCTCGGTCGCCTGACGCAGGAGCGGCAGGTCGGGGCCATCGGCCATGGTGCAGTCGATGGCGGCGACACCGTGAGAGAGCGTGGTAGATACCAGGTCGAAGCCCATATCAACCGCACGGCGAATGTCCTCGATGGTGGCACAATCCGCCATCAGGAGCACACCCTCCTCGTGCAGCGGACGGAAGGTATCCTCGACCGTCTTGCCATCGGGGCGCGGACGATCGGTGGCGTCGATCGCCACGATATCGGCACCAGCAGCAACGCAGGCGCGGGCGTGACGCAGCGTCGGCGTGATGTAAACGCCCTCGTGTCCATCCTTCCATAGGCCAATAACAGGAACCTCACAGCGACCCTTAATGGCGGCAATGTCGGCAAGGCCCTGGCAGCGAATGGCGGCGGCGCCGCCGAGTTCGCAAGCTCGAGACATTTGAGCCATGGTCTCGGGCGTACGAAGCGGCTCGCCCATATACGCCTGAACGCTCACGACGAGCTTACCCTTCAGGGATTGAATCAAAGGATCGACGGTCATAAGGCTGCAACCTTTCTCAGAACAGCCTCCCGAGGCGTGTTGTCTCGGGAGGCTCCTACAGCAGATACGTTTACTTCAACGAGGCAAGAAGATGCTCGGCGGCACCGATGAGCGGAGCATCGCCCTCCAGAGACCCGATGAGAATCGGCGTGTCCTGGAGCGGATCGAGCGCCTGGCTGGCATAGCCCTCGTGCACCGAATCCTTCCACGTCTGCGAACGCCAATCGGGACCCTGATGAATTACGCCGCCCGAAAGCACGATGACCTCTGGATCCAGAATATTGGCAAGCGAGCCCAAGCTGGCGCCCAGCGCAAAGCCGGCGTCATGGATGACCTCGGTCGCCTTTGCGTCGCCAGCACGACACAGGTCGTTCACGTCGCGACCGACCGAAGGACGGCTGGGGTCAACTCGACCGAAGCGTTCGTCGTACATACGGCCAATCGAGGTGCCCGAGGCTACCGACTCAAGATGGCCAGAACGACCACAGGCACAGGGAATGCCGGCTGCAGCCGAGCACTCGATATGGCCCATATGGCCGGCAGCACCATGGAAGCCTTGCATCACGCGGCCGTTCTCGACATATGCGCCGCCGATGCCCGTACCGATGCCCAGACACAAGACGGAGAACTTGCCCTTACCGACGCCCCAGTGGGCCTCGCCCAGAGCATGAGCCTGCACGTCGCCCACGACGGCAACGGGAAGACCAAGGTCCTCGCGCAGACGCGGCCCCAACTGAACGCCGGACCAGCCGGGCATGATCTCGTTGGCATACGCGATGGCACCCGTCTTGGGATCGACGACGCCGGCGGCACCGATACCGACGCCGAGGACCTCGACATCGGGATTCGCCTCGAGAGCAGCCTTGATGGACGCCTCGATACGCTGGAAGACAGCCTCGCCGCCCTCTTGGGCCTCGGTGGGAACCTCGGCCTCAAATACGGGATGGGGCACGCTGCCATCAGCCGGGTACTCCATAATGGCGGTCGCAATCTTGGTGCCGCCGATATCAACGGAGCAAACGTACTTGTTCTCCATGTCGTTCTCCTTAGGAGATAAAACAACTACAGGAAATGAAGGCGATATTATCGCCGCAACTTCGTAAAGGTTTCCCAGGTGCCCGAGGTTGGGGTGAAAGTGGTCGGGCGTTGACCTAATGGGTCACGCCCGACCACTTGAGCCCCAAGATCGGGTGCCTGGGGAAGCTTTACAGGAGACCGTTGTCCTGGAGGACCTTCTTAATCGCCTCGACGTTCTCGCCGGTCATGGCCTTCACCGGGCGCGGCATGGTCGGGCTGTCGAAGATACCCATGAGGTTCATAGCGGTCTTGAAGGCGCCGACGCCACCGGCATAGCCCTGGACGCCCGAGGTGACGTCCCAGATGTGCGAAATCTCATTGAGGCGATCCTGCTCGGCCTTGACGGTAGCCCAGTCGCCGGCCTGAGCGGCCTTCCACTGGCGCACGTAGCCCTCGGGCTCAACGTTGGCAAGGCCCGGGACAGAACCGTCGGCGCCACCGAGGTAAGCGCCGTCGACAACAACCTCGTGACCGGTGAGGATGCTCATCGGATGGCCGTTCTTCTCGTTCTCCTGAACGAGATAGCGGAACGAGATGTCATCACCCGAGGAATCCTTGACGCCAGCAAGGACGCCCTCGGCGCCGAGCTTGGCAAGGAGCTTCCAGGGGAGCTTGGTGTGAACGCAGACGGGAATGTCATAGGCAAAGATGGGCAGGTCGAGCTCCTCGTGCAGGATGCGGAAGTGCTCCTCGACCTCGGTCATGCCCTGCAGGGCATAGAACGGGCAGGTGGCGACAAGCGCATCGGCGCCCAGCTCCTGAGCGACCTTACCGTGCTCGATCATGCGCTCGGTCTCGGTATCGATGATGCCGACCAGGACGGGCACGCGGTGGTCGACGATACGAACGGCCTCGGCGATGATCTGGCGACGACGCTCATCGGTGGAGAAAACGACCTCGCCCGAAGAGCCCAGGAAGAACAGGCCATCGACGCCGGCATCGATCATGCGGTTGATGCTGCGCTCAAAGGAGGCAACGTCGAGCTGGTGGTCTTCGGTATCGGGAACAACGACGGGAGGGATAACGCCGGTGAATTTCTGAGTTGCCACAAGAATCTCCTTAGTTGTCTGGCGGGCGGCCCTATGCCACCCACTCTTGTTGGCAGTGTCCAGGCCGTCTAGGCCAAAGAACACGGGTAGAACGTTTGGTTAAAAAAGTCGATGACTTCGTTTTCAAACGCGTTGATGCGCTCATGAGCGTATTTGGCATAGATGATATGCCTCCGGTCACACTCAAGACCGTTGAATACGGCAAACTGGCCCTTGGGATCACTCACGGCATCCATGAGCGATGTGCCCATGAGCACCGATCCACGCACCCGAGACGACAACGCCTCGAGGCCACCGGGAATTGGATTGGCAACCGCCGTGCAGGCGAGGCCCCGCTCGTCCAGAGCAGAAACCGCCAGCGCGACTCCGCCGCCAAGGCCCTCGCCCCATGCAAAGATGCGGTCGGGGTCCACGCCATCAAGATTGCGCGCCACCTTCGCCATCGCGCAACCCCAACGGACGCGCTTAACAAAAGCAGGAGAGGCAATCCCCTGCTGCAGCTCGCTGGATCCAATCGCCTCATCGTCCAGCGCAAGCACGGCATATCCCATGGCCGCAAACCTCGTCATGTGATGCCATCCCCGCACGGGTCGGTCGATGTCGTGAAACATCAGACATAGCGGCACAAGCTCGGATGCTCGGGCGCGACCGGCAGGCTCGATCAAACGTGCGTGGACCACATCGCCACCAAGCTCAAAGGAAACCTCGGAGTAGCGGGCATACGGATTGGCGAAATCGATCGCCGTAATACTCGGCCCGCAAACCTCAAGGTCCGAAGCGGCTATCTCTAATTCGGAAACATCCGCAGAAGCATCACCGCGCCAATCCCGGAAATCAGCGAGCCTTGACGAGACCGTTCCGGGAATCCCCACAAGGTCGGAGACAATCAGCTCATTGACATTGCTCTCGCACTTAGACATGAGCCTCCCCTCCCTTGCAGAAAAACGGAATGATCAGATCGTCAAAATCCTGAATCTCCTCGTGGCCAAAGCCTTCAAAGAACTCATGACGCTTTTCACAGGTCAGGTTGTTATAGACCGCAAACTGCGTCGCTGGCGGACAGACGGTATCGGCTGTGCCGGTGCCAAACAGCACGGGGCATTTGACCATAGGGGCAAAGTTCTTGGAATCGAAGTACGCCAGCTTGGCATAGGCTTCGTCGATACGAGTCGAGTCCTCGTCAAACCAGCGAGACCAATAGCGCAGGCCCTCGTAGGCAATGTCGTCGGCATCCAAATCCCAGACCAGGCGGAAATCCGACAGGAAGGGATAGAGGATGGCGGCGCGATTGATAAGCTCGCTGTTAAGTGCACAGGTCGCAATGCCCAAACCGCCGCCCTGCGACGCGCCGTTCACAAACACACGGGCAAGATCGATGCCCTCGAGCTCGCGAACGATGCGGCACAGGATGCGAATATCTTGGTGCAAGCGGACATAGTAGAGGTTGGCCGGATCGCCGTCGATACCGGCGACGATATGGCCCGCGACCGTTGTGCCCTCAAATCCACCAATGTCCTCGGAGGGACCTCCTTGGCCGGGGCAGTCGAGGGCGATGAGTGCCATGCCCATGCCCGCAAACGACGCCTGCTCAAACCAGCTGCGGCTTGCACCCGGATACCCATGGAACTGAAGTACCAATGGCACGGGCTCGTCCGAGACGGGTTTAAGGTACTTGGCATGCAGGCGAGCGCCACACATGCCGGTATACCAGAGGTCGAAAAGCTGGCAGGTCACGGCATCGGTGACCGATGCCGTCTCGATCGCATAGTCAAGCCCGACGGCGTCGGCCTCGGCCATGCGGTCCTTCCAAAAGAGATCGAAATCTGATGGACGGGGCATGGCGCCCCGATACCCACCAAATTGCTGTTGTAGCTCCTGAGCACTTGGCATGGCTCGTGAACCCAACCTTTCGAAATCGCAACGGAGGTGCGCCCGGCAAGGGAACCGGGCGCACGGGAGGGAAAGCGAGGCTACTCGCCGAGCTTGGGATGCAGCAGCGACGGCGCAGCACCGAGCAGCATCTTGGTGTAGGGGTCCTGAGGGTGCTGGAAGACCTGCTTGGCCTCGCCCTGCTCGACGATCTTGCCGCCATTCATAACGATGATGTCGTCAGAGATATAGCGGACCGTCTGGATGTCATGGCTGATGAACACCATGGCCAGGCCGAGCTCCTTCTTAAGGTCGGTCAGCAGGTTCAGAATCTGCGCGCGGACCGAAACGTCCAGAGCCGAGGTGGGCTCGTCGGCGATGATGGCATCGGGGTTCAACGACAGGGCACGGGCAATTGCGACGCGCTGGCGCTGGCCGCCCGAAAGCTGGCCGGGAAGAACCTCGGCGGCGGAGCTGGGCAGACCGGTGAGCTCCAGGAGCTCCTTGACGCGCTTCTCCTGCTCGGCCTCGGTACCCAGGTTGTGGACGCGCATGGGGTCGAGCAGCTGCTCGCGAACGACCATGCGGGGATTGAGCGCCGTAGCCGGATTCTGGAACACGACCGAGATGACACGGCCCATGTGGCGACGGTCCTCGGCGGTACGCTTGGTTACGTCCTTGCCCTTAAAGTAGACCTTGCCGCTCGTGGGGGCCTGCAGGCCGCACATGACGTTGGCGGTGGTGGACTTACCGCAACCGGACTCGCCGACGATGCCGATCGTCTGACCGGGCATGAGCCTAATCGTTACACCCTGGACGGCGTGAACCAGGTTGGGGTGCAGAATCGAGCCGGTACGGGTCCTAAAGGTGACGTGGACGTCATCAAGGAAGATGATCGGCTCGACGCCGTTGACTGCGGTCTCGCTCATCTACATCACCTCCGCGTGAGGGGTCAAACCATTTGCCTTGAGCACCTCGTCGGGGAGCTCGGAATAGAAGTGCTCGGTGCCGGGCACGCGCTTGAAGACCGGACGGGTGTCCAGGCCAATGCGCGGATGGCTCGAGCGGGGCGCGAAGCGATCGCCCTTGGGGAAATCGCGCGGGCTCGGAACGGCGCCGGGCACCTGGTGCAGACGGCCCGAACCGCTCTCGATGGACAGAACGGAGCCCAGAAGACCGCGGGTGTACTCGTGGATCGGGTTAGTGAGCAGCTCCTTGGTGGGCGCCTGCTCGATAACCTGACCGGCGTACATAACCGTGATGTTATGGGCGACCTCGGCGACCAGCGCCAAGTCATGCGAGACGAAGATCATGGCAAAGCCGAGCTTGGCCTGAAGGTCGTTGAGCAGCTTGATGACCTGCTTCTGGACGGTAACGTCCAGAGCGGTCGTGGGCTCGTCGCAGATGACCAGCTTGGGGTCGCGGGTAAGGGCCATAGCGATCAGGACACGCTGACGCTGGCCACCGGAAAGCTCATGCGGGTAGCTCTCGAGCGTACGCTTGGGGTCGAGGCCCACGAGCTCCAGGAGTTCCTCGGCGCTGCGGGTGCCGCCGCGCTTGGTGAGCTGCTTCATCTGGGCAGAGATGAGCATGGAGGGGTTGAGCGAGGACAGGGCGTCCTGATAGACCATAGCGATATCGGTACCGCGCAGGCCGAACCACTCCTTCTTGCTCATCTTGAGCAGGTCGCGGCCCTCCCAGAGGACCTCGCCGGAAAGGTGCTCGTCATCGTCGGTCAGGCCCATGATGGCCAGCGTGGTGATGGACTTACCGCAACCGGACTCGCCCACCAGGCCCATGGTCTGACCAGGACGGACGTCAAAGTTGACATGGTCGACGACGTTGATATCGCCGTGATGCTCAAACTGAATGCAGAAGTCACGGACCGAGAGAATCGGTTCGACAGACTCGTCGGGCACATGGCGATCGTCACGCTTGAGCTCGACATCGCGCAGGGCGCCAAGGCGAGCGGAGAGGGACTGGGCCTGCTCCTTGTAGGCGCGAACGGGGTCGGAGACCAGCAGGTCGGCCTCGCGACGCTTGGAGGAATCGGTCGGATCCAGGGCGGCGGAGGGAGCAGCGGCCATGGCGTCGGTAATGCCCTCGGAGAGGATGTTGAGCGCCAGGCAGGTGATCATGATGGCCAGGCCCGGGAACAGCGCCTGCCACCAACGGCCGGCGAGCACGCCGCCGCGGGCGTCGGCGAGGATGTTGCCCCAGGTAGCGGTGGGCTCCTGGATACCAGCGCCGATGAAGGTCAGCGAGGCCTCGAAGATGATGGCGTCGGCGACCAGGGTAACGGTGAAGACCATGATCGGGGCGATGCAGTTACGCAGAACATGCTTGATCAAAATCCACGGAGCCTTGGCGCCGGAAACGATGACCGCGCGGACATAGTCCTCGCCGTACTCGGACACGATGTTGGCGCGCACGATACGGGCAATCTGCGGAGTGTACATAAAGCCGATGGCGAAGATGATCGACGGCACGGAGTTGCCCAGGATGGAGACGAAGACGGCCGCGAGGGCGATGCCCGGGATGGACATGATGATGTCCAGGATACGCATGATCGTCTCGGAAACGGCCTTGCGCGAAACCGCCGCAAGGGCGCCCACGACCGAGCCGCAGACCAGAGCCATGGCAGTGGCGCCAAAGCCGATAATCAGCGAGTAACGACCACCGTAGAGCATGCGCGACAGAATGTCGCGACCCTTATCGTCGGTACCGAAGATAAATCCGTTGCCGGGAGCCTGGCGAGCCGTAAAAATCTCGACCGGGCTATAGGGGGCAAGAAGGGGCGCCAGAATCGCAGTCAGGGCGACCAGCACCAACACGACGGCGGCAATCTTAGAAGACAGCGTCATCTTCTTCCAGCCACCGAGCTTGAGCCCCTTGGAGGCAGCCTTCTCGAGCTGCTCGGTTTGCTTCTCTCGAATCTTTACCATAATCTACACCGTCCTGATGCGCGGGTTGATGAGCAGGTAGAGCATGTCAACCACGATGTTGATGATGATGAAGGCAAGAGCAACGACGATAACGACGCCCTGAACCAGGTTCGCCTCGTTGCCCTGAACGCCCTGCAGAATCGCGGTGCCCATGCCGGGGAGGTTGAAGATAACCTCGATGACGACGGCGCCGCCCATGAGGTAACCGATCTTAAGACCGAGGGTGGTGACCGGGGTGATCAGCGCATTGCGAAGAACGTTGATGCCGACGACGACCTTCTCGGGAACGCCGGCGCCGCGAGCCATACGGACATAATCCTTATCGAGCTCCTCGACCATGGCGGTACGCACGATACGAGTCATCTGGCCCGTCAGCGGAAATGCCAAGGCGATAGCGGGCATGATCATACGTCCCAGATAGCCAGCCGGATTCGTGGTGAAGTGAGGCAGAGCACCCGATGCCGGAAGCACCTTAAGGTAGGAAGAGAACAGCAGGATCAACAGAACGGCAAGCCAGAACGACGGGGTTGCCAAGCCGGCGATGGAAAAGACGCGGATCACTTGGTCCGGCCATTTGTCGCGATACAGTGCCGCGATGACGCCGAGTAAAAACGAAACGACCGCACCGATGGCAAGGCCGATGAAGGTCAGCTGCATCGTGACGGGCAGGGCCGTGGAGATGCGCTTGGCAACGGAGTTGCGAGCAGCACCATAGGTGCCCATGTCACCATGGATCAAATCGCCCATATAGCGCACGTAGCGCACAGGCCAGGGGTCGTCCAGACCATACTTCTCATGGTACTCGGCAACCGCCTCGGGCGAGGCACCGTCACCCAACGCCGTGTAGGCGGGGTCGGTCTTGGAGAACGACATAAGGAAGAACACCAGGACGGTGACGCCCAATGCCATGATCGGCAGCGCCACAAGACGCCTTCCAATCAAACGTAGCAAGTTGTTCACGTTCTCTCCCCTTTCTTTTGTCGGTAGGACCAACTGGTATATGAGTACGGATACTCATTACAAGACCCGAGCGACATCGAGGTCGCCCGGGTCTTTGTTTCAACTATGAGGATACGGTCCCAACGACCGACATCCTGCATACAGACTCAAGCGAGTCTTACGCCTTGACGGTCGCAACGCCCCTGAAGGACATGCTCGTCGTGCCGATGCCCTTGAAGCCATCGAGGGCCTCGCCGTTGGGCGCAGTGGACGGATCGTCCCAGGAAGCGGAGACGGTCTTGACGTGGACAACGGGGTACAGAACGGCGTTGTCGGCAATGATGTCGAAGCACTCGTTCCACTTCTTCTGCTGCTCATCGCCCTCGGCGGCAAGAGCCTCGTCCATGAGACCGTGGAGCTTCTGCCACTCAGCGGACTCCTTCCACGGGCAACGGGTCTGCATCCAGACGTTGTCGCCGTACCACCAGTTGAGCAGCAGGTCGGGGTCGGCGCCGAAGCAGGAAGGATCGCCAGGGGCAAGGAGGATATCGTAGGCCTCGCCGCCGTCGATGGCAGCGTAGGTGGCCGGCGAGGTATCGGTCTGGATGGTCACATCGAAGCCGAGAGCGTCGAGGTCATTCTTGACCTGGGCGGCCATGCCCTTAATCTGCTCGTTGTCGGTGGTGCGCAGGGTGATGGCACCCGGGGTGATGCCAGACTCCTCGATGAGCTTCTTAGCCTTCTTGGCGTCGGTCTTGTACACCGTGGAAGCCTCATGATAGTTGGTGAAGCTCTTGGGCAGGTAGCAGCTGGCAGCGGTGGCAAGGCCGGCGAAGGTGTTGCTGACCATCTTCTCGGTGTCGAGCGCATACATGACAGCCTGACGGACCTTGACGTTGTTCCAAGGCTCCTTGGCGACGTTGAACATGATGAAGCGGGTGCCGAAACCCTGAACGTTATCGATCTTGCAGCCGGCGCTCTCGAGCTGGTCGACGGCGTCAGCGGTAACGAGCTCCATAACGAGCGTGGAGCCCTCCTGCTGAGCGGTAACGCGAGCGGTGGGGTCGGTCAGGATGCTGTACTGGATCTTCTTATCCTCGGCAGCATACTCACCGTTGTACTCGGGGTTGGGAACCAGGGTGATCTCGGTATCGGAGATAGAGTCGTACATCCAGGGGCCGGAGCCGATCGGCTGCTTGGCGCGATCCTCCTCGGTCTGGGTGGCCGGGGTAACGCGGACGATGGCCAGACGATCCTTGAGCAGGGAGAAGTTGGGGACCTTGGTCTTGACCGTCACGGTGCTGGCGTCCTTGGCCTCGATGGACTCGAAGGGCTGGAAGAACGGAGCATAGGTAGCGGAAGCGGCGCAAGCGGTGTAGGAGGCAACGACATCGTCAGCGGTGACCTCGGTGCCATCGGAGAACTTGGCGCCCTTGCGGATGGTGACCTCGAAAGTGGTGTCGTCCACAGACTTGGGATCGTCGGTGGCGAGCTCTTTGAAGGTGCTGTAGTCGTGGTAATCGATGCCGTAGAGGCCCTCGACGACGTGCCAGTTAGCACCCAGGCCCACAGCGGAGCCGGTGCTGGCGGGATCGAAGCTGGACGGAGCGTAAGCGGAACCAGCGGTGATCACGCCGCCGCCACGGTTGGCGGAATCGGTGGAACCGGAAGCGGAACCCTCGTCGCTAGAGCTGCCACCGCAGCCGGTGAGACCAAGCCCTGCGACAGCAGCGACGCTGCCGGTGAGGCCGAGGAACGAACGCCTGGACATACCCTTGTTGATGATGGCCATGTCTTCTCCTATCAATAGAGAATCTTACCCGGGAGCGCCTAGACGTGCCCCCGCGCAACTTGCGGACGATATATACCTTACCTACCGACGAACCCAACTGAGGTGCCGCGCTCGGCGACCGATACATACATACGCTTGAACGGTATTTGCTACCGTTCACCGAATTCATTGACAAACGATTCGCCAGACAGTATGTATCGACGAGGTGAGATATCAGTCTTCGTCAACCCGCAGGATAGCAGGGTTGTTCACCATGGCTAGTCAAACGTTTTAGCGTCAATTAAACCCGAAATCGGCTGGTAATCGCCGTGAAATAAATGATTGAAAATCACGCAATCATGTATATCAGTTGTTTAGAGGCGTGTTTAGTTTTCGGATTGCTTTGCCGCCGCCTCGGCGCGCTCGGCATTCCATGCAACGAGCGCCTCGTGAACCGCTTTGGCGACATCGGCAGGAATGCCTCGAACTTCCGCGATCTCTTGCTCGCTCGCCGCGCGCAAACGCTTCATCGAGCCAAAATGGCGCATAAGGGCACGTTTTCTGGTGGGTCCCACGCCTGGAACGTCATCGAGTACCGAAACCGTCATGGCTTTATCGCGCAATTCGCGATGGAACGTGATGGCAAAACGGTGCGATTCATCGCGCACCTGTTTAATTAGATAGAGCGACGCGGACCCGGTCGGCAGCACGACGGGAGTCTCGTCCCAAGGCACGAAAACCTCCTCATCGGCCTTTGCCAAGCCACAAACTGGTATATCGAGCCCAAGAGCCTCAAGTTGCTTGATCGCAGCGGTCAATTGCGGCTTACCGCCATCGACAACGAGCAAATCGGGGCGCGAGCCAAAGCGCTCGTCGGCCATGCGCTCGGGAGCATAACGTCGTCCCAAAACCTCGGACATCGACACGAAGTCGTTTGCCTCGTCCAATTCGGCCTGAATTTTAAAACGACGATACTGACTCTTGTCGGCGCGCCCGTTGGTAAACACCACCATCGAGGCGACCGTAAAGGTGCCATGCAGTGTAGAGATATCGAAGCACTCGATACGCAACGGCGGCGATGGCAGCGCCAACGCACTTTCGAGCTCCAGGAGCGCTTGATTGGTGCGGTCGTCAGCGTACCCCGTTCGCATCATGTAGCGCATGAGGGCATGGCGCGCATTTTTGGATGCCATATCGAGCAGACGGTGCTTTTCGCCACGCTGCGGCCTATGGAGATGGCAGGAACGCTCACGCTTGCCCGCAAGCCACTCCCCCAGCGCTTCCGCATCCTCAAGCTCGACGGAAAGGTTGACCTCAGCTGGAATATCAGCCGTCTCGTCGTAATAGCGCTTAAGAAAGCCCGACTGGAGCTCTTCCTCGTCAACATCAAGACCCTTGTCGAGAATGAACTCGCAGGTGCGAACTGTTCGGCCCTCGCGAACGACGAAGACGCAAGCGGCGGAGATGGTCTCCTCGCGATAGAAACCGATGACATCTATATCGACACTGGAGGGAAAAACGACTTGCTGACGATCGTCCAGACCCCTGATGACCTCCAAACGACGTTTGACGCGTGCCGCGCGCTCAAAGTCGAGCGCCTCAGCGGCATCCGTCATCTCGGAGGTCAGCTCATCGACGACATCCTTGCGATGGCCCGACAAAAAGCGCTCGACACGCTTGACGTTCTTGGCATAGTCTGCCGGGGAAATCACGCCGACACACGCACCCGGGCCGCGCCCGACATGGTAGTCAAAGCAGGGGCGCCCGTTTTGCGCGCAAATCATATTGACGATGTCTTCCTCGCCCTTGTGGGACTCGACGATACGGCGACAACGACGCCACTCCGCACAGGATGCGGAGCAGATGGGGATAACCTTGCGCAGCGTATCTATCGTCTCACGTGCCGCGCGGCTATCGGTATAAGGTCCAAAATAGCGCGTTCCCGGCTTATGACGCTCACGCGTGTATTTGATAGCGGGATACAGGTCGCCCTTTGTAATGGCGATAAAGGGGTAGCTCTTGTCATCCTTGAGGTCGACGTTAAAGTACGGATGGTACTGACCAATCAAATTGCGCTCGAGCACCAACGCCTCGTGCTCGGTCTCCACCACGATATAGTCAAAGCTCGCCACCAGCTGCATCATCAGCGGGATCTTCTGGCGCTCGTCCTGCAGCGTCACGTACTGACGCATACGGGCGCGCAGGTTTTTCGCCTTGCCCACGTAGATGACATCGCCCTTGGCGTCTTTCCAAAGGTAGCAGCCGGGCTGCGTGGGAACGCGCGAAACCTGCTCGGCAAGCGTTGGAATGTTGTCGTGACCGGCCACGCGCACCTACTTGCGACGAATCAGCGCCGAGACCTCGGGCATCTTAAGGACGACGGCAAGGCCAAAGGTAACAGCAAGCGAGACGACACCCGCAACGCAAACGTAGCCAAGAGTAATCAGAATCGAGCCGCCAAGTGCCCCGACAAAGTGCTCAAGCGCCCACATGACGCCGGCGCCTGCGGCAGCACCCAGGCCACCGAGCAAAAGGCCAAAGAAACCGCCATGCAGGATAGATTTAACCTGAAGACCACGCAGACGACGACGCAGCCACCACAGCGAGCAACCGACCAAGATCACGTAGTCGACGACATACGAAAGCGCGATTGCCGGCATACCGAAGCCCAGTACAACGCCAAACAGCAGAACCGAGCCGGCCTGGCCGATGGCGGAATACAGGCAATAGCGGCTATAGGGCTTCATGTCGAGCAAGGCAGAGAAGCTCTTCTGCATCAGCACGACCACGCCGTAGAGCGGCAGCGAGAACGCCAGGTAGACAAGGAACTCGGACACCAGCGCCACGCCGGACTCATCGAACTTGCCAGCGCAGTAGATCATGTTGAGCGGACGCGCGAAGACAATCAGGTACAGCGCGAACGGAACCAGGAAGAACAGCATCTGGGCGACGCCACGCGAAATGCCCGTGCGAACGCTGTCGTAATCCTTCTCCTGTGCGTCGTGAGAGAGCTCGGTATAGAGCGCCGTCGAAAGCGAGGCGGCAATCAGCGCGTAGGGCAGCGTGTACCACAGGCGCGCATAGGCGATGACGGAAGGACCAGTCTCGGGCTGGACCACCAGCGCAGCAGCGTTGGTGATAGAAGTCGAGACAAACATGCACACCGTGGCGAGCAGCGTCGGGATACCGAGCGCAATCGTCTGGCGCAGTGCGGGGTCCTTAAAGTCGATATGGATATGGGGATGCACGCCGTGCTTGCCAAGCGCGGGGATCTGACAAGCCATCTGAACAAAGACACCGAGGGTCGTACCGGCCGCAATCAAGATGATGCCGGCACGTTCGCCAAACTGTGCGGACACGGGCGCAAAGCCCATAAAGCTCGCAATGACGATCACATTGTTGAGGACCGGGGCAAACGTCGACCAGAAGTAGTCGCGGTGTGCGTTGAGAACGCCCGAGAACACCGAGCCCAAACCATAAAACAGAATCTGGATGGCGAAGAAACGGAACATGAACGCAGCGGTATCCATGCTGCCGCCGTCACCCGAAAGGAACGATTGCGTCCAAATAAAGCCCGGAGCGAACACGGTCCCCAGCAACGAAATGCCACCCAGCACCAATAGCAGAATACCGAGCAGGTTGCCCACGTACTCGTTCGAGGCCTCGCGACCCTGCTCACGCCTCACGCCCATGTACACGGGCAAAAACGCCGTCACGAGCATGCCGCCCATCACGAGTTCGTAGAGCATATTGGGCAGGTTGTTGGCGACCTGATAGGAGGACGAGAGCAGCGACATGCCGATAGCGGCCGCCATTGCCCATGTGCGGATAAAGCCGGTGACGCGAGACACGATGGTCAGGATGGTCATAAGCCCGGCGGAACGACCAACCGTGGAGTAGTCCGACGAGCCCATGTCGTCAGTGTCGTCTCGCGACGAAGAAGCTTCGGATGAGAGTGTCTGAGGCGCAGATTCTTTTGCAAAATGAGCTCCGCACTTCAATTCTTCCTGCGGCATCGCTCAGTCCTCTCTCGTAATCGGGGCGACCGTCGCCCCGCAAAATGCAATTAAATCATCGGGTGCAAGCTCAAGCTGATAACCACGCTTGCCTCCCGAAATAAAAATGGTATCCCAAAGGACACATGTCTCATCAATGAGCGTCCGGTAGCGTTTTTTCATACCGACCGGACTGCAGCCGCCGCGAACGTAGCCAGTCGCCGCAAGCAAATCCTTCACATGCATCATGGCCAAGGACTTCTCCCCCGCGGCACGCGCGGCGGACTTTAGATCGAGCTCGTCGGCAACAGGGATGCAGCACACGACGTGGTCGTTGGACGGCGTCACGCAGACCAAGGTCTTAAATCCTTGTCCGGGCTCCTCGCCAAGCTGCTCCGAAATCGCGACCCCCAGGCCCGCCGACTCATCACCATCGTCTTCGTACGTATGTAGAACATAGGAAATGCCGGCGCTTTCCAGCTCGCGCATCGCATTGGTTTTTGGCGTCTTTACAGCCTTTGCCATGGCATATCCTTTCCCTCGCATTCGGACGCAAGGATTAAGTATATGTCCAATTCGGCTGCATACGTCACTTCGACACAGCAAGCGCCATCGAATCACAAGGAGTCGATGGCGCCCATAAACTGAATCGCCTATTTATTGAGCATCAAGTTGAGCCTGACGCTCCCGGTCACGCCTGAGCAACGGCGCCAAAAACTTGCCCGTATAACTCTGCGGACAGTCCGCAACCTGCTCCGGTGTGCCCGAAACCACGACGGTTCCGCCGCCGTTACCGCCCTCGGGGCCCATATCGATCAGGCGGTCGGCAACCTTGATGACATCAAGGTTGTGTTCAATCACCAGCACCGTGTTGCCCGCATCGACCAAGCGCTGCAGCACATCGAGCAGCTGGCGGACGTCCTCAAAATGAAGGCCGGTCGTCGGCTCATCCAAAATATAGAACGTCTTGCCCGTCTGGCGTCGATGAAGCTCCTTGGCGAGCTTCACACGCTGCGCCTCGCCGCCCGAGAGCGTCGTAGCGGGCTGGCCCAGGCTCACGTAGCCCAAGCCTACATCGTACAGCGTCTGGAGCTTGCGCTTAATCTGCGGGATATTCCCAAAGAAGGCCAGTGCCTCGGTGACGCTCATGTCGAGCACGTCCGAGATGGTCTTACCACGGTAGGTGACCTCAAGCGTCTCGCGGTTATAGCGTTTGCCGCCGCAGACCTCACAGGGGACATAGATATCGGGAAGGAAGTGCATCTCGATCTTAATTTGTCCGTCGCCCTTGCATGCTTCGCAGCGACCGCCGCTCACGTTAAAGGAGAAACGTCCCGGCGAGTAGCCGCGCGCCTTCGACTCCGGCGTACTCGCAAACAGCGCGCGAAGATCATCCCACAGGCCAATGTACGTAGCAGGGTTGGAACGCGGCGTGCGGCCAATCGGCGACTGGTCGATATCGATAACCTTATCGATACACTCGATGCCCTCGATTTTCTTATACGGACCCACAGGGCGCGTCGAACGGTGAATGGCATTCGTAAGGGCAGGTGCGATAGTGTCGGTAACCAGGGAGCTCTTACCCGATCCCGACACGCCGGTAACGACCGTAAGCGTACCAAACTCGATCTTGGCGGTAACGTTTTTGAGGTTGTTGGCGCGGGCGCCCGTGATCTTAAGGCAGCCGCGACCGGGCTTGCGGCGCTCATCGGGAACCCGGATCATTCGTTTGCCGGTCAGATAAGCGCCCGTCATCGACTCGGGACACGCCATGATATCGGCAGGCGTTCCCGCCGCGACTACGTGTCCGCCGTTCACGCCCGCGCCGGGGCCCATGTCGATCACATAGTCGGCAGCACGAATCGTATCCTCATCATGCTCGACGACGATGACGGTATTGCCGATATCGCGTAGGCGCTCAAGCGTCTTGATCAGGCGCTCGTTATCGCGCTGATGGAGGCCAATCGATGGCTCGTCCAAAATGTACAGGACACCCATGAGGCCGGCGCCGATCTGCGTTGCCAGGCGAATACGCTGGGCCTCGCCTCCGGAAAGCGTCGCCGAGGCACGATCGAGGGTCAGATAGTCGAGTCCGACATCGACCAGAAAACGCAGGCGCTCCAGGATTTCCTTGACGATGCGTCCGCCGATAAACTGTTGGCGCTCGGTGAGTTCCAGGCCCTCAAAAAACTCGAGCGACTCACGGCACGACAGACAACAAACCTCGTAAATGGACTTGCCGCCCACGGTGACGGCGAGCATCTCGGGGCGCAAACGAGCGCCGTGGCAGCTCGAGCACGGCTCCTCGCGGATGTACTTCTCCAAGCGCGCCTTGGTGTTCTCATTCGTCGTCTCGGTATAGCGCTCGTACAGGATATTGCGCACACCCGAGAACTTGGTGTCCCACTGGCTGCGGCGCCCATCGAGCTTTTGATAGTCGACCGAAATCTTCTGGTCGCCCATGCCGTCTAAAAACGCACGACACACCCGCGGAGGCAGATCCTCCCACGGCGTATCGACGCTCACCTTAAAGTGTTTGCAGACCGCAGCGAAAATCTGCGGATAGTAGTTAGAGTTGCCAAACAGGCTGCCAAAGACCCCGTCGGCGATCGACTTCGAGGGGTCTTCGATTAGGGCCTCGGCATCGACCGTCTTCTTAAAGCCCAGGCCATCGCACTCGGGGCACGCGCCATAGGGCGCGTTGAACGAGAAATCACGCGGCTGCAGGTCATCGATGGAGTGTCCATGCTCCGGGCACGCTAACGCCAGCGAATACTCCAGCAACTCGCCTTCGGTCCCCTCGGGAGCGTCGCGGTCGGGCAGCAAGTATACGTTCACATTGCCGTGCGCCAGCGCAGTCGCCTGTTCAACGGACTCGGCAATACGGCCCAGCGAGTTCTCGCGAATCACGATGCGGTCGACCACGACCTCGATATCGTGCTTGAATTTCTTATCCAAATCGATAGGGTCATCAAGCGAGCGAACCTCGCCGTCGACACGCACGCGGCTAAAGCCCTCGGCGCGAAGGTCCTCAAACAGCTTGGTGTACTCGCCTTTTCGCCCGCGCACCACCGGTGCCAGCACAAACGCGCGGCGGCCCTCCCCCGCCGCCAGGACCTTATCGGCGACCTGGTCGGTCGTCTGGCGCTCAATGACGCGGCCGCATTCGGGACAGTGCGGGGTGCCCACACGGGCGAACAGCAGACGCAGATAGTCATAAATCTCGGTTACGGTGCCAACCGTCGAGCGAGGGTTTTTAGATGTCGTCTTTTGGTCGATCGACACCGCCGGCGAAAGGCCGTCGATTGAATCCAAGTCGGGTTTGTCCATCTGGCCCAAGAACTGGCGCGCATAACTCGAAAGGCTCTCGACGTATCGACGCTGGCCCTCGGCATAGATAGTGTCGAATGCCAGCGAACTCTTGCCCGAGCCAGAAAGACCGGTAATGACCACGAGTTGGTCACGCGGAATGGAAACATCGATATCACGGAGGTTGTGCTCACGAGCGCCGCGAATAACGATAGAGGAATCAGACATGGAAGCTCCTTGCCTCCTATTGCATCGAATCATACTGCCGATGAGTTTAGCGCACTCGACGCGCACAGATGTTCGTAATACAAGATTCGCAGACCTTTAGCTTTGCGTATCGGGCGCTTTGTTTCTCGAAATGCCGTGGAAAGGTTACAGTAATCTAATACTGAACTTAATTTGCTGTACCAGAGGAACGTCCATGACCGAAGATATCCCCCTTGAAATCACTTCGAGCGACATGGCCAATCTGCCCATATTCATCGCCGTCCTTATCGTGGCCGCCGTCGTCGTGCGCGTGTATTTTTCAATCAAACGCAACGAAAAGCCACCCATTGCCCGCGTCTTTTGGTGCGCGACGCTCCTCATCCCGCTCGGCGTGGTAGCTGCATGGATTACGAATCAATCGCTCGTAAATGAGGGCAGCTCCCTATGGGTCCTTTCTTATTCGGCGCTCGGTGCTGCCGCCGTCATGCTTCTTGTCGAGCCCTTGGTTTCGGGACTTATCGACCAAACCGACCTTGCGACGGGAACGGTTGCCTGTATTTGCCGCGACATCCTTGTCATCGCCGCTGTTTCAGCGCTCTCGTTCGTTTCAATCGAAATTGCCTGCAACGAAACGTTCTATCGCATTCCCGCCAACTCATTCGGGTTTTCCGTCGGGTTGCTCGCGACGGTTCTGCTCTCCCTTTATTTGCTGGGACAGCGTCATGGAGGCGTCATGGTCCTCGTGCCCGTCGTCTGTTGCGTCCTTGGCATTGCCGAGCACTTCGTCATAACGTTTAAAGGCGAAGCCATCCTGCCAAGCGATATCTTGGCCCTTGGCACCGCAATGGAAGTGAGCGAGGGATACGAGTTTACCTTTACCGCCGGAATCGTAACCTCTCTCGCCCTGCTGGAGATTTCCCTGGGGCTTCTTTCGCTCATCCGACCGCGAAAGCTCCGTACGCCCACCCATGTCTTCCCCGCTATCGCCGCTAACCTCTGTGCTTTTCTGCTAGTGACCGTTGTGGGGCTCTCAGGCTTTTCCAACATCGACTTGGAGCAGGCGCTGGATTTTGGATTTGACCGTTGGCAGCCCATCACCACGTATGCGTCTCAGGGTTTTATCACTTCGTTCACCGAAATGGTCAACGAGTTGCCCATTGAGAAGCCCGAAGACTATACGCCCGATGAGGCGCAGAGCATCGAGCAGGAGCTCGCCGCCGTCTACGACAGCACATATGGCTCGAGCGAACAGCGCGCGGCGGCCGTTGCCCAGTTCAATGAAATCAAGCCGACGATTGTTGCCATCATGAACGAGAGTTTTAGCGACCTTTCGTGCTTTGAGCAGCTCCAGGCGGCCGGGTACTCCGGCCCCGCATTCTACAACTCGCTTCCCGACACACTTGTTCGCGGCACCATGCTCGCTTCGGTCGCCGGTGGCGGAACGGCGAACTCCGAATTCGAATTTTTGACCGGAGCGACAACGGCCTTTGTCGGATTAGGCAAGATCCCCTATCAGCTGTATCAGATGAATGGCGTAAACAGCCTGGCAAAGGACCTTAAAGAGCTTGGGTATACCACTACCGCTATGCACCCGCAAAACCCCGTCAACTACCATCGAGATAAAATCTATCAGCAGCTGGGCTTTGGAGACTTTCTTTCAATCGGCGATTTCGAAGGTGCGCCCTATTACCATGCCGGCGTATGCGACTACGCCACCTACGACAAGATACTCGACCTGCTTAGAACCGACGAAGCGCCGCAGTTCATCTTTGACGTCACGATGCAAAATCACGGCGGCTACGACTATGGCACCGTTCCCGCCGAAGAGCTGACAAACTATTGGGTCGAGGGAGCCAGCGAAGGCGCCAACAGCGCGCTCAACACCTATCTCACCTGCATCAACGCATCCGACCGGGACCTCGAGTACTTTATCAACGAGCTCCGCAACATCGGCAGACCGGTTGTTCTTGTCTTTTTTGGCGACCATCAGCCGAGCGCCGCAACGACTCTCAACGACGAGCTGTACCCTCAGGAAGATACGGCAAGCCACGCTTTCCGTATCTATCAGTCGACATATCTCGTCTGGGCTAACTATGAGATCGCCGGCAATACCGAGCTCAACGTCTACGACACCGTCGGGGCAAACGAGATTGCAGCCATTACCCTTAATAAGATCGGCGCCCCGCTCACCAATTACCAAAAGGCCCTGCTTGCGACAAGGTCAGATGTGCCCACCATCAATGTCGCCGGCTATCTCGGTGCCGACGGGCTGCGCTACGACTTGGAATCGGAAGACAGCCCCTACGCCTCGACGATCGACAAGCTGCAGCGCATGCAATACCTCGAGTTCGCCAGCAAAGTTCAGTAAGCCCGCCCATTCGCTTGGGCCCATCGTATTGCAAGCACGCTCGGCCCAAACGCATCGCAAATGACTCCCGCTCGCAAACGAGGGTACAATGACGCTCGTGTCACATCGCGGGGCCCCGGCCCCAGCATATACAAAGGAGTCATACATGGGTTGCGAACACGCACAGGCCGCCGGCGGACAAACGTCGCCGTCGCAATTTGAGGAGAACACGCTGTCCGAGGTCAAGCGCGTCATCGCCGTGCTTTCCGGCAAGGGCGGTGTCGGCAAGTCATTTGTCACCGGTGCCATCGCCACCGAGCTTGCCCGTCACGGCCACAAGGTCGGCGTCCTCGATGCCGACATCACCGGTCCCTCTATCCCCAAGATGTTCGGTATGAGTGGACGCCACGTCCATGCCCTTGGCAACCTTATGCTGCCCGAAATCTCCGAGCACGGCGTCAAGGTCATGAGCTCCAACCTGCTGCTCCAAAACGAGACCGACCCCGTCCTTTGGCGCGGTCCGGTCATCGCAGGCGCCATTAGGCAGTTCTGGAGCGAGACCTCGTGGGGCCCCATCGACTACCTGCTGGTCGACATGCCTCCGGGAACAGGCGACGTCGCGCTCACCGTCTTCCAGTCGCTGCCCGTCGACGGCATCGTCATCGTCACGAGCCCGCAGGATCTGGTCTCGATGATCGTCGCCAAGGCGGTCAACATGGCCGAGAAGATGAACGTCCCCATTCTGGGCATTGTCGAGAACATGAGCTATATTGAGTGCCCCGACTGCGGCAAGAAGATCGAGGTCTTTGGCAAGAGCAAGCTCCCCGAGGTCGCAGAGCGCTATAACCTCGACATCTTGGGGCAGCTTCCCATTAATCCGGCACTCGCCGAGGCCTGCGATAAGGGCGAGGTCGAGACCGCGCTGCCCGATGGCATGTTGCCCAAGGCAGTCTCTGCCGTCGAGGCTATTACCCCGCACGAGACCGACGAGGCCTAAGTGAACGCGAGCGCCTTCTATGACGTCCTGGTAATCGGCGGCGGGGCTTCAGGCCTCGCCGCCGCCATTACGGCCGCACGCGTTGGCAAAAGCGTCTGCATCGTTGAGCGCGATGTCGCCTGCGGCCTTAAGCTCCTTGCGACCGGTAACGGCCGCTGCAACCTCTCCAACGAATCGATCGATCCTCAGCGGTATAACCACCCAGCATTCGTCACATCCGTCATGGGCCCCCAGCCCGAACAAGAGCTTATGGGTTTCTTCTCCTCGCTGGGTATCATGACAACCTCCGAGGAAGGCCGGCTGTACCCGCGCTCCCTTCGCGCCGAATCGGTGCGCGACGCGCTTCTCAACGTTTGCGACCGCCTAGGTATCACCTTAATCTGCGGAGCCTACGTTGCCTCGGCGCACAAAGCTTCCGAAGGCTGGGCACTCCAAATAGACCGTCCAGCGCGGGCGCTCAAGGCAAAAAAGCACGACGACCGAAAATCGGAGCTCCGCTCGCTTCGGAAAGCGCTCGCTGATGTCCCTCGCAAGAACGTGGCCCTGCAGGCACATGCCGTAATTATCGCCACGGGCGGCAACCCCACCGGTATCGCCGATACGTTTCGCCTCCCCCTCACTTCGCTGCGCCCCATCCTCTGCCCCGTATCGGCAACGGTCTTTGGCGATCGGGCGGCGCTCAAGACGTTGGATGGCCTGCGCGTCCGCGCCCGCTTGACGCTCGCCCGCAATCATAATGAGCTCTGGCACGAAGACGGTGAAGTGCTGTTTCGAACCTTCGGTATCTCGGGCGTCGCTGTCTTCAACCTCTCTCGTCGTATCCAGCACGGCGATACGATCCTGCTCGACGTTTTCCCCGACCTCTCCAAAGACGAGTTGCTCGATACGCTCAACCGGCGCGTTGAGCTGCTCGGCGGCTTTTCGCCCCGCGATCCCCGTTGGCTCGACGGCATGCTCGCCCCGCAACTCTCCCGCGTCGTCTGCACAGCGTTCGAGCAGTGCCATCCAGGCTCCAACGATGTCATCCACCTGGTCTCGATCCTCAAGCACTTTAAGTTGCTCGTCAAGGGAACAGCCGAGGAGCGCTCAGCGCAGGTCACGCGTGGTGGCGTATCTGTCGAGAGCATCTCAACACCCAGCCTACGCGCGCGCAGCGTTGTCGACGCCCCGCTTTACGTCTGCGGTGAAGCGCTCGACATCGACGCCGATTGCGGAGGCTTTAACCTTGCGTGGGCCTGGATCTCGGGCATTCGCGCTGCAAGCAGCCTGTAGCCGCGCAGTCTATAATCAAAAACGCATTCGGGCCGTCTGGGATACCGGACGGCCTCTTTCTTGCCTCTAAGGAGACCTCGATGATCGAAATCACCCAAGTCAACGCGTCGCTCGATGAAGCCGACGATGAAAATGCCTGTCTCATTGTTGGCAAGCGAGTCGCCAAGCGCGTCCTACGTTGCAAGGACTCCGAGATCAAGTCCATCGAGCTCCACCGCAAGTCAATCGACGCTCGCAAAAAACGAGACGTCCATTTTATCCTGAGCTTTCGTGTTGAGCTGACTAGTCCCCACCTCGAGCGAGAAGCGGTCGACAGCGTTGCCGAGCGTGACCGCTCGCGCGTACGCGCGATAGAAGACGATGAGCCTTCATTCCCCTCCCCCGCCTCCGACGTACCTCAAGAACGCCCTGTCGTTGTCGGCGCCGGATGCGCCGGCCTTTTCGCTGCGCTTACGCTCGCCGAAGCAGGTCTTAAGCCCTTGCTCATCGAGCGCGGCGACCCGGCATTTCGCCGCTCGCAGGCGATCGACCTCTTTCTAAAGGAGCGCATCCTCGACCCCGAGAGCAATATCCAGTTTGGCCTGGGCGGCGCGGGGACCTTCTCGGACGGCAAGCTCAATACGGGAACCAAAAATCCCGCCCATCGCCTTATCCTCGAAACCTTCGTCGAGGCGGGTGCGCCCCGCGATATTCTGTGGGATGCCAAGCCGCACATTGGCTCCGACATCCTTCCCACGGTCGTCACCGCTATATCCCAGCGCATCGAGCAGCTCGGAGGTGTCGTCCGTTATCGAACGAAGCTCGTCGACATTCGCATCGACGCGTCTGGCGCCATCACCGGTATTGATGTCCAATCGTCCCAAGACACCGCTTGCGAGCCAATCGAGACAAAGCACCTCATCCTCGCCTGCGGGCATTCTGCTCGCGATATTTTTGAGCTCCTTAAGGACCACAACGTGGTCCTCGCACAAAAGACCTTTGCCATGGGCGTTCGCATCGAGCATCCGCAGCGCGACATCGACCGAGCCCAATTCGGAGCCTCGGCGGGACATCCTGCCCTCGGAGCAGCCCCCTACAAGCTCGTCGCCCATCTTCCCAACGGCCGCAGCGTGTTCTCGTTTTGCATGTGTCCCGGCGGGCAGGTTGTCGCCGCCTCTTCCGAGCAGGGCCACTTGTGCGTCAACGGCGCCAGTCTCAATGCCCGCGACGGACGCAACGCAAATGCCGCCCTGCTCGTTAACGTCACGCCTGAGGACCTTCCCAACGATGACCCACTCGCCGGCATCGAGCTCCAGCGCGCCTGCGAGGCGGCCGCCTACCGCCTGGGCGGTTCCAACTGGAACGCACCGGCACAGCTCGTCGGAGATTTCCTCGCAGGACGCGCCAGCAAGGCGCCCGGAAAGGTAAAGCCCACCTATCCGCTCGGTGTGACCTGGACGGCAATTGACGAAGCCCTGCCGCAGCATATCGTCGAGTCGCTCCGCCTGGGACTTCCCCTACTTGGAAAAAAGCTACGAGGCTACGACCGCTCCGATGCTGTCCTTACCGGCGTGGAGACTCGCTCGAGCTCACCGGTCACCGTCACCCGAGACCGAACATGCCATGCCGTGTCGACCCCGGGCCTCTACCCTTGCGGTGAGGGAGCTGGATATGCCGGCGGCATCATGAGCGCCGCCACCGACGGCATCCGTTGTGCCGAAGCCCTGATCGCAGACCTCTAACGCACGAATTCCAGCGCGCAAAAGACGCATGCCCCGAGCTCCGCAGGGAACTCGGGGCATGTTCGCTATTTCTTAAACCGTGCACCCTGGCGTTTTCTGCCCGATGCGAACGTGGAACCCTTGCGAGCCTGCGAACGTAAGCGCTCGATCGTCTCGTCCTCAGACGCACCCTCGAGCATCGCCCGAATCTGAACGACGGCATCGCGCAGGCGCGCCGCCTCCTCAAAGTCCATGGCGGCAGAAGCGTTACGCATATCCTCTTCCATGGTTTCGACGATCCGCACGAGCTCGTCATGCGGCAGTTCTTCCAACTGCTCCGCAAGTGTCTGCTCGGGCGCCACCGTTTCCGGCACGCCACCCTCGCCCGACTCATCGGGCGTATAGAATGCGCCATGGCCAAGAGAGTCGCCCTTCGAGCGTCCCTTGGAACCCACGGTTTTTTCGGCCTCGGCAATAAAACTTGAGATGTCGTTGATGGCCTTGCGCACCGTCTTGGGCACAATGCCATGCTCTTCGTTATATGCCATCTGAATCTCGCGACGGCGCTGCGTCTCCTCGATGGCCTCTTTCATCGAATCGGTCACAACGTCAGCATACATGATGACTTCGCCATCGGCGTTACGGGCCGCGCGGCCAATCGTCTGAATCAGCGAACGGCGGTTGCGCAAGAAGCCTTCCTTATCGGCATCGAGAATTGCCACCAGTGAGACCTCGGGAAGATCCAAGCCCTCGCGAAGCAGGTTGATGCCAACGAGAACATCGATCTTGCCCTCGCGCAGCGTTCGCAGGATCTCGACACGGTCCATTGTCGCCGTATCAGAATGCATGTAATTGACCTTAATGCCCGCATCAAGCAGATGGTCGGTCAGGTCCTCGGCCATGCGCTTGGTCAACGTGGTCACCAGCACGCGCTCCTTGCGGGCAACGCGCTCGCGAATCTCGTCCTCAAGATCGTCAATCTGACCGCGAACCGGACGCACATCGATCTTGGGATCGAGCAGGCCGGTCGGACGAATAATCTGCTCAACATCGTTCTGGCTCACCCGCAGCTCGTAGTCGCCCGGCGTGGCCGAAACGTAGATGAACTGGGGGATCCTTGCCTCAAACTCATCGAAACGAAGCGGGCGGTTATCGAGTGCCGAAGGAAGGCGAAAACCGTGTTCCACCAGCGTCACCTTACGCGAGCGGTCACCTTCGTGCATGCCGCGAATCTGCGGCACCGTCACATGGCTCTCATCGATGATGCAGAGCATGTCCTTAGGGAAGTAATCGATCAGGGTAAACGGCGGCTCGCCCGGTTTTCGACCGTCCAGATGACGCGAGTAGTTCTCGATACCGTTACAAAAACCCATGGTCTCGAGCATCTCGAGATCATAGTCGGTGCGCTGCTGCAGACGCTGTGCCTCGAGCAACTTGTCGGTCGCCTTGAGCTCGGCCACACGCTTCTCGCACTCTTCACTGATTGATTTCAGAGACGCCTTGACCTTCGGCTTCTCGGTCACGTAGTGCGATGCCGGCCATACGGGGATGGCCTCGTACTCACGAAGCATCTCACCGGTAAACTCATCGATCTCGGCAATAAGCTCAACCTCGTCGCCAAAGAACTCAAACCGCAACGGATGCTCGGCATAAGGCGGATACACGTCGACAACATCGCCGCGCACGCGGAACGTGCCGCGCGCTAGGTCATAGTCATTGCGATCATATTGAATGTCGATAAGTGCATGGATAAAGTCATCGCGCTCGAGCGGCACCTTCTTGTCGACGTTTGGAGCCAGACCCGCATAGTCCTCAGGAGAGCCAATGCCATAGATACACGAGACCGATGCGACAACGATCACATCGCGTCGAGAGAGCAGTGACGCGGTCGCCTGATGGCGCAGCATCTCGACCTCTTCGTTAATCGAGGAGTCTTTCTCGATATATGTATCGCTTTGCGGCACATACGCCTCGGGCTGATAGTAGTCGTAGTACGAGACAAAGTAGACCACAGCGTTGTTGGGAAAGAACTCTTTGAGCTCGCTCGCAAGCTGAGCGGCGAGCGTTTTATTGGGAGCCATGACCAGCGTCGGCTTCCCCAGGGCCTCAATAGTCTTAGCCATCGTGAAGGTCTTGCCCGAACCAGTCACGCCCAGCAAAACCTGATAGCGATCTCCGTCCCTCACACCCTGCACAAGCGACTCAATGGCCTTAGGCTGAGAACCTGCAGGCTCATAGGGAGACACGACCTCAAACGGCACCTCAGAGCCCTCAACGCCAAAACGTTTGAGCTCTCCTCCAACACGCTCAACTTCAAATTCCGCCATGGATACTCCTAACTCATATATCTGCAGTATACGCAGGCGGCAGGCATAGTCCTATACGAACCGATCGGGATAGAGGGTCTTGTAGCGAACCCAGGCATTATTGACACGAATCAGATACGCCTGCGTCTCGGGAAAGGTGATTGCATTATGAAGCGACGTGCTCTGCTGCGCCCATCCGTCGACATTGCCCATGCCGGCGTTATAGGCGGCAATGGCGCTGTCAGTCGACCCGTTAAAATACGTTAGAAGATACGAAAGATACGCACAGCCAAACTCGATGTTCGTAGCGGGATCGTTAAGGTTGTCGGCGGAATACTCGCTACCATCGACAAGACCCTTGGCAATCATATCCTGGGCAGTCTCGGGCATCAGCTGCATCAATCCCCGAGCGCCTTGATTCGACTCAGCCTCGGGATCCCAATTCGATTCCGACTTTATGACAGCACACACCAGATATGGATCAAGATTGTGCGAAATGCTCGATTGCTTTACATACGCCTCGTAGTCAATTGGATACAAAGGCTTAAAGAAGGCGGCAGGAGCATACGAGTAGACGAGCGAAATAAAGCCGAAGACGAGCACAACGGCAAGTGGCGCAACGCGATACCACGTAAAGAAACGTGTCTTAGGCATCGGCCTCCTCCTTATCCGTTACATCCCCGAAGCCATGGCGCACAAGCCATGCGTCCAGTTGTTCAAAGAGCGAATTATCGCCTCCCGCATTATCGATTACCGTCGTAGCGAGATTGCAAAGCGAAGCCTCATCAGGTTGGCATGCAGAGCGAGCATCAAAATCAGAGGACTCCATACCACGATGAATGGCACGCTCGCGACGAACTGCCAAAGGAGCACTGATAACCAGAATTTCATCAGCCAGGCCAAAAGCATCCTCAAAACCAGTCGGGGCAGAAACCTCGACAACCGCAAAGGGATAACGGGGGGACGAAACCGTACAACAAACCGGATCGAGAATCCTAAGCGAAAGCTGTTCAATGAGAACGGGGTGCACAAGGCCATTGAGCCGTGCGACCGAATCAGGAGAAGCGAAAGCTCGAGAAGCGAGGATGCTGCGGCGAATGCCGCCCTCCTCATCCAAAATATCCCAGCCAAATTCTTCCGCGAGGGCATTGACGATATCGGAGCCTGGCACATACAGCGATTTGGCAAGCTCGTCCAGATCGATAAGCATGGCGCCATGAGATTCGAGATAGCGGCAGGCAGTCGACTTACCCGAAGCAATATTGCCCAAGACAAAAACGGTAAACATCAAGTCCTCCCTAACGCCAATGGGAGTTATTATCGCGCAAATACAAAAGAAGGACTCAAAATACAGCCAAACAGTAAGACAAGCTAAAAGAAGGCGAGTTCTTGTATTACAGCTCTTTATAAAACGCAAAAAAGGGGGAGGCCGCGAGGCCTCCCCCTTCTTCAAGTCATCCGACGGCTCGGTGCCGTCCACCGGTCAGCGGCGCCCTGGCCTCCCACGGGCTGGCCCCGCAGTACTCTCGGCGCGATG
>NZ_JBBNGA010000017.1:0-42924 GCF_040095305.1 Collinsella sp. CLA-AA-H167
ACCCGTGCCCGAGCTCGAAGAGCCCTATGGCCGCCTTCCTGGCCTCGATATCATGCTTCACTCTCAAATCAACGCGCATAAAGAAAGCCTCCCATTTCTCATGTCCAAGAAATGGGAGGCAGTTCAAAGCGGTGACGGGCCTCAACTGCACGGTTTGCGCGCTGGCTCGAGCTAAGCGTTCTTTTTGCCCAGCTTAGCCTTAACCAGACCGACCACGGTCGGGATAATCGACACGGCAACGATGCCAACGATTAGCAGCTCAAAGTGCTCCTGCACAAAGGGAATGCCGCCAAAGAAGTAGCCCAGCAGCGTAAAGACCGTCGACCAGGTAATGCCGCCCAGCACGTTAAAGATGACAAAGTTGCGCCAGTGCATGCCGCCCATGCCAGCGATGAAGGGCACAAAGGTGCGGATAAACGGAAAGAAGCGGCCCAGGAAGATGGCCAGGTGGCCCCACTTGTCCAAGAAGTCCTCGGACTTTTTGATGCGCTCGGGCGTCATGGCCTTGACCTTGCCCGAGGCAATGATCTTTTTGCCAAAGAAATGGCCGATCATAAAGTTGCACTGATCGCCCAAAATGGCAGCGGCCCATGCGGTGGCCAGAAGCGCCACAATGTTAAAGCCGCCGTTGTGGGCGAAGAAACCCGAGGCGAACAGCAGCGAATCACCGGGAAGGAACGGGAAGAACACCACGCCCGTCTCGATAAAGATGATCAGGAACACGCAGCCGTAGGCCATAAGCGGGCCGGCGGCGATCCAGCTGGCGATCGCGGTGCGCGGGTCCTTAAGCAGCTCGGCGATAAAATTGATGAAACCCATGAAGTAAAACCTCTCAGTTGTGGGCGCGGATACGTCCAAGTTGACCAGTATACGGTTGCGGCGCCCCCTCGTGCGCAACCCCACAAAAGCATGACTCCATTACCAGCAAGTTTGCATAACTGACACCTGTCGTGCAAAGCTGCCAAGATTGTTCTACCTAATCCCTAGCGAATCGCTATACTTTATTGAATCGCATTGCCATGGCGCTAAGGGAGGGCGGCCGGTGAGCTTTATCAATACCATTCGCGAGGACATCAAGACCGTCCAAGCGCAGGACCCCGCCGCGCAAAACGGTCTGGTCATTTTCCTTTCCTATCCTGGCCTGCATGCCAAGTGGAACCACGTACCCGAGCACTGGCTCTGGGAGCACGGTCATCGCTCGCTCGCCCGCGTGCTCTCGCAAATCACCCGCCACATCACCGGCGTCGAGATTCATCCCGCCGCACAGATCGGCAAGCACTTCTTTATCGACCATGCCATGGGCGTCGTCATCGGCGAGACCACCATCGTGGGCGACAACTGCGTGCTCTACCAGGGCGTCACGCTCGGCGGTACCGGCAACGAGACCGGCAAACGCCACCCAACGCTCGGCGATAACGTCACCGTGGGCACGGGCGCCAAGGTGCTCGGCAACATCCGCATCGGCAACAACGTCAAAATCGGCGGCAACTCGGTTGTCGTCAAGGACGTGCCCGACAACTGCACCGTCGTGGGCGTGCCGGGACGCATCATCAAGCGCAACGGCTGCCGTGTGTTCGAGGAGAGTTTCGACGCCAAGCAGCATCGCGAGTACATGCCCGATGACGCCGCCGAGCAGTCCGCCCTCAACCGCCAGGGTATCACCGAGAATGCCCGCCGCGTCAAAGAACTCGAGCGAGAGGTGGCCGAGCTCAAGGCCCTCGTCGCCAAGCTCGTGGACGAGCGCTAGGAACGCGAGCGGCACAAAACAACATCGGCACCGACGCAAAAGGCTCGCCAGGGAATCCATCCCCGGCGCGCCTTTCTTTTTGATGTGACATGCGGGACTGTCCCTTTGTCACATTATGCGAACTGACTCAGATAGAGGTCGGCGTAAGCACCCTCGGCAGCCAGCAGTTCCTTATGCGTGCCTTGCTCGATAATGTTGCCGTGATCCATGACCAAGATCAGGTCGGCGTCCACGATCGTCGACAGGCGATGCGCGATCACAAAGCTTGTGCGCCCATGCATGAGCGCGTCCATGGCACGGCCGATGGCAAGCTCGGTGCGCGTATCCACGCTTGAGGTCGCCTCATCCAGAATGAGAATCGCCGGGTTGTTGAGCAGCACGCGCGCAATGGTCAGCAGCTGACGCTGGCCCTGGCTGATGCTTTCGGCATCATTGGCCACGCGCGTGTCGTAGCCCTGCGGCATGGTGCGCACAAAGAAGTCGACCTGCGCGGCGCGGGCGGCAGCCACGATCTCATCGCGCGTTGCCTCGGGGCAGCCGTAGGCGATGTTTTCGGCAATCGTGCCGTCGAACAGCCAGGCGTCCTGCAGCACCATGCCAAACTGCTGACGTAGCTCACCGCGGTTCACGAGGCGCGTATCCACACCGTCGAGCGTAATGCGGCCGCCGTCGATTTCGTAAAAGCGCATGAGTAAGTTGATGAGCGTGGTCTTACCCGCACCCGTTGTTCCCACCACCGCAATCTTCTGACCCGGTTCGGCGGTAAACGACACGTCGCACATGAGCGGCTTTTCGGGCGTGTAGCCAAAGCGCACATGCTCAAAAGCGACACGGCCCTCCACGCGACCCGGCAGATTGGCAGCCTCGCCCGGCTGCGGATCGGCCTCCATCTCGGGCTCATCGAGCAGGTCGAACACGCGCTCCGCACTCGCCAGCGCGCTCTGCAGCGAGTTGAAAGTGAACGACAGCTGCGTCATGGGTTCGGACGCCTCGTAGATAAACTGGAAGAACGCCTGGAACACGCCGACGGTCATGTGACCGGCGACCAGCATGCTGCAGCCCACGAGCGCAATCACGATCTGCGCCAGGCGACCGATAAAGCGAACCGCGGGTCCGACGGCGTTGATCATAAAGTCGGCCTTGGTACTCACGCGCGCCAGCTCGCCCGAGGCCTCGTGCACCTCGGCAGAGCTCTGGTGCTCACGGTTGAATGCGCGAATCACCAAACGGCCCGAATAGCCCTCCTCGACCGCGCTCGTGATTTTGGACACCCATTCCTGACGCTCGCCCGTCACATCATGCGTACGGCGCGAAACCACCTTGGTCACCAGCAGCGATACCGCCGTAAAACCCAAAAAGATCAACGTGAGCCTAACGCTATAGACGAACATCATGATGATGGCACCCGTCACGGTACCGATCGATACCAGCAGCTGCAGCAATCCGCGCTGCATGCTCTCGGACATCTTGTCCAAGTCGTTGGTCGCACGGCTGACCACCTCACCGGGGCGATGTGCGTCAAAGTAGGCGAGCGGCAGGCGGCTGAGCTTTTGCGCGATGCGGTTGCGCAGACGCAGGTTGAGTCGCTCGGCCACACTCGACATCAAAAAGCTCTGCAACGCATAGAACGACCCGGCAGCCGTCCAGATCAAGAAGTAGACAAAGATGGTCTTGCCGCATTGGTCCCAGGTGATGCTGAAGGTGGTTCCGCTGGCAAACGCCACCTGTATATGGCCCCACAGCTCGTCGATAACATGGGCGCTATATGCCGGCGCGGCGGTGTTAAAGATGACGTAGAACACGATGCTCGCAAACACGATGTAGAAGCGCCAATGGTCGCCGGCGGCCTCGCCCCACAAGCGGCGCACCGTCGCCCAGGTATCGCGGGGTTTCTCGTCCTCATCCTCGTCGTCCACATCGCGCATGCGCTCTGCTTCCGCGCGGGCACGCTCGTCCTCGGCACGCTCGTTTTCCTCGTACAGCGCTTGGCGGCGAGCCTCACGCTCGGCCGCGGCCTTGGCGGCGTCATCCAGCTCGGTCGGCGCGGCAGCCTGCTCGACCGCTTCCTCGGCAGCGTCCGCAGCGGCGGCATCGATAGTGTCGCTGTGCTTCTTGAGCTCCCCGGTCATGCTACTCACCTCCCTTCATTTGCGATTCCGCGATGGCGCGGTATACCTCACAGGTTTCCATAAGCTCGCCATGCGTGCCCAAGCCCACGACCTCGCCATCCTTGAGCACGACAATCTGGTCGGCGTGCAGAATCGTCGAGATGCGCTGCGCGATGATGAGCACCGCGGCGTCGCGCGTCTCGTCCTGCAGCGCATGGCGCAGGGCCGCATCGGTCTTAAAGTCCAGGGCCGAAAAACTGTCGTCGAAGATATACAGGTCGGCGCGCTTCATGAGCGCGCGAGCAATGGCCAGGCGCTGGCGCTGACCACCCGAGAAGTTCGTACCGCCCTGGGCAACCGGGGTATCGAGCCCCTGCGGTTGATCGAGCACAAAGGTGCTCTGGGCAACCTGCAGCGCATGAAGCATGTCCGCCTCGGTCGCGTCCTCGTTGCCAAAGCGCAGATTGCTTGCCACGGTGCCCGAGAACAGCCACGCCTTCTGCGGCACATAGGCAATGCGCCCGCGAATCTCGTCTTGCGAAAGGTCGCGCAGGTCAACACCGTCCAGGCGAATGGCGCCCTTCGTGGCATCGTGAAAACGCAGCAAGAGCTTTGCCACCGTCGACTTACCCGAACCGGTCGAGCCCACGATCGCGGTGGTCTGCCCGCGACGACAGGCAAAGCTCAGGTCGCACAGGGTATCCTCGTCGGCATCGTCAAAGCGAAACGACATGTGATCGAACACGGCGACCGCATCGGCCCCGTCCTTTGAGTCGGACGCGACCGCATCGAGCGTACGCTGGCCATCGACGATGCTCGGCTTAATCTCCAGCACCTGCTGTGCGCGGTTCAGACATGCGGCGGCACGCGGAAGCGTCAGCACCACCATCTGGGCCATCATCACAAAGAACAGGATCAGAAGCGCGTACTCCAGCACCGCCGAGATGCTCGCGATCTGCATGGCGTGGGCGCCCACGCGGTTGCCGCCCACCCACAGTACCGCTACCTCGGCGATATTCATCAGAAAGAAGGTGGAGCTGTCGAGGCCCACAAACAGATGGTTGACTTTGATGGCGTTGGCGGCGTAGTCGCTAAACACCTCGTCCAGGCGCTGTTCCTCACGACGCTCCTTGTTAAACGCACGGATGACGCGCACGCCCACGATGTTTTCGCGCAGCACCACGTTCATGCGGTCGATAAAGCTCTGCAAGCGCATAAAAATCGGAGCCGCGTTGGCAACCGTAAAGACCGCCGCAACCAGCACGATCGCAACCACGACGCCCAGAAGCATGCCCATGGCCGGATCGATGAGCCAGGCGAAGATGATGCCTGCCACCGCCAGGAACGGCACCGGCAGCACCAGCTGAATGGTCTGCAGAATCGCCTGCTGAATCACGTTGATGTCGTTGAGCGAGCGCGTGATCATCGAACCCGTGCCAAAGCGCTCAAAGTCACTGGCAGACAGCTCGAGCGACTTGTCGTAGACGGCATTGCGGATATCGCAGGCCACGTTGGCGGCCAGGCGCGCCGAAAGATAGCAGCCCAACACCGCGCCGCCGCTGGCCATGCCGGTCGCGATAAGCATGTAGAGACCGTTGCGCAAAATGTAGTCGACATCGCCCGTGGTGATACCGGTGTTGACCATGTTCGCCAACATCGTGGGTACCAGCAGTGTGCCGACGTTGTCGATTAGCAGCACCAACAACGTCACCGCGACAAGCCTGCGATACGGCTTCATAAACCTCATTAAGAGTCGCACGACTCCCCCTCGCCTTGATTCTCGGCCTGGCTCTCGGCAGCGATATGCTGCTTAAAGGCATCGCACTCATCGCCGAGCGCATGGGAAAATTTTCCGATTAGGCGCATGATTTCGCGTTGCTCACACGGCTCAAGCGCGCCAAAGGCTCGCTGCTCGGCCTTGAGTGCCGGCAGCGCATAACGCTCGGCAAACCGCATGCCCGCTTCGGTCAAACGCACAACCTTGTTCTTACGGCTGCCTTCGGCAAACTCCAACGTTGCAAAGTCCCGCGCCGTCAAGGTTTTAATGACCGAGTTGATGGTCTGCTTGCTGTAGAACCATTCGCTCGTCAGGCGGCTTACGGCAATACTGCCGCCCGCCGTGCTGGTATCGACGAGCATCCAGTAAGCGCAGTCCGAAAGACCGCAGGCGCGCGAGAACTCCGAATAGATATGGTCGAGTCCATTGAGCAACCGGTCGAAGTCGACCAGCGCAACCGCACTATTCATCTATCCCACCATTCGATTGTCCGATTTTTGACCAATTTTGTATCTCTAGATTAGTCCGAGTTTTGACTATCGTCAACAGGCTCTCCGCAAATGCTTGCACTTTTATGGCCTATCGGCAGAAAAAGACCGCCGGCGCGGGGGCAGCGCCAGCGGTCACGTGAAAATCGGGTTTTATTGCCCGTTAAGCGGCGACGGCCTCATAGACCGTAGCGCCCGAGAAGCTGTCATGCAGGCTCTTGCCGGCAATCCACGGCAGCTCGACGACCTCGCAGACCGTATTGACCAGCTCGGAGCAGTCAGTAAAGTGGCCCTTGTCGTTGAGGGCCTCGCAATCCTGAACACGCCAATAGCCATCGGTGTGCGTGATGTAGTACTCGTGATCATCAATCGTCACAAAAGCGCGCGTCTTGGAACGCAGCAGCTTCAGAAATCCTTCGAAGTCGGTCTCGACGACATCTCCAGCCTGGAACATGATGTTACCTCCTGGCCCGGCGCCACCACGGCGCATTGATAAACGTTGGTACTCCTTTAGTAAAACCTTTATCAGAGGTTATGCGTTCGTCATTTAGGCAAGTGGTAAAAAACCGCAGGGTAGACGGGATAAAACGTTTAACCATCCCATTTGTTTGTCACATTCTGAA
Source organism: Collinsella sp. CLA-AA-H167 (assembly GCF_040095305.1). Lineage (NCBI taxonomy): Bacteria > Bacillati > Actinomycetota > Coriobacteriia > Coriobacteriales > Coriobacteriaceae > Collinsella > Collinsella sp. CLA-AA-H167. The sequence goes on from NZ_JBBNGA010000017.1 coordinate 6,744, forward strand.
GGTACTTTTATGCAAACCTACTTTTCCAATTGGAATCTACCCTTTTGGCCGGGCAATTGACCGTCTATCGTTTGAGCCCGACGGGTATGAACGGGGCATCTGCAACGCCACCGCAAGGAGACACCATGGAGACTATCGAAGCACTCATCCACCGCCGCAGCTGCCGCAAATACAGCGATCGTCCCGTCGAGGTCGAAAAGCTTGCACGTATTATCGAAGCTGGCCAATATGCACCGAGCGGCATGGGCGCCAACCGGTGACGTTTGTCGCCGTCACCGACCCCGCGACCGTCGAGCGTCTCTCACAGCTCAACGCCCAGGTCATGGGCAGCAACGGCGACCCCTTCTATGGCGCCAAGACCGTTGTGGTGGTGCTGGTTGACCGCAGCGTGCCCACGCATCTGGAAGACGGCTCGCTCGCCATGGGCAACTTGCTCAACGCCGCCTATGCACTGGGTGTCGATTCGTGCTGGATTCACCGCGCGCATGAGGTCTTTGACTCGCCCGAGGGCCTGGAGCTGCTGGCCAGCTGGGGCCTGCCCGCCGACGGCAGCCTGCGCGGTGTCGGTCACTGCATTCTGGGCTATGCCGAGGACACGCTACCCGAGGCAAAGCCGCGCCGCGACAACGTGGTGTATGTAAAGTAATTAGTTCCGCCGTTCTAACGAACGGCGGACCCGCTTGCAACTTATCTTGCCGGTGGAGTTGTCGTCGTTTCGTTCGTTTGAGTCGTTTCGGCGCCGTCGCCCTGTTCGCCGTCGTCCTTTTGAGCGTCGGCGATGGTGGAGGCTGCCGCAACGATACCGCGCTGGGGCACGACGCCCGTCTGGGTCTGAGCGCCCTCGACAATTTCTGTGCCTGCATGCGCGAGCTCGGGCGATTTAAACATCGCGTCCAAGTTGGCACCGCCGCCGGCGTAGCCAAGCGCAGCGAGTGCGATGACGATCACTGCAACGACGACCGCGATCGGAACATAACGATGCCAACCAGCCGGATTGAGTCCGCTGCGACGAGCCGCCCCGCGGCTGATGTAGCCGAGCGTGCCGTCGTGCTTGAGCTTTGAGCCCACCACGCGTTTGCGGTCCCACAGCGAGGACTCTGCCTGCATTGCCAAGCGGGCACCTGTCGAAGGATAGCCGTATTTAGTGCGCTTGAACGAGCCGTCAAACCCCGAGGCGTGTTTGCCCCACGCCACCGATGTTGTGCGTCGGTTAACCGGCGCGGCGCTCCGCCTTCTGCGGCTCGGTTTTGTAGTCTCAGCCATACGCCCCCGCACGCCGTAACCAAATCGAAACAATAACGCTTTGGACTGTAGCACACGCGTCGCGCGCGGTCACGGGCGCCTCGCTCAACGGTCATCGTCCTTCAGTAAGCGCCACAGCGTTGTTCGGCTTATGCCCAGCACCTCCGCCGCACGGGTTCGGTTGCCGTGGAGATGATCTACAACCAGATGCGCGATATCTCGCTCGGTATCGGCCAGCGGTCGCAGGATATACAGGTCGCTTTCGAGTGTCGGGGCGCCAAAGGTTGCGGTCTTAATCACGTCCTCTTGGGCTAGCACTTCCTCCGCCACAGCGCGATCCACCGTGCCCGCCCCCACCAATATATACAGTCGTTCCGAGACCTCGCGGAGCTGCAGATAATTGCGCGGCCAGCGGTAAGCATCGAGCGCCTTCGTCGCCGCGGCAGACAGCGTGGGCGCTGCCGTCCCAAATGCACCAGCGAGATATTCCAAATAGCGCGCAACCTTCGTCGACGCGGCTCCCTGCTCGGCGATTGCCGGCGCCACGCTCACCGCACAGGCGAAACGCTCGGTCACAAAGGCGGCCTGATCGCTTTCGCTGCCGCCCGGCATGTCATTCGCCGTCAGTACCACATGGCAGCGCATCGCCAACGCGGTGTCGGCCATCGTGGAAACGAGCTCGCGGAGGCGCTGGGGGCCAACCGCATTCCAGCCCGCAATGCAAAGTGTCAGCCCCGTTTGGAACAACGGCGATTCGGCGCTTTTGAGCACGTGGCGCCAGCCGCGATCGGTAAGCTCATCGAGCGCAACGGCAACAAAGGGCTGATCGACAAAAGGACCGTCCAGATAGAGGCGCATGGCAATCTCGACCTGACCCGTTCCCAGCTCGCCCTCGAGCATAAGGGGCACACCGCGCGCGTAGCTCTCGGCGACCGGCGCAGCCACCGAGGCAGGCCCCTCAACGATGCCGTACGCGCTCGATTCGTAGCGGGCCTCAACTTCGTCGGCGTTGAGCCACTCGATGCCCGCGTGCGCCGCGGCGCCGCGCACCTCGCGGACCACGACGACCCAAAGGCCCCCGCCCTCTTTGTCGGCGGGGCGAACGGTCAGGCTCAGGCGCGTACCCGCACGCCCCATAACCAGACGCGCGCCGTCTCCTATACGGTCGAGGCGTTCGGCAACAAAAGCTGCCACATCCCGCTCAAGCGCCGCGTCATTCATGGTCGAAATCGCGACGTCCCCACGCGCATCGATTGCCAATGCCGAGGCCCCGGCAGCAGCCAGGGCCTCGGTCAAGATGTTCAGCTTGGCATCGCTATCCATGATTTGCCCCTGTCCGCGGCGACGTGCAACCGCCGACGGTCGCACGACCGAGTGTTTCAAAATTGAACGATATTGCTCACCAAACACTATAGGGCAGAAAGCGCCGTCCTGCGAGTATAGGTGTTGCCCCGCATCGCCATCCTGGCGGGGCGATAAGAGCTCTTCGGGACTTATAAACCTGCGGACAAGCCATACCCGCAAGAGCTCCTATCGCTCCACCGCAGGCTTGCGCTCACCAGCAACCAGCAACCAGCACGCGAATAAGCTACTTCTCTACCAGATTCCCAGCACGTGCTGCATTCCCAAGCTCATGCACGCAATGCCAATCCAGCAGCAAAAGCCCAGCGCGATGGGCTTGCCGCCCTTTTTGACCAGCTCGACGATATCGGTATTAAAGCCAATAGCCGCCATGGCCATCACGATAAAGAACTTCGAAAGCTCCTTGATGGGCGCCGTAATGGACGTGGGAAGCTGAAACACCGTGGTGACCACGCTTGCCAGCACAAAGAACAGCACGAACATGGGAAACGCGCGTTTAAGGGAGAACGTGCTTTTGGCGTCACCGCCGGCCTTGCGCGCCAGATGCATCTGCCAGCATGCGAGGACCAACGTGATGGGAATAATGGCCAGCGTCCTGGTGAGCTTGACCACCGTAGCGCTCTCGAGCACATTGGCGCCGGGATGCATGCTGTCCCAAGCGCTCGCCGCAGCCGTTACGGACGAGGTGTCGTTGATGGCGGTGCCGGCAAACAAGCCAAAGCCCTCGTTGGTCAGCCCGAGTACGCCGCCGAGCGTCGGAAACACGAGCGCCGCGATAACGTTAAACAGGAAGATGACCGAAATAGCCTGGGCAATCTCGCGATCGTCGGCATCGATGACGGGCGCGGTCGCGGCGATGGCAGAACCGCCGCAAATCGACGAACCCACGCCCACAAGCGTCGCGATCTTGCCCGGCACGTTCATAACGCGGCAGAGCACAAAGGCGATGACAAGCGAGGTCGAGATCGTCGCCACGATAATCGGTAGCGACTGAGCGCCTTTGGACAGAATCTGCGAGAGGTTCATGCCAAAGCCAAGCAGGATAACCGCGTACTGCAAGACTTTTTTAGACGTATAGGTGACACCGGCGGCGAGCTGTTCGCGATGATTCTTGGGAAAGACGAGCGCCAGAACCATGCCGAAGAGGATGGCGAATACCGGCCCACCGACCACCTCAATCTGTTTGCCGAGCAGCGTCGCGGGAATGGCGATGATCAGGCAGAACAAGACGCCCTTCCAGCGCTCACGTACGATATTCGCCAGTTGCATATGGGATTCCTTCTTTCTATTTCACGTTTGTGACGGCTTATGATACGGCAACATTGAGCGCAGCCTTGCGCAAACACAGACTAAGATGCCGCAATAGTTCTTGGGCAACAGCCGAATTACCCACCGCGGAAAGCTGATTCGCGGCATAATTAACAACTGACATATGAGTTTGATAGAACAGTTGCGAGGCGCTATGGAAGAATCGATGCACGTCGGCGAGCAGGAAACGAGCCTACAGGACCAGTCCTACCACACCATTCGACGCAAAATCGTCTACCTGGACTACAAGCCGGGCGAAAAGCTGGGCGTCAAGCAACTTTGCGACGACCTGGATATGGGTCGCACGCCCGTGCGCGAGGCTTTGGTTCGCTTGGCGCAGGAAGGCCTGGTGCGCACCGTGCCCCAGAGTGGCACCTACGTCTCACCCATCAACCTCACCCTTGCCGAGAGTGCCTGTTACATCCGCGAACATCTGGAAAAGCAGGTGATTGTGGAGTGCTGTGCGCGAGCCACGTCGGCCGGCATCGAGCAGCTCGACCGCGCCATCGTGCTGCAGGAAAAGGCCATGGCCGAAGAGGATCGCATCGGCTTCTTTTTGAGCGACAACCTCATGCATCACATGATTTTTAGCATCGCATGTCGCAGCACCGTGTGGTCGTGGCTCGAAGAGACCAATGCCGACCTGGAGCGCTTCCGCTGGCTGCGCGCCGCCACGCAGGTTCTCGACAATCAGGACATCGTGAACGAGCACAAGCAGATTCGCCGCGCTATCGCCGGTCGCGACCCCATCGAAGCGAGCTTTTTGGTCAGCAAGCACCTGCACATGATGTTCCGCAACCAAACCGAAGTTCTGGACCAGTTCCCCGAGTACTTCGAGACCAGCAAGCTCCGCTAACCTGCCAAAAAGGGACAGGTTTATTTTGGCAGGTTTTATCTGGGCAAACGCAGAAAAGGCCCGGCTCCGTCTTGATGCGGAGCCGGGCCTTAGTCGCTAGAACGGCGGAACCAACTACTCTACCGTGACGCTCTTGGCCAGGTTACGGGGCTGGTCGACGTCGCAGCCGCGCAGGATGGCGACCTCGCGGGCGAGCAGCTGCAGAGGAACGCTCGCCGTGATGGGGCTGAACACGTCGCGGACTGCCGGCACGCGGACGATGCAGTCGGCGATCTTGTTGATCTCCTCGTCGCCCTCGGTGGCAACGACGATGACCTTGGCGCCGCGTGCCTTGCACTCCATAAGGTTCGACACGGTCTTGTCGTAGGTGGCACTCTTGGTGGCCACAGCGATGACAGGGAAGCCCGGGTCGATCAGGGCAATGGGGCCGTGCTTCATCTCACCGGCGGCGTAGGCCTCGGCGTGCAGGTAGCTGACCTCCTTGAGCTTGAGCGCACCCTCGTAGGAAATAGCGGCACCCATGCCGCGACCCACGAACAGCGCGGACTGCGCGTCCTTGCACAGCAGGGCGGCCTCATGAACGGCCTCGGTCTGGGTATCCAAAATCCACTGGATCTGCTCGGCCGTATCGGAAAGCTCGCGGAACAGCATGCGCGCCTGTTTGGTGGTCAGACGGTACTTAACCTGCGCCAACAGCAAAGCCAGCAGCGTAAGGCTCACGACCTGGCCGATGAAGCTCTTGGTCGAGGCGACCGCGATCTCCTTGTTGGCCTTAGTGTAGATGACGCCGTCGCTCTCACGCGCCACGGGGCTACCAACCACGTTGGTGATGCCGAAGACCTTGGCACCCTTGATGCGCGCGTCGCGAATGGCGGCAAGGGTGTCGGCCGTCTCGCCCGACTGGGACACGGCAACGACAAGCGTCGTCGGCGTGATGATGGGATTGCGATAGCGGAACTCGCTGGCCGCCTCCACCTCGGTGGGGATGCGAGCCCAGCCCTCAATGAGATTCTTGGCAATGAGTCCGGCGTGGTAGCTGGTGCCGCAAGCGATCACGTAGACACGGTCGATGTCGTTGAGCTCCTCGAGCGAAAGGCCCAGCTCGTCGATATCGAGCTCGCCGGCGGGGGTCATGCGGCCCACCAGGGTATCGCGCACAACGCGAGGCTGCTCGTGGATTTCCTTGAGCATAAAGTCGGGATAACCGCCCTTTTCTGCCATGTCCAGGTCCCAGTCGATGTGGGTGACCTTGGGCTCGATAACGTTGCCGGCCTCGTCGGTGTACTCGACGCCTGCGGGCGTAAGCTTGGCAAACTGACCGTCCTCGAGCACCACGACATCGCGGGTGGCGTCGATGAGCGCGATCACGTCGGAAGCAACATAGGAACCGGTTTCGCCCACGCCGACTACGATCGGGGAATCCTTGCGGGCCACGGCGATCACGCCGGGCTCGTCAGCGCACACGGCGGCCAGACCATAGGCACCGACCACGTGGGTGCAAGCCTCGCGCACGGAGGCCATCAGGTCGTGCGTCTCGACATAAGCCTCTTCGATCAGATGCGCGAAGACCTCGGTATCGGTCTCGCTCTTAAAGTGATGGCCGCGGCCCTCCAGCTCTTCGCGCAGCTCGGCGAAGTTCTCGATGATGCCGTTGTGGACGATGGCGATACGACCGTCGCAGCTGGTGTGGGGGTGAGCGTTAACGACGGAGGGCTTGCCGTGGGTGGCCCAACGGGTGTGGCCGATACCGCAGGTAGCGTCGCTGTCGATGTTGGAAAGCTCGCTCTCTAGGCCCGCGACCTTGCCCACGCGGCGGATGACGTCGAGGTGCGCCGCGGCGCCCTCGCCCACCTCGAGCGCGACGCCCGAGGAGTCATAGCCGCGATACTCCATACGCTTGAGGCCCGTGACCAGGATGTTCTTTGCAATATCAGAGCCGGTGTAGCCGACGATTCCGCACATAAGATAAATCCCTTCGTTCGCGTGACTGCAAGACGTCCACGCACAAGGGGCGCTGAGACGCATAACGTTCGAGTATTGTACTCACGCAGGCGCAAGCTGATATACCAGATGTGGTATCTCAACTTAGATACCACCCGATGCACACACGTCCAGCCGGTCCAAACCACCACATAGGTGCCTGTCCCCTTCGTGGTGGTCGCGTTGGCAACAGCGTTTCCCAAGATAAAACCTGCCAAAATAAACCTATCCCTTTTTGGTGGGTTTGGGATGCTACAATCTGGCTTGTACTTGAAACGCATCAAAGGGGCCGCTATGGCAAAGGTAAAGATCAGTGACGTCGCGCGCGAGGCCGGGGTTTCGCTGGGCACGGTTTCCAACGCGCTCAACCACCCCGAAAAGCTGCGCCCCGAGACCCTCAAGCTCATCAACGAGACCATCAATCGCCTTGGCTACCTGCCCAACCAAAGCGCCCGTCAGCTCGCGGGCGGCGCCACCAAGTCCTTTGGCCTGGTGCTCCCCCGTCTCGATCACGGCTTTTCGCTCCAAATCGCCAGCGGCGCCCACAACGAGGCGCGCAAGCACGGCTACGATCTGCTCATCGCCAATGCCGATAACGACGATATTCTCGAGGACCATTACCTGCGCTATTTTATGGGCACGCAGATGTCCGGCGTCATGGTTCAGCCCATGGCGTCCCTCGATTGGCACCCCGCCATGACCAAGATTCCCGTCCCCATCGTCCATTTGGACGTCCATTGTTCAGAACCCGGTTACTACGTGGCCGCCGACAACGAGGCACAGGGGCGCATTATCGCCGAGCTCGCCATCGCCCGCGGCGCACACCGCATCGTCGTTGTAGGCCGAGCGGCATTTATGCAGCTCACCCTGCGCGTCCTGGGCATCCACAAGGCACTTGCCCTGCATCCCGATATCAAAATTGAGGTCATCGATGCCGGAGAGTGGAATACCGCAGCCGACGGCTACAGCATCGGTACCCAGATTGCCGAACGCCCTGCTGACGAGCGCCCCGATTTTGCCATCGGCCTGACCGACGTATTGGCCTCGGGCGTTATCTCGGCGCTGACCGACAAGGGCATTTCCGTCCCCGGCCAGATTCTTGTTGCCGGCTGCGATGGCAACCCGCTTGCCTGGAGCGGATCGGTCCCCCTCACCACGGTTGCACCACCGGGCTACGAGATCGGCCGCAAGGGCGTGCAGCTGCTCATGGAACAAATCGAGGATAAACCTGCCGCCAAGACCAAACGAGTCCGCATCGGCTCCGCCGCGCGCACCGTCACCACGGTCACGGCCACCGAGGACATTAACCGTCAGGAGCTCGTGCGCCCCTTCTTGCTCGAGCGTGTGAGCACCCAAAAGGCCGAGCAGCACCCGACGGGCCCATCCGCGGCCCCTATAACCGACATCAACCTGGGCGCTTACCTGTAACAAATAAACGCCGCAGCGGAAATAACTACGCTGCGGCGTTTTTGTTGGCCCCACGTGCCCTCCCCATTTAGCCGGGCCTGCGGCTACGGAAATTTATGGCATATAATCCGTTTTTTATTAACTTTTTTGCTAAAATGGATTCAATTCCATATTTTTAGAAATTTCCTATAAGTATTGATTTTGCTCCAGTTTTTTCTCGCCAAGAAAGAGGCTTCATGAATCTGATTGATCGCAAACAGTACCTCGACTGGCTCATTTCGTGGAAAGACTCGCACGTCATCAAAGTCGTTTCGGGCGTCCGAAGGTCCGGCAAATCAAAGCTATTCGAAATCTACCGCAGCTACCTGCGCGATCATGGAATCACAGGCGACCAGGTTATATCCCTCAACTTTGAAGACCTGGAGTTCGAGTCGCTTACGTCGTATAGAGCACTCTACGACTACATTTCCGCCAGACTCGTCCCCGATAAGATGAACTACGTTTTTCTGGACGAGATACAGCACGTCGAGCATTTCGAAAAAGCCGTCGACAGTCTTTTTATCAAAGACAATGTCGACCTCTACATAACCGGTTCCAACGCCTATCTGCTCTCGGGCGAGCTGGCAACTTTGCTCTCCGGTCGCTACGTAGAGCTCAAGATGCTGCCCCTATCCTTTAAAGAGTTTTGCTCGGCAAAAACCAATGACGGAAAGGCTCCCGCGCAGTTGTTTGACGAGTACATCACCCGGGGCTCTTTTCCCTTTATCGCCGAGACGGGCATTCAGGGACCCCAGGCGCGCGATTATCTTATGAGCCTCTACGATACCATCGTCATACGCGACGTTATCGAACGCCTGAAGGTCTCGGACGTCCCGACCCTGCGCGATATCACCAAGTTCCTACTCCATAGCATTGGAAACCGGATCTCGATTAAAAAAATCTCCGACACGCTCTCGTCCAACGGCAACAAAACCGACCAGAAAACCGTAGCCAAGTACCTCAAAGGCTTAACAGACAGCCTTGTGCTGTACTATGCTCCGCGCTATAACGTGCGCGGTCGGCAGCTTCTTACAACAAACGGCAAATACTACGCCGTTGACCTTGGACTTAGAGGCGCTCTTGTCAAAACCCAAAGCCGCGATATCGGTCATATCCTCGAAAATGTTGTCTATCTCGAGCTCCTACGCCGCGGATACGACGTCTACGTGGGCGATATCGACGGTGGGGAAATCGATTTTGTTGCCCTACGCTCAGACGAGACGGCCTATTTTCAGGTTTCAGCCACCACACTCGACGAAGCCACCCTCAATCGAGAGTTGGCCCCCTTTAAAAAAGTCCGAGACAACTACCCCAAGACGCTTCTTACGCTCGACACGCTGTTTGCGAACGCGAACTACGAAGGAGTCCGCAAGCGCAACGTGATCGACTGGCTCCTGGAGTAACTTGTAGCGTCATAACCCTCCGCCAGCTCCTTACCAAGGCCGCAGCCCCAGTCGCTTAAAGCACAATGCCCCTCTTATCGGCCAAAACAGCAATCTTGGCGTGATAAAAGGGGCTGACTGCGTCAGCGCTTCCACGCAGGCGCCGTTGCCGTCACCGTCCCGCGGGATCGGGCGCGGGACATGGCGACTCGCGTGCGAACGCTAACACACGGCCTTGACCGCGGCCGTCAGATCGAACAGCGTATCGAGCACGGCCTCACAGCCGTCCACCACGTCCTGCGGCAGCGGCACGATATCGGGGACGGCAAAGACGTGGCAGCCGGCCGTAATGCCCGAGACGCAGCCGTTACGCGAATCCTCGACCACGGCGCATTCCTCGGGGGCAAAGCCCGCGCGCTCGCAGGCGAGCAGGTACATCTCGGGGTCGGGCTTGCCGTGTACGACGTCCTCGCCGCAGGTCACCGCCTCAAACTTATCAAAGAGGCCGACCATCTTGAGGTTGCGCTCGGCCGTAACGTGGCGCGACGACGTCGCAAGACCCACGTGATAGCCCGCAGTCAGCAGCTCGTCGAGGCACTCGGCGGCACCGTCCTTAAGCTCCAGATCGGTCTTGACCATCTCGTCGCGAATCTCCCTATGGCGACGATAGATTGCCTCAGCGGTTTCGCGGCTGCCGTAATGCCCATCAAGGATCTCCATGACATCGGGCAACGTGCGGCCGATAAACTGATGGATCAGCGCATCGTCAATCGCGAATCCCAGCCCGGCCGCGCCCGCCTTCCACGCCTTGATACCCAAACGCTCGGTGTCGACCAGCGTTCCGTCCATGTCAAAAATAACGGCCTTGATCATATCGGTCCCCCATCTCTTCGCGCTGCTGTACTCCCGCAACTTTACCGCACCTGTAAACTTGTATATAACGTATATAGCATATTGCACTTTCGTTACATAGATAGAAGTCTTATGACAAGCGACTCGGTAGGATTATAGTTTTCGACCGAGTACATATTGGTAAGGATCAATTCATGTTTTCAGACACTACCGCGCCCGCAGAGGGGCTTCAGGACAAACTCGCAGCGCTCGAGCAGCTGCTTTTGGCATACGGACGCGTCGCCATCGGCTTTTCCGGTGGCGTCGACAGCAGCTTTTTGGCCGCGGTCTGCGCCCGCATCATGCCCGCCAGCACGCTTCTCGTTCACCTCACCACGCCGCTCATCGGCACGCCCGAGCAGGCTTCGTTTGAGCGGGCAGTTGACGGGCAGGCCGATGAGGGGCCGCACTTCAAGCTTCCCGTACTCAACCTCTCGGTCGATCAGCTGCAGCTCCCCCAGGTAGCCTGCAACGACGCCGACCGCTGCTACCACTGCAAGCGCGCCGGCTTTACCGCCATCGTCAACCACGCAAAGTCGCTGGGCTTTCCCACCGTCATCGACGGCAGCAACGCAAGCGACCGCGGCGACTACCGCCCCGGCATGCGCGCCGCCCAGGAGCTCGGCGTGCGCTCGCCGCTTATGGAGGTCGGCTTTACCAAGGACGAGGAGCGCGAGCTGCTACGCGCCTGGGGCTATCCCGTCTGGAACCTGCCGGCAGGAGCCTGCCTGGCCACGCGAGTCCCCACGGGCGAGGAGCTCACGCGCGAGAAGGTCGATGTAATCCGCACCTGTGAGGACTACCTGCACGACCTTGGCCTGGACCAGGTCCGCGCACGCCTCGTCGGCGGCTGCATGCATATCGAGGCCGAGCCGGCAGACGTCGCCAAGATCGCCGCCCTCGGCAGCACCGCGGTCAACGACGAGGGCAAGGCCCCGCTTCCCGCCGCCATCGAATCTGCCCTGCACAACCTAGGCTGCGATCATATCTCCCCCGAGGTCACCCCCTACGTCCACGGCAACATGAACCAGTAACCTACCAAAAAGGGACAGGTTTATTTTGGCAGGTTTTATCTGGGGAAACGCAAACAGGGCCGCAACGTCGCATGGCGTTGCGGCCCTTTTCCTTGGAGAAGGATCGATTGATTGAGCGGGCGGGTTACACCTAGCCCTCGAGCCCAGCGTTAATAAGCTCCGCGATCTCGACGGGATCGGTGCTCGCGCGCACCTTATCGCGGAAGCCGGCGTCCATCAGCATCACGGCAGCCTTGGAAAGCAGACGCAGGTGCGTGGTTCCAGCTTCGCCGGCGGGCACGTATAGCGCAAGCGCGACATCGACGGGCACGCCGTCAAAGCTCGGCCACTCGACAGGCTCGGCCAGCTTGAGCACGGCAACGCCCGGCGCATGGATCGCGTCGCTCTTGGCATGCGGAACAGCAAAACCGGCGACAAGGCCGGTCTCGGCCTCGTTCTCGCGAGCAATGAAGGCGGCCTCGACGGCAGAAGCATCATCGGCAAAGCCAAGATCAACAGCCTGCTCAGACAGATAATGCAACGCGTCCTCGCGCGAGGCAGCGACGTGGCCAATCGTCACTTGGTTGGCAGATACAAATCCCATGGAAACCTTCCTTACAACACGGACCTGACCGCGGCTTCGATGCCGTCGGCGTCCAAACCGTACTTGTGCAGCAGATCAACCGCAGGACCGGATTCACCGTACACATCGCGCACGCCGACGCGACGCATCGGCACTGGATGCTGCTCCGCGAGCACCGAGGCAACGGCCTCGCCAAGACCGCCGATAATCGAATGCTCCTCGGCAGCGACCACGCGACCGGTCTTCTTGGCGCTGGCAACCACCAGACGCCCATCAAGCGGCTTGATCGTGTGCATGTTGATGACCTCGGCGTCGATGCCATCGGCAGCGAGCGCCTCGGCTGCCTCGAGCGCCTCGGCAACCATAAGGCCACACGCGACGATCGTGACATCGGAACCATCGCGCACGACCACGCCGCGACCAATCTTGAACTCATAGTCCTCGTGGTCGTTGATAACCGGCGTAGCCAGACGGCCAAAACGCATGTAGACCGGGCCCTCAAACTCATAGGCGGCGCGCACGCAGGCGCGAGCCTCGATGTCATCGGCAGGAACGATCACCGTCATACCCGGAATCGTGCGCATGAGCGCGATGTCCTCGCAGCACTGATGCGTAGCGCCGTCCTCGCCCACCGAAATGCCGGCATGGGTGGCGCCAATCTTGACGTTGAGATGCGGGTAGCCAATGGAATTGCGGACCTGCTCGTAGGCGCGACCGGCGGCAAACATCGCAAAGGTGCTCGCAAAAGCAACGCGGCCCGTGGTCGCGATGCCGGCGGCAAGACCCATCAGGTTGCTCTCGGCGATACCGGCATCGTAAAAGCGCTCAGGGTGGGCAGCCTTAAACTTACCCGTCTGCGTAGCGGCGGCCAGGTCGGCATCGAGCACTACAAAGTCATCGTGCTCATTGCCCAGCTCGACAAGTGCCTCGCCATAGCTAACGCGCGTGGCGACTTTCTTGACCTCTGCCATTAGAGCTCCTCTCCTGCTGCCGCGAGCTCGGCCATGGCCTGCTCAAACTGCTCGTCATTGGGCGCCTTGCCATGCCAGCCAACCTGGTTCTCCATAAAGGAGACGCCTTTGCCCTTCACCGTCTCGGCGATGATAGCGACGGGCGCGCCGGTCACCTCGCGAGCCTCGGCGAAAGCCGCCTCAATCTGCGCCATGTCGTTGCCATCGGCGAGCTCTATCACATGCCACTTAAAGGCGCGGAACTTGTCCGCGAGCGGCATGGCCGAGTTGACTTCATCGATCGTGCCGTCAATCTGCAAGCCGTTGTGGTCGACGACGGCAACAAGATTGTCGAGCGCATGGTTGCCGGCAAACATTGCCGCCTCCCACACCTGGCCTTCCTCGCACTCACCGTCGCCCAGCAACGTGTAGACACGGTAGCTGTCGCCCCAGTGCTTAGCGGCAAGCGCCATTCCAACTGCAGCAGAGATGCCCTGACCGAGCGAGCCGGTGGACATGTCGACGCCCGGCGTGTCATTCATATTGGGATGGCCCTGCAGGCGGCTGCCGATATGGCGGAGCGTCTCGAGCTCTTCGATGGGAAAATAGCCGCGATTCGCCAACACCGAATACAGCCCCGGCGCCGCGTGACCCTTGGAGAGCACAAAGCGGTCGCGATCGACCTTGTGAGGGTCGGCAGGATCGATATTCATTTCCTCAAAGTACAGATAAGTCATGATGTCGGCAGCACCGAGCGATCCACCCGGATGTCCCGACTTGGCCGCGTGAACCGCAGTCACGACACCCTTCCTGACCTCATTGGCGACCTTCGTCAGCTCCTGGTTGGTCATACGAATTCCTCTCTTGAGAACAACCCCGGCACCGGATAACGCGATGCCGGGGCAACCCACTCGTTAGGCCTGAGCGACGACCTTCTGCCAGTCAGCCTCAAAAGAGGCGAGGCCCTGGTCGGTCAGCGGGTGATGCAGGCACTTCTTGAGAGCGGCCATGGGCACGGTCGCGATGTCGGCACCAAGAAGAGCCGCCTGGGTCACATGGTTGGGCGTGCGGACCGAAGCGGTGATGATCTCGACGGTGTCGTCGACGTTCTTGCCGGTCCAGTCATAGTTCTTGATGCAGGTCACGACATTGTCGAGCTGCGAGATGCCGTCCTCGGCGATGTCGTCAAAGCGGCCGACAAACGGGCTGATGTAGCGAGCGCCGGCATTGGCGGCCATAAGGGCCTGCGTCGGCGAGAAGACGAGCGTCATGTTGACACGCACGCCCGCATCGGCCAGAGCGCGGCAGGCGGCAAGGCCGGCCTCGCAGACGGGGAGCTTGACCACAATGTTAGGGGCGAGGGCGGCAAGGTGCTTGCCCTCCTCGATCATGCCCTCGGCCGTGGTGGCGGTAGACTCGGCAGACACGGGCAGACCCTCGCAGAGCTCGGCAATCTTGAGCATATGGGGCTCAAAGTCGGCGAGCTTACCGCCGGTCTTGGCGTACAGGGACGGATTGGTGGTAACACCGGCCAAGCAGCCCCAGCTCTTGGCCTCGGCAATCTCGTCAAGGTTGGCGGTATCGATAAAGAACTTCATGGTGCAAACTCCTTCTAAGGAATCCAAAACTCAAAAAATAGGACAAAGGGGATGTCCCTTTGTCCTATGTGCCGGGCCCGCAGCTGGGACATGCCCCGGGCCCGGCGTCGTGTAGGGAAAGCTACCTAGTCCTCGAGAGCCTTCTCGATGCGGCTCGTGACGCCCTTGAGGTTAAGACCGACGACGTACTGCTTGATCGGGCGCTTGATGTGCTCGATCACAAAGCGCTTGCCGTCGATGTCCTGGGCAGCGAGGTTGCGGTAGAGCTTCTCGACCTGCTCCTTGACCTCGGGATCGTTGAACGCGTAGTGGCCGGAGACATCCAGAATCTTCAGGCTGAGCTCGTCGTCTGCCAGAATGTCGTCAACCTGCAGGTTGACATCGTCGCCGGTCATCCACTTGCGCCAGCGCTCGGTCTTGATGGCCTTGACCAGCAGCGTGTGGTACAGGTCGGAAGGATCGTCGCACAGGCCGTTGTCGACCAGGATCTGCTCGGTAGCACAGAGCTTGAGGTAAGCGCGGGTCTCCTCGGTGCCGTACTGAGGGGCGACATTGGAGGCCGTCACGTGAGCCGGAATGTGCTCGAGCAGCGTCGCGTCGTCCAGGTAGTCGGCGTTGTGCTCCTTCAGGCCCACGCCGTAGCGCTTGGCCATGTCGGCGAGCTCGCGGGCATTCTTAAAGTTGTAATGGCCGACCTGCTCGGTCCAACGGGTGAGCGTACCGGTCTGGCCAACGATAAAGGTGGGCATGGGGCAGCCGCGCTTCTCGAGCTCGGGCTGCAGCTGAGAAATGAACTCCTCGTACTTGTCGGTGGAGGTCAGGCCGCCATTGGTCTCCTCGGTACCGACCTCATAGGCAACCTCGGGCAGGTTATGCTCGCGACGGTACTGCTCAAGGTAGTCGATAAGATCGATCGTGCGGCGAAGCACCACGTCGAGCGGAATAACCTTGCCGATCTGATAGGGGTCCTTGGTGGGGTCGACCATCAGCAGGTCAAAGCCTGCCTCCATGTCGGCGACAAAGGACTTGCGGGCGAGCTCCATGGCCTCGTCCTCGGGCAGGTGGGCGTTACGCTCCTCGTCGCGCTGCCACGGACCGCCGTGATCACGGCACAGGTAGTACGGACCGGTGTAACCCACCTCGTCGGCAACCTTCTTGATGTCGGCGGCAAAGCGCGTCTGATCCCAACCGTTGACGTAGCCGGCGCCCATCTCGTCCATATCGACCTGGTTGCGGCTGGCGATAAACATGGGCGGGAAATCCTCGTCCTTGGCAAGCTCGAACACAGCCTGAATCAGGTTGGGGCTCATGGGGCCAATGCCGACCATGGTTGCGTGATCGCCGCTATCCTGCAGCTTGAGCATGCCTTGAACGGCCTGGCGGATGGTGAGGTTGGACATTTTGTTCTCCTTCTCCAGAGGATTTTTGACAAAAGTTCCCTGGGACCCAGATGTGGGCCCTATCAGTACGGATGGATTTTGTTGTGTAGGGGCGGTTGTGCGGAGTCAAATCCATCCCTCCGCACAACCGGAGTCCTTAAAGGTTTACTTGGCCTGCTTATCGAGCGTGGGCTTCATGGCAATCAGGATTGCAGCGGCGACCACGGAGCCAATCACGATGTCCAGGCAGAACAGCGCGACGTTGTTGGTGGCAAGGGCGACGATAAAGCCACCGTGCGGGACGTAGCAGTCGATGCCCTGGAAGGCGGCAAGCGCCGCACCCACAGCAGAGCCGATGCAAATGCCGGGAAGGGTGTGACCGAGGTCCTTCACCGCGAAGGGGATAGCGCCCTCGGTAATACCGATGCAACCCATGAACAGCGCGGAGATGCCCATCTGACGGTCGGCGTCATCGAACTTGTTCTTGGCGATGAGCGCGGCGAGGCCACAGGCGATCGGGGGAACGGCGACGGCGACGCGGAACATACCATTAGGACCGTAGATGCCAGAGGCCATGATGGCCATGGTGAAGGTCGAGGCGGTCTTGTTGATGGGGCCACCCATATCGAAGGCGGTCATAACGCCAATGACCAGACCCAGGACAACCGCGGAACCGCCCTGCAGGCTGCCGAGCACGCCGGTAAGCCAGTCCATCACAAAGCCAAGCGGCGTGGCCAGGATGTAGATATAGGCCATGCCCAGGACAAGCGAGGTCAAAATCGGGATGATCAGGATGGGCATGATGGTCTGGATGGTGTTGTTGACCTTCCAGGTCTTCATCCAGCGGACAAAGTAGCCGCAGATAACCGCCATGATCATGGCGCCCAAGAAGCCAGTCGAAACGCTGTTGCCGTTAGGGGTAACGACTGCGTTGTTGACCAGGTAGCCCAGGACAAAACCGGGGGCGAGCGCGGGCTTGCCGGCCATCGAGTAGGAGATGTAAGCCGCAAGCACCGGGATCATCATGGAGATGCCGGCCATGCCGATGGTGTTAAGACTCACCATCAGCGGGTTCGTAACCTCCATGCCGTTGGCGCCGGCGGTACCGGATGCCAGCGAGAAGGCGAGAAACACGCCGCCGATAACGACGATGGGGATAAAATAGGAAACGCCGGTATTGAATGCATTGAGCAGCGTCTTACCAGGATCGGCAAAGATAGACTGCTTGGACGCCGGTGTCGGGGCCTGCGGGGCAGCGGAGACGGCCTTCTTCTCTGCCTTGGCCTCGGCCTTGGGCGCGTCAACGGCGCCACCCGTCGCCTTAATGATCTCAACGGCCTGGTCGATGATCTTCACCGGATCGGCGATTACATCCGAGGTGCCGACCTTCAGGAACTTGCCCTCGGCCATCTTCTGCTCAAAACGATCCTCGTTCTCGACGCCCACGTCGACGGACTCGAGCACCAGGTCGGCGGAATCCACGTCTTCCTGCGTCAGCTCGTTCTCGATACCCAGGCCACCCTGAGCCTCGACTTTGCACTCGATGCCACGGGCGGCGCATTCATCCTGAATCGCCTTCTGGGCCATATACGTGTGGGCAATACCCACGGTACAGGCGGCAACGCCTACGATCTTCATTGCTTCCCTCTTTTCATAGAGTTGCGTGCGCAAGACACCGTTTGCGGAGGCCTCCGGAGCATCCCCTGCCGTTTGGACTTGCTGTCTTTTCGACAAGACCAATATAGGTGCTCGTTTTTCTTAATGCCAGCTTATTTCGGTAAACGCGCAGGTCAGAGCGTTGGTTATGCTATTTGGTTATGCGTTTAACCAAAAATGAATCCTGCGATTTTACCCTCGATTTCAAAAGTCAAGAAGTATTTGATTTTCTCGGTAGACGGCAGATGCGCATGCCGGTCACAAATTTCGACCCCACCCGTATACCGCATTTGTTGCATACTCATATGAAAGGAAAAGGTCGCTCACCGAAGCGCATCCCTCACCAAGACTCAAAGTCATCATGTTGGAAAATGCTCATCTGTCGGAAGGAGTCGCTGTGGCAAAACAGCGCGTTACGATCGCAGACGTCGCTCGAGAGGCGGGAACCTCGACGGCAAGCGTCTCGTATTACCTCAACGACAAACGAGAAAAGCTTAGCGAGAAGACGCAGGCAAAGATTGCGCGCGTCATCAAGGAACTCGGATACGTTCCCAACGCCCAAGCGCAAACGCTCACCGGCAAGCAGACCCACGTCATCGCCATCATCATTTTGGATAACACCAACAAGTGGGCGGGCCTCGTCCTCAACGGCATGGAACAAGTCATGCTCCCCGCGGGCTACCAGACGGTCGTTTGCACGAGCAACTTTAACCCCGAGACCGAGCTCATGTATGTCGACAAAATGCTCTCGCTGGGCGTCGATGGTTTTATCATCCAGCCCACGGCAAATTTCAAGGCCGTCCACGACCGCATCAAGCGCGCCGGCAAGCCCGTCGTCTTTTTTGACGCGGCCATCTACAGCCCAGGCACCAGCTGGATCAAAACCAACCTCTACGACGGCGTGTACAATGCCACGCAGGCGCTTCTCGATGCCGGTTACGAGGACTTTTTCTCCATTGCCGCTAACATGACCGAAATGCGCACCCGCATGGAGCGTTTTCAGGGGTATGCCGAGGCACTGGCAGCGAACGGACAGATCTACAAAGCGATTCCCATCGACCACAACAAGCCGTCGGTCGGTGAGCTTACCGAGTACTTTAAATACAAGTTCAACCCCGCCAAGCGAACCCTTATCTTCGTGCAAAATCAGTGGGCACTTCCCCGTGTCTACAAGGCTCTCCAGCCCATGGCCCATCTACTTCCGCAGCAAATCGGTCTTTTGGGACTCAACTGCGAAGACTGGACCAACCTCACCACGCCGACCGTCTCCACGATCATCGAGCCCGTCGACCAGGAAGGCAGAGAGGCGGCCGAGATGCTCCTCGCGCTACTCGATGGCAGCAGCACGCCCGGTGAGCAGCGCATTCTCGAATGTAAACTCAATTGGCTCGGTTCCACCTCGATCTAGCCATACGTCAAATATGAGGCAAATGGATCCGTAGCGTTTGTCCCAAATCTTAAGTATTTGTTCGACAGAACGGCCCCTGTCGGCTCCTGCTAGACTGGTAGATTCCCAACCGTCCATCCAGGAGCCTCCATGTCGCGCAAGTCCGTTTACAAGCAAGTACTTTCCATCGGCACCGCCGTGGTGCTGGGGTTTGCGCTGTTCACAGGATCGCTCGACGGGGCGCCCAAGCTGTTGTCGCCGCAAAGCGATGAGCAGGCAGCGGCCCTGGCCGAAAAACAAAACGAGAGTCCCAGCCGCACCGACGACGAGGCGGACCTGGTTGCCCGGCTCGAATCGGGAACAGCCAGCTCCGAGGACTCCGGCGATGGCTCCGAATCCGCCGCACCCGACACCGGTGACGCCGCTTCCGAGGACAGCTCCACCACCCCCATCGACGAGGTCGAAAACCCCGATCTCGACCGCGCCCGCGGCGTATATCTCAGCAGCATTCCCGACTACGCCGGCAACCCCTACGTTGCCCTTCGCGCCGACAGCACGCACCCGCTCGGCACGCCGTCATTCACGCTCGATGAATACGAGCGCGCTACCAAAGAGGGCTGCTTTAAGAAGTTCTCCAAGCTCGACAGCTTAGGCCGCACCCGCAAAGCGCTCGCCTGCGTGGGTCCCGAGTCGCTCGGTCAAGGCAAGCGCGGGGATATCTCGCGTATCCACCCCGCCGGATGGCACCAGCAGCGCTACGACTTTATTCCGGGTCAAAGCCTCTACAACCGTTGCCACCTCATCGCCTGGTCGCTCTGCGGCGAAAACGCTAATCGCAAGAATCTCCTCACCGGCACGCGCTATCTCAACGAAACGGGCATGCTGCCGTTTGAAGAGCAGATCCTCGACTATATCCACGACACAGGCAACCATGTGCTCTACCGCGTCACGCCCATGTACAACGAAGAGGAACTTGTCTGCCGCGGCGTGCGCCTTGAGGCGCAATCGGTCGAGGACCACGGCAAGACCCTCTGCTTCCACGTATATTGCTACGATCTGCAGCCGCACGTGCAGATCGACTACGCCACCGGCCGCAATCAGGCCTCGGGGGACTAGGGCCGACCAAGCTGCCCCAAAACCTAAAATGATCCGTTTTCCTCCGTCCCCCAGGGATCAAAAAGGGCCGCCCTGGATTGCCCAGAGCGGCCCTTGCACCGGCATGCATGTTGCAGGCAACGCCACGCGCTACTTGGCGCGGCCCTCCTCATAGCGCTCGACCAGCTTGGCCTGAACGTCATAGGGCACCTGCTCATAGCCCGCGGGCTTCATGGTAAAGTCGCCCGTGCCGCGCGTGATGGAGCGCAGGCGCGTCGAGTAATCCGTCAGCTCGGCCAGCGGCGCCTGGGCAATGACCACGGTGTCTCCGCGCTCATCGGTCTCCATGCCCGTCACGCGACCGCGCGAGGCCGAGATGTCGCCCATCACGGCGCCGGCGTAGCTCTCGGGGATCGTCACCGTGATTTCCTCGATAGGCTCCAGCACCACTGGATCGGCATCGGCGCATGCCTTGCGCAGGCCGATGCGAGCCGCCGCGCGGAACGCCATCTCGTTGGAGTCGACGCTGTGATACGAACCGTCGTACACCGCGACGCGAATGCCCGTGAGCGGGTAGCCGGCAATAATACCGTCCTTCATGGTCTCCTGGACGCCCTTGTCCACGGCGGGAATCAGCGAGCGCGGGATGCGGCCGCCCACGACCTCGTCCACGAACTCATAGCCGTCGCTCGTGCCGTCGGGCCCAATGAGCGGCTCCACGCGCAGCCAGCAGTCGCCGTACTGACCGGCGCCGCCGGTCTGCTTCTTATGGCGGCCCTGGGCACTTGCCGTACGGCGAATGGTCTCGCGATACGGAATGCGGATCGGCACGCTCTTGGCAGCAACCTTGGTGCGGTCCTCCAGACGATTGAGCAGCACCGAAACCTGCGCCTCGCCCACTGCCGAGATAATGGTCTGGCCAGTCTCCTCGTCGCGGTCGATGCTCATGGTCGGGTCTGCCTTGCAGGCCTTCTCGATAAACGTGTAGAGCTTCTCTTCGTCGCCGCGGTTCTCGGCTTCGATGGCGATGCGGTACTGCGAGTTGGGGAACTTAAACGCCGCAGCCTCGACCTTGCCGGTAATCGAGAGCGTATCGCCCGTCTCGGCAGCCAGCTTGGGCGCCACGATGATGTCGCCGGCATAGGCATGGCCAACCTCGGTCATATCGCGGCCGCACATCACATACAGGTGAGCCAAACGATCGCTCTTGCGGGTACGCGCGTTGACCAACTCAAGACCCGGCTCAAGCGTGCCCGTCAGCACCTTGATAAAGCTGATGCGGCCCTGCTGCGGATCGGCCAGCGTCTTAAACACAAACGCCACCGGACGGTCATCGTCACTCGAAATCTTAAGCGAATCGCCGTCGATGAGCGGCATCTCGCCGTAGTCGGTCGGCGCCGGGAAGTACGTGGCGATGTCGTCCATCAGCGAGTTGACGCCCTGCTCCTTAATGCAATCGCCCGCAAAGACCGGCACAAAGATGCGCTCGGCGATCGCCTTAGACAGCAGGCCTTCAAGCTCCTCCTGCGTCAGCGTCTCCTCGCCTTCCAGGTATTTCATCATCAGCTCGTCGTCGGCCTCGGCCACCAGCTCGCACAGATGGTCATGGGCCTCCTCGGCCTGGGCACGATACTCCTCGGGAATCTCCGACTCAACGGCCTCGGCGCCGTTGCAATGGCGCGCCTTCATGCGCACCAGGTCGATGATGCCGTCAAAGTCCTCGCCCTCGCCCCAGGGAAGAGTCACGGCGCCCAGGCGCGTACCAAAGCGCTCCTGCAGCAGGTCCATTGTGGTCGCAAAGCTGGCCTCGGAGCGCGACAGGCGGTTTACGAACACCGCACGCGCCAAGCGCAGGTCCTCGGCGGCATACCAGAGCTTAACCGTCGTAGGCTGCGGGCCGGCCTCGGCGTCGACCACAAACAGAGCCGTCTCGCAGACGCTCATCGCGGCAAAGGCGTCGCCGATAAAATCGGGGTAGCACGGGGCATCGAGCACATTGATGCGCGCGCCCTTCCAGTCGATCGGCGCAATGGTCGTCGAGATGGAAAATGCACGCTTAACCTCTTCGGGGTCATAGTCGAGCGTGGGCTTGGTGCCGTCGTGGCCGCCCAGGCGGGCGGTCTTGCCGGAAAGGTGGAGCATGGCTTCGGCGAGTGAAGTCTTGCCCACCCCGCCTTGGCCTACGAGCACCACGTTCCTTACGTTACCGGTCTTGGGAGCACCCATGATGACCTCCTTGCAGGGCCGCGCGCAATGCGCGACGCCAACGGGGAGAGTTCGCGGTCGGTGCCATCCCGGGAGCAGCATGGTCGGCAGCCGAGCCGACTCACCCTCCAAATGTCCTATGCCACCACCCTACCCTCACGGGCGACCGTCCATGCACACCTTTCGGCACACGTATGAATACAGGCGGCGAGAGGAAGAGACAAGCTTGTGAGGCAATTATTGAACCCCGTCGATGTAAACAAAAAGCCGCCACAGACCGTAAGACCTGTGGCGGCTTCGCCTCAATTGCCTCAATTAATAGTTGAGTAAATACCTGAGTCTATCCCTCGATACGGCTCAAGAACTCACGTGTGCGCTGCTCGCGCGGATGGTCGATAACCTGCTCGGCAGGTCCCTCCTCGACAATGCGACCGCCGTCCATAAAGACCACGCGGTCGGCAACATCGCGCGCAAACTGCATTGCGTGGGTCACGATTACCATCGTCATATTCTGCGCCGCCAGGTCCTTAATGACACGCAGCACCTCGGCCGTCAACTCGGGATCGAGCGCCGAAGTCGGCTCGTCAAAGAATAAGATTTCCGGGTCGAGTGCCAGGGCGCGGGCAATACTCACGCGCTGCTGCTGACCGCCCGAAAGCTCACACGGCACCTTGTTCTCGTTGCCCGTAAGCCCCATCTGCGCGATCAACTCATGCGCACGCGCCTCCGCCTGCTCGCGCGGGCGCTTGAGCACGCGAATCGGAGCATCGGTGATGTTTTTCATCACCGTATAGTGCGGGAACAGGTTGTAATTTTGGAACACCAGGCCGAATCGCGAGCGCGCCTGCTTGGGCACATCGCCCTTCGCATAGACCGCGCCCGAACCCACATCCGTCGCAACGGCAAGGTCGCCAAACGAGAGCGAGCCTCCGTCGAGTGTCTCGAGCAGCGTGGCACACCGCAGCAGCGTGGACTTACCGCCACCCGAAGGCCCGATAATCGCCACGACCTCACCGCGCTTGACTTCGAGTGAGATATCCTTGAGCACCTCATTGCCGCCAAACGCCTTACGCGCGCTTTCGATTTTCATCACTGAGTTAGTCATGATAATAGTCCAGCTTCTTTTCGGCAGCGCCCAGCAGCATCTCGACCACAAAGTTAAAGACCCAGTAGATCAGCGCCGCAATCGCAAACGGCACCATGCTCACTTGCGAGGCAACCAGCGCCTTGGCCGTCGAGAACATCTCCCCCACGCCGATGGCAAACGCCAGCGAAGTGTCCTTGACCAGCGTGATGATCTCGTTGCCCATCGCCGGCAGAATACGCTTGGCGACTTGCGGCATCACAATGTACAAAAATGTCTGCAGACGCGAATAGCCCAGCACCTCGGCTGCCTCGTATTGTCCGCGCGGAATGGACTGCAAGCCCGAGCGATAGATCTCGGCAAAGTAGCCGGCGTAGTTGATGATGAATGCCACGACGCACGCCGTCCATTTGGAATCGGGCGTGAGCGAGATGCCAAACACGTAGTACGGGGCAAAGTAGATCGCAAACATCTGCAGCATAAGCGGCGTGCCGCGCATCACCGAAATATAGATGCGCGCAATCCAACGCAGCGGCGCGACCTTGCTCATGCGCATAAACGCCACGGGGATTCCCAGCGGAATCGACCCGAGCAACGTCAGCACAAACAGCTGCAAGCTGACCAAGAATCCCTGGCCAAGCATCTGCATCATGACCTGAATAGACAACCCAAGCTCTCTTTCACAGTAACGGAACAGCGAACCCAATGCTAAAGCGGGTTTTCCAGGTGCCCGAGTTTGCCGTGAAAGAGGAGCGCCGCGTACTAAATGTACGCAAGCGACGGTTTGAACGGCAAAATCGGGTGCCTGGGAAAGCCGCTATTTGAGCACCCAGTTGTCGAAGGAAAGACCATAGCTTGAATACTTGTCGCACAGGTCCTTAACCGTGCCGTCCTCGTAGAGCGCCTTGAGCGACTCGGTCACAGCATCGGCCGACTTGGTGTCGCCTTTCTTAAAGCCAACGGCGTAGTGCTCGCTGGACAGCGGCTCATCAAGCTGCGTGTAGGCATCGGGCTTGGCGGCAAGCTGATACTGGGCAATCGAAAGGTCGCACGCCACAGCATCGACCGCACCGCTCTCGAGCTGCATAAAGGCCGTGTTGTACTCGCCGATGGTATCGAGCGTGGCAAACGTCGCCGCCAGATCCTTCTGGTCACCCTCGAGCACGTCCTGCGCAGCGGAATCGGTCTGGGTAATCACGGTCTTGCCGGCAAGATCGTCCCAGCTCTTGATACCCGCGTCCTTCTTGACCACCAGCACCTGCTCATTGAGCATGTACGGCTCGGAGAACGTGTAATCGTCCTCGCGGCCCTCCTTGGTAAAACCGTTCCAGATGCAGTTGATGGCGCCGGAGTTGAGCAGCGTGTCCTTGGCATCCCAGTCGATGGCCTCGTATTTGACCTCCCAGCCCTGCTTATCGGCAACAGCCTTGGCCAGATCGAGATCAAAGCCGGTGTACTCGCCATCATCGCCCACAAAGCCGTACGGAGGATAGGACTTATCAAAGCCCGCCACGAGCTTCTTGGACTCCGCAGCGCCCTTCACATCCTTGGCCGCGGCAGAACCAGCAGCGGAGCCCTTGCCAGCACCACCGCCGCAACCGACAAGACCAAGGCCAAGCACCGCGGCGAGCGAGCCGGCTAGACCAACAAACTGACGACGAGACATATCGGTATTCATGGTATTCCCCCTCGATAGCACTTTAGTTAGGTAAAGTGAATCATGTAACGTCCAGAATCATACACTTTACCTTGATGGAGCACAAGGTTGGGGTTGCCCGGCGCGGGCGGGGAGCGGCGCGGAATTAAGTTTCCTGCTCTACAGTCCTGCGCAAGACGGAAAGCACGCATGGAGCACTAGGTTGGAGCACCCGGCTGGGTGGCGCCCGGCGCGGAGTTTAATTTGCTGCTCTACAGTCCTGCTCACGACGGAGGCCACATTAAGTGGCCTCCTGTTCGTGCGGAACTCGCGACAAATTAAACTCCGCGCCGGGCGCCACCCAGCCGGGAGACAACGTGCTCGGAACCTTAGATAGCCTCCTCTCCAAACGGGCACGTTGAATGCACGGTACAATTGCTTCGGACTTTTCTTTTATTTAATAGTGGGGTTAATTCATGGCAGAATCTCGTGCGGAGCGTAAGGCTCGTCGTGCTTTGATCGAGGCGGCTGAGGGGTCGGAGGAGAAAAAAACTTCTAAGAAATCCAAGTCGTCTCAGGATGCGAAGGGTAAGTCGGCGAAGGGCAAGGTTAAGACCAAGCGTTCTGGCTCTCGTCAGGGCGGGGATAAGGCGCCTCACGTTCGCTCCAAAGGCTCGCGCAAGGATTCGGCTCAGCCTGCGCGTAAGGCCGTGGATCCCAAGTCTCCCTGTTCGATCATGAAAGCTTGTGGTGGGTGTACGGCACTCAATCGTCCTTATAAGAAGCAGTTGGCGGCCAAGCAGGCTGCTATGGAGGAGCTGTTTGCTGAGCTCTGCGAGCGCGAGGGCATTAGCGTCGACCCCATTCGCGGTATGGGAGTCACCCTGGGAGACCCGGGCAAATATCCTGCGCCGCGTGGTTTTCGTCATAAGGCTGCCACTCCGTTTGCTCCCGGCAAAGAGGGCGCTGTCCGCTGCGGCTTTTTTGAGCGCGGTTCGCACAGAATCGTTGCCGTGCCCGAATGCCCCGTCGAGGTACCGGGCGCCCGACAAATTCTTAACGGCATCGCGCGTGAAGCTGAGCGCCTGCACATTCCCGCCTTTAACGAGGACAAGCATCTGGGCTTGCTCCGCTATGCCGTCGTCCGCTGCGGTTGGCGTACCGACCAGGTCATGGTCACGCTCGTGACCGCTCAGCGCGACCTGCCGCATGCGCAGGAGTTCTTTGAGGCCGTCGCGGCACTCGATCCGCATATCGTCACCGTTGCCCAAAATATCAATGGCCGTCCCGGTAACGCCATCTTGGGTGAGGAGACTCGTATCGTCTATGGCGCCGAATGCATGCGCGATCAGCTGCTCGGCTGCGAATTCGATATCTCCCCCACCGCGTTCTACCAGACCAACCCACAGCAGACCGAACTGCTCTATCAGCTCGCTATCGACGGCATGGATTTGCACCAGGGCGATGTGCTCATGGATGCCTATTGCGGCAGCGGCACCATCGGCCTGTGCGCAGCCAAAGCCGCCCAGAACAAGGGCATCGGCATTATGCTGCTCGGTGTGGAGCGCAACCTGGCGGGCATTGCCGACGCACGTCGCAATGCCGAGCTCAACGGCCTCACCCGCAGCGCCTGGTTTATGGCCGACGATGCCACCGATTACATCCTAGATGCCGCCGACAACAACGAACGCGTCGACGTTCTTTCCATCGACCCGCCGCGCGCCGGTTCCACCACCGAGTTCCTCGAAGCCGCCTGCGCACTTAAGCCGCGCCGCATCACCTACATCAGCTGCAACCCCGTCACTCAAGAGCGCGACCTGCACCAGCTCCTTGACGGAGGCTATCGCCTGCTCAGCATTACGCCGGTTGATATGTTTCCCCATACCGACCATACCGAGACCGTCGCCGTCCTCGAACGCCGTTAATCTACTGACATAAGAAAAGGAGCGGTCCGTCTTGACCGCTCCTTTTCTCGTTACAGATTGAGCCTCGCTACATCCCCTTGCGCAGGTCGCACACGCCGGCTGCCGCCATCTCACGCAGCAGCGTCTCGCGGTCGCGCGTCACGATCAGGTCCAGCGGGAAATGAATCTCGTCGAGCATCTTGCGCGCGTGATCGAGCTTGCCAATGGCCATGCCAATGTGGGCATCGGTCGACACGCCAATACCCACGCCCAGCTCGGCGCAGCGCTCGGCGATCTTGCGGCATACAGCCCAATGCTCAGTGTCGACACCGTGTTCAAGACTATGGTTGTTGATCTCGATAATCTTGTGCTTGGCCTTAGCCGCCAACAGCACCTCGTCGATATCGAACAGCACGCCCGAGCGACCCGCGTGGCCCAGCATGAACACCTTGGGGTGTTCCAAGGCATTGATATACATCTCGGTCGTTTGGGCGAGCGTCGCGCCCTCAGCAATCTGCGGATTATGCACGCTTGCAACCAAATAATCCAAATTACGCGTCACCAAATCGAACAGCGAATGCTCACGACTATACGAATCGCCGGCGATATCGAGCGTGACAGGAGTGTCCTCGCCAAACAGGCTTCCGTCCAGCGAAACGATATCGGCCTCGGCACCACGCAGCACTAGCACGCCGCTCCAAATGCGCGGCCAGATATCCTGGTTGATAAAGAACTGGTAACTGCGCAGGTCATTGGGGCAAGCCGTAACCATAGAGCTCAGATGGTCGGCGGATCCGAGCACCTGCAGGCCACGCTCTGCCGCCCAATACACATTCTCCTCAATGGTCGAATATGCATGCGCAGAGAACATCGTATGGGTATGAATGTCACAAGAAAGCAGGTAGGGCATCAGGTCTCCTTATCTGGCATGGCCGTCGCTTATATTCATTGTACGCATAGCCTTCGATAGTCGTAAAACCACTCCATCCCAAAGACACAACGTCCATGACAACGGGGTCCGGCTTAACACCAAACCCCGTTTCACGTAAAACATTGTAGGCAGAGCGCTTTACTTTTAACGATACTCGTCCGCCAACTGTTTCCAAGCGGGTAGCGAATTGATAATCGTCTCGTAACTCACGCAGTAGCCCAAGCGGAACCAACCCGGCATACCAAAGCTGTCCGAGGGAACCGCAAGCAACTCATACTTCTTTGCGCGCTCGCAGAACGCATTCGCATCGGGCTCCAGCGCCTTCACCCATAAGTAGAATGCACCATCCGGCTCAACATAGGTGTAGCCGTACTCCGCTAGTGCATCGGTAAGCGCGGTGCGGTTGCGCGCATAGGCCTCGACATCGCTCGGTTCATCAATGCAGTCGATGATTACACGCTGGAAGAGGGCCGGTGCGCACACGAAGCCCAGCGTGCGGGCGGCACCGGCAACGGCCGGCATCAGGCGAGCAGCCTGCGGATTGGTATTGGGAACCAAAATCCAGCCCACGCGCTCGCCCGGCAGCGAAAGCGACTTGGAATACGAGTAGCACACCACGGTGTTCTCGTAGATCGAGGGCACCCAAGGCACCTCGGCACCGTACACGATCTCGCGGTACGGCTCATCAGAGATGAGCGTGATTGGGTTCTCGGAATCGCGCTTGGCGTTGACCTCGCGTAAAACATTGGCCAGTCGCGTCAGTGTATCGCGCGTATACACTGCACCGGTCGGGTTGTTGGGCGAGTCGATAATGACGGCAGCGGTCTTATCGGTAATCGCCTTGAGCACGTTATCCACGCTCAGCTGGAACGTATCTTCATCGGCGAGCGCCTCGACGCA
This sequence comes from Collinsella sp. CLA-AA-H167, assembly GCF_040095305.1. NCBI lineage: Bacteria > Bacillati > Actinomycetota > Coriobacteriia > Coriobacteriales > Coriobacteriaceae > Collinsella > Collinsella sp. CLA-AA-H167. Next base: position 35,532 of record NZ_JBBNGA010000017.1, read on the forward strand.
CGTGCAACCAGCTTTCTCGATCCACACGCGATACTCCGGGAAGTACGGAGCGATAACGATGACCTCGTCGCCCGGATTGGTGATCGCGTTGAGCGTGCAGGTGAGCGAAGCCGCGGCACCCACCGTCATAAAGACGTCCTTGCCCTCATAGCTCGTGCCAAAGCGACGGTTGAGCGAGTCGGCGACGGCTGCTCGACATTGCGGCAGACCCGGCGCAGGCGTGTATCCATGCAGTTGGTCGCTCGGCAGCTCCAAGGCCTTCTTAATGGACTCAGCCACGGCGGCAGGTGCCGGAACGCTCGGGTTACCCAGCGAAAAATCGAATACGTTCTCCGCGCCGATCTGTGCCTTGCGCTCAAGGCCATAGCTAAAGATCTCACGGATGATGGAGCTTTCCGCACCGCGAGCATACATAGTTTCGTTGATCATCTGTTCCCCTTTCGCATAGGCGCTATTGTACGCTTTAGCTGAGCAAAGTGCCGCAGCAATGTTGATTGGGGACAGACTTAAATGCGTGAAAACGCTCATTTAAGTCTGTCCCCAATCAACATATCGCTCAAAAGAAAGAGCCTCCACAGGTTTCCCCGCGGAGGCTTTCGCTACAAGAACTATTTGTCGGCGTCGGTGTTGCCGTCAGCGTTGGCAGCATTGCCATCTCCGGCATCATCGGATGCGGCTTCGGCATCCTCCTGCATGGCCGCCTGCGCAAAGGCCGCGGCATCAGCCGCCAACTCCTCCTCGCTCATGCGAAGCGAGCGCTTCTTGGTCGGCATGCCAGCCGCCTTGGCGTTGAGCTCCTCCTTGGCCGCCAGGATATCGCCCTCGCGCTCAAGGTAAGCGTCCCACTCGTTGTCGAGCAGGGCGTTCACGGCGTCGCCTTCGACGGTCTCGCGCTCAAGCAGCACCTTCGCCATCAGATCGAGCTGATCGCGACGGGCATCCAAAATCTCGACCGCACGGCGATGGGCTTCGCGCATGATGCGCTGAACCTCGATATCGATGCGGCGCGCCGTCTCCTCGGAGTAATCCTGGTGATCGGCGTAGTCGCGACCCAGGAACACCTGATGTTGCGCCTCGCCAAAGACCTGCGTGCCCAGCTCCTCGCTCATGCCCAAGCGCGTGACCATCTCGCGCGCCATCTTAGTCGCGCGCTCCAGATCGTTGCTCGCGCCCGACGTGATGTCGTCGCACATGAGCTCCTCGGCAACGCGACCGCCCAAGAACACGGCGAGCTCGTCGAGCATCTCGTTCTTGGTCTTGAGGAAGTGATCCTCCTGCGGAAGCTGCAGTGTGTAGCCCAGGGCCTGACCGCGGCTGACGATCGAGATCTTATGAACCGGATCGGAATGCTCCAAGATGTGACCCACCAGGGCGTGGCCGCTCTCATGGTAGGCAATCGTGGTGCGCTCGGCTTCGGTCATCACGCGACCCTTGCGTTGCGGTCCGGCAATCACGCGCTCCATCGACTCCTCGACCTCGTCCATCGAGATCACAGAACGATGACGGCGAGCGGCCAGCAACGCAGACTCGTTGAGCAGGTTCGCCAAATCGGCACCAGTAAAGCCAACGGTCATCTGGGCGAGCTTCTCAAACTTAACGTCCTCGTCCATCGGCTTGTTCTCAGCATGCACGCGCAAGATCTGCTCGCGGCCCTTCACGTCCGGACGGTCGACCGTAACCTGACGGTCAAAACGACCGGGACGCAGCAATGCCGGATCCAGGATGTCAGGACGGTTGGTCGCGGCGATCAGGATGACCGACTCGCTTTCCTCAAAACCGTCCATCTCGACCAGCAGCTGGTTGAGCGTCTGCTCGCGCTCGTCGTGGCCGCCGCCCAAACCGGCTCCGCGCTGACGTCCCACGGCATCGATCTCGTCAATAAAGATGATTGACGGAGCCTGAGACTTGGCCTCCTTAAAAAGGTCGCGCACGCGGCTGGCGCCGACGCCCACGAACATCTCGACAAAGTCGGAACCCGAGATACTAAAGAACGGCACGCCCGCCTCGCCGGCAACGGCCTTGGCCAGCAGGGTTTTACCGGTACCCGGAGGGCCAACCAGCAACACGCCGCGCGGAATCTTGGCGCCCAGCTTGCGATAGCGATCCGGATCGCTCAAAAAGTCGCGGATCTCCTCGAGCTCCTCGACTGCCTCGTCCACACCGGCAACATCCTCAAACTTGACCTTGGGGCGCGTTGCCTCGTTGGTCTTGGCGTTGGTCTTGCCAAACTGCATGTTCCTGTTGTTGGCGCCCATCATCTGGCGCATAAAGTAGAACATGATGGCGATCAGGGCAATCGTCGGCAGCACACTCATCGCCAAGTCGCCCCAAAAATCGGGGTCGTTGGTGTTGACGATGTACTTGGTGTCGGGGTGCTCCGCCATAAGCTCGGCAAGCGAATCGGAGCCGACATAGGTCGAGGAGAAGCTCTTGAGCTCGCTCGTATCACCCTTGTCCTTTTTCGTCTTCCAGTAATGACCCGCCACGCTTCCGTCTTGAACCGTATAGGTCAAATCTTCGACGCGATCCTGCTTAATGGCGCTCACCATCTCGCTCGTCGCGAGCTTAACGGTATTGCTGGAGCTGGCAAAGCCGGAGCCCATGTTAAAGAAGGCGTAGCCCAGAAGCGCGCAAGCCAAAATAAAATACAGCCAGCCCGCACGCGTGGGCTTCTTGCCTCCGGGCATCCCCGGGATCTTAGGCTCCCGGGGAGTCTGGGAATTGTTATCGTTACGGTCGTCGGGCATCTTACGAATAAACCTCCGGTTTCAAAATGCCCAGATACGGAAGGTTACGATAGCGCTCGGCATAGTCGAGGCCGTAGCCCACCACAAAGGCATCGGGGCAATGGGTTCCAACATACTTGGGCGTGACGGCCGAGGTACGGTCCTCAACGTCCTTCCACAGGAAGGCGGCGACCTCCAGCGAGGCGGGCTTACGGCTCTCGAGGTTCTTCATCAGGTACTTGAGCGTCAGGCCCGAGTCCAGAATGTCCTCGACGATCAGCACGTCGCGACCGCGGATGTCGATATCCAGGTCCTTAATGATACGCACGATACCCGAAGACTTCACGCCGTCGCCATAGCTCGAAACAGCCATGAAATCGATGTTGGTCGGCAGCTCGATCTTGCGCATCAGGTCGCCCATAAAGACCACGGCGCCGCGCAGGACCGCAATCAGCACCAGATCCTTACCCGCGTAGTCGCGAGTAATCTGCTCGCCTAGGCGAGAGACGATGCCGTCGATATCCTCCTGCGTAAACAGAACCTTCTCGATATCCGGATGTTGAGAAGCCATGACAACCCTTTCTTGTGCTTAATCGCCCACACACCGCCGTATGGACGCGAACTACACATTCTAGCAGCGCACGGGGCATATTTTCCAGCCCGCGCACCATCAGCGCGGGAATACCGTCAACGCCGCACAGAACAGCTGGTGCGAGGGGCTAATCTGCATCAACCACGCGAAGCAGATAAGCCACACGCGTTGCGGCCGTGCACTTAAAACGCTCGTCCGCGCGAACTCCGGCGACCCATACCACGGCACCTCCCGGAGCCGTTCTCATCACAGGAACGCCTGCGCGCTCAGAAACGGGAATACGAGCCTCGTTCAGCAGGTCTGACACTTTCTTGCTCCGGCCGTTCATCCCCAACGGGCACATCACATCTCCCGGTGCGGGACCGTCCACCCACAGGCGCGCCAATCGCGCCTCGGCAGGGATCTCGCCACGCGAGCCCGCCAGGATCCGCTCACTATCGCTGTCGGCAAAACCCAGGGCAGCCGCGTCTACCAAAGCTGTCACTTCCCCGGCAGCCGCAAGCTCACGGGCGCGGCGCACGATATCGCATCCCGGCTCAACGGCCATCGGCTCTGCGACCAGCACACGTCCCCCGCCCAACGGCAAACGACCGGGTACGGTAACCCAGTCCGCGACCAGGCCCTCGCGAGCCACCGGCGCCTTAAACGCCAGCATGCCAAACTCAATGCGTGCGTCAATCCCCGCCGGAAGCGTGACCGAGCCGGCGCCCTCGGCAACGCAGGAAAGAACTCGCTCCACATGTCGCATCTCTGGACGAGCGTCCGGATCGATGCGTTTAATCGCCAGTCTCACGATGCGCCGCGCGATTACCACCTCAGCCGCGGCCAGTCGACGAGCGTCAAGGACCAGTGCACCCGCCGCCTCCTTACGCAGGCAGCTTCGGAACGCCTGTGCGGAAAGCTGGGAAAGAAAGGCATCCTCATCGCCCAAGATCTCGCAGGCAGCGCCAATCGTCTTACAGACGCTCGCGTTGCGCTGCGCCACCACCGGCATCACTCGATGGCGCACATAGTTGCGCAAGTACGACACATCCTCGTTGCTCTCGTCCTCCCGCCACGGCTGACCATGCACCTGCAAATAGCCCACGAGCTCATCATGAGTCAGGTCGAGCAAGGGACGCACCACGATATTCCTTCGGCGCGGAATGCTCGAAAGCCCAGCTGGGCCCGACCCCTTAATCGCGTTCATCAAAAACGTTTCCGCGCGATCCGAAGACGTGTGCGCAGTGCAGATACGAGCCGCCGTCCGCGGTGCCCCCGTCTGGGCGCAGAGCTCGCGAACATACCTCCGCGCCGCGGCATAGCGAACCTCGCGGGCAGCCGCCTCGATATTGCCCGATTCGTCATCAAAATAGGCATGCTCAACACACAGCGGCAAACCGTATTGTGCGCACAGGTCACGTACAAAGGCCTCGTCGCCATCGGATGCCTCCCCGCGCATATGATGGTTTACATGCAGCACGTGCAATCGCTCGCGCGCAATGGGAGCGACGCCGCGCCCGTCATGGATATCCAGCTTTGATGTGCAAGCCATAAGGAGCAGCGCCGTCGAGTCCGCACCGCCTGATACCATGAGCACTACGGGGGCAGCGGCCTGCCGCGTTGCCAGGGCGCTCTTATCCGTCCTCGGCGCGGCATGATGTCCATAGTGCTGAGATACCGTTGGCATTCGCTTCCTCCTCTATTCGTCCGCACTCATTGTATCCTTTGGAATCTTATGTCTCGCCTGCACCTTCATATCCTCGGCAGCGGCTCAAAAGGCAACTGCGCACTCGTCGAGGGACCTCAGGGGCTCATCATGATCGACAACGGCCTGTCCCGCCGCGAGACACTTAAACGCATGGCGGAGCTTGGCCTCTCGGCAGACGACGTCGCCGCTCTTGTAATCACCCATGAGCATGGTGACCATATCAAGGGGCTCGATGTATGGTGCAAGCACTGGCATGGTCCCCTCTTTGCCAGCAGGGACACCCTTTCATGCAAAGAAAACCTCGCGCGCCTGCCCGTAGAGGAATTTGACCCCGGCGACACGCTCCCCATTGCCGGCATCCACGTGCAAACCTACTCAACATCGCACGATGTCATCAATCCTGTCGGCTATCGATTTAATGCTCTCGATGATTCCATTGGGTTTGCCACCGACACCGGAGAGTTATCGAGCAAGGCCATAGGCATCCTCAAAGACTGTCGAGTTCTCGCGCTCGAAAGCAACCACGATGTAGCTATGCTGCGCGAAGGAGCGTACCCCCGCTTTCTTCAGGAGCGCATCCTGTCTACAAAGGGGCACCTCTCCAACAACCAGGCCGCCGAAGCCGCGCGCGAACTTGTTACCGATCGCACCGAACAGCTCATCGCCATGCATATCAGCCAGGACAATAATCGTCCGAGCCTTACCGTCAAAAGCTATGCCAACGCGCTTGATGCAAGTCTCGATGATGAACTCGGCAGTTCTGCCACCCGTCTTCAAGGGCCACGGAAGCTCTCGATACGCCCTGCAAGTCAGTATCAACCGACAACTATTCAATAGCCCACTCAAGACAACAAAAGGGGGCTGGGAATCACTTCCCAGCCCCCTTAATTCATACTCTCGATTGAAGCAGAGCCATCGTTAGTCGATAGAAATCTTCGTGACGTTCTTCTTCTCGACAATCTTGGGAACCGTAACGGTCAGGATGCCGTCAGCATACTTAGCCGAAAGGCCCTCGCTCGAAGCGTCCTTCAGATACACGCCGCGCGTCGCGCTGTACGAGCCGAACTCCTTCTGGAGGAAGTTCTTACCCTCGTTTTCGGCGCTCTCCTCGACGTTCACACTGATCGACAGGCGACCCTCATTGAGCTCGACGTCGATGTCATCCTTGGCGACACCGGTAAGATACGCCTTGACCTCGTAGCCATCGCCCTTGTCCTCAACGTCAACGGGGAACGCCTTGGAGGCAATCGAGTTGTTTGCAAGGTCGGTCATATCATCAAACAGATCGAACAGCGAGCTAGCAGAAGGACGAACGCCAAAAACCGAACGATAAGGAACCATGCTTGCCATGTTTACCACTCCTTTTAAGGACTGCCGAGCCATCTTCTAGGTGACTGGGACTTCTTTTGACGCTCTTATATATGCCCACCCAGTGCCCATATATACATCGACTATAAAGTTTTTTGAGTCCAGTACTATAAGCATATCTAAGTGTGTATGACTCAGGTTTTAGTAAGGTTAAGGTTCTTTGAACCAGAGCTTAAATAACAAGTATGTTCGCAGCTACAAATAACAAGGGGCTTACAATGAGCGCGTACACGTTGTTGGTAACGAGCTAAAGGGCATCATGGACGACCAAAACCAGAACAATATGTTTATGCCGACGCAGGGCGAAGATACTTCTACGCAGCCGCCACGGTTCCATCGCCCCCACATCTCGCAAGAGCCCATCAATGACCCAGAGCCCGATTATGTGACGAGAAACCGATATCAAACGCTCGAGGATGCCCAAACGGGACGTAAACATATGGGCGTCGCCTCGGGAGACCCTGTATATCTGAAAAACGCACCATTATCTAAAAACAGCGCAGCTAGTGATGAGCCGATGAAAGCATCCGCCGTCCATCAACAAAGAGGGCCTCGACCCAAGCAAACCTTGACGCATTCGACTCGCTATCTCGAAACGCCAAAACAGGGAAAGTCAATCTTCGTTTCGTCAAGTAAACGACGCAAGCAGCATCAGCTGACAATTCTGCTTTTGACCATTGCGGCCATAGCAGTTGCCCTTGTTATACGATTTATTTTCTTTAAATAAAGGCTCAATACCGAAAACAACAAGATCGTCTGGTGTAATTGAGTCATTTACGCCCCGTAAACGCAAAAAAGGGGGAGGCCTCGCGGCCTCCCCCTTCTTCAAGTCAAGCGTACGGCTCGGTGCCGTCCACCGGTCAGCGGCGCCCTGGCCTCCCACGGGCTGACCCCGCAGTACTCTCGGCGCGATGGGGCTTAGCTTCCGGGTTCGGAACGGGACCGGGCGTGCCCCCCATGCTCTGGCCGCTGACCGGTGGGCGGCGCCCACCGTTACGGTGTCCTGGGTCTCATCTA
>NZ_JBBNGA010000018.1:0-38865 GCF_040095305.1 Collinsella sp. CLA-AA-H167
CCTCCATAGCCTCTCCACCTGCGGAAACGAGGCGATAGCCAGGTGCCGGGGGCTATTTCCGCGTTGCGCTAGCTGCGGAAACGCGGGGTCCGTTCAGACTGTTGCGTTGAGATTGAAAATCAACCTATTTGTTTAAACGTCTTGTTTTGTTACAAGCTGATTACATTCCAGTATTTTGGCTGATTTGCTGCTGAGGATTGATAGCTGATCTATTTACATGACCGAATTGAGCACGCTGTTCATTATTGCCGGTTTTAAACAGACACAAATGTGCTCGGGTTGAGGCTATTTCGTTTAAACAGATGGTGCTTGACTAATGGTAAGGAATATGCTCTAGGAAAGTAGTCGTTGGGGACGTTTCTAAATGACTAGTCATTGGGGACGTTCTTTTACGACTAGTCGTTTAAGAACGTCCCCAATGTCTAAGTTAGGCGATATGGAGGGGGTTGGCGGCGTCGACGGCATCGGGGGCGTCGGAGAGGTCGCCAGGAGCAGTGTCTGCCGGGTCCTCGTCGGGGGTCTCGATCTGCTTGATCATGACCTCCTGGCCCTGCAACAGGTATGTCTCGCCGCTGCCGCAATGGGGGCAGGTCTTGCCGTGCTCGACCGTCGCGTAGTCGCAGCCGCACGCCTCGCAATGCGTCACGGCCTCGACGGGCTCCACGATAAGCTCCGAGCCCTCGGTGATAGGCTTTTTATCCGCTGCCCAGCGCCAAGCGTCGAGCAGCAAGTCGGGAACGACGCCCGAGACCTCGCCCAACAGCAACGTCACGCTCGAAACGCGACTTACGCCGTTGGCGCGAGCCACATTCTCGACATCGCGAATGATGTGATACACGATTCCGAGCTCGTGCACTTTTAATTCCTTCCGCCGTTCCCGTTATGACTACTTACTTGCGACCGAATTTGATCTTGATGGCGCGCTTGAGTGCGTACTTGCCCAGGCTGGGAAGCTTTTGCTCGTATTTGACCATCGTGGAGCACTCGGGGCGGTCGCGATCCAGGTGGATGGCATCGAAGGCGCACTTGGTGGTGCACAGGCCGCAGCCGATGCACTTGTTGGGGTCGACGATCGAGACGCCGCAGCCCAGGCAGCGGGCGGTCTCGGCGCGCACCTGTTCCTCGGTAAAGGTCTCGACGTACTCGCTAAACGGCGCGGCCTTCTCGCGCTCGCGGTCCACGTGGGCAACCTCGCGGCTCGCGTTGTCATAGCTCTCAATCACAACATCGTCGCGGTCGAGCGCGGTGTAGCGGCGCTGGTTGCGGCCGATGGTGAGCGTGGAGCCCGGCTGCACAAAGCGATGGATGGACACAGCGGCCTCGTGACCGGCGGCGATGGCGTCGATGGCAAAGCTGGGGCCGGTGTAGACGTCGCCGCCCACAAAGATGTCGGGCTCAGCGGTCTGGTACGTCTGCGGATCGGCAAGGGCACCCTGGCCGCGGCCAAGCTCCACCTTGGAGCCAGCCAGCAGGTCGCCCCACACAATGGACTGGCCAATCGACATGACGACGCGGTCGGCATCGACACGACGCAGGTCGTTCTCGTCGTACTCGGGCGCAAAACGGCCCTCGTCGTCAAAGACGCGCGTGCAGCGCTTGAAGGTGATGCCGCACACACGACCGGTCTCGTCCAGGTGAACCTCCTTGGGACCCCAGCCGCAGCTGATGTGAGCACCATCCTCGATGGCCTCGCGACGCTCCTCCTCGCTGGCGGGCATCTGAGCCTCGCTCTCCAGGCAGAACATCTCAACATGCTCGGAGCCCAGACGGCAGGCGTTGCGCGCGACATCGATGGCCACGTTGCCGCCGCCCACCACGATGGTGCGGCCGGGCAGCGCGTTGATCTTGCCACTGTTGACCTCGCGCAAAAAGTCGACAGCCACCGTCACATCCTCGGCATCCTCGCCCGGAATGCCGGCAAGGCGTCCGCCCTGGCAGCCGATGGCAACATAGAAGGCCTTAAAGCCCTGCTCGCGCAGCTCGTCGAGCGTCACATCGCGGCCGACCTCCGCGCCATAGCGGAACTCGGCACCCATCAGGCGAATAACCTCGACCTCGGCCTCGATAACGTCCTTTTCCAGCTTAAAGCTGGGAATACCGTAGGTGAGCATGCCACCAGGGCGCTCGTTCTTCTCGAACACGACGGGCTTATAGCCCTTCTCGGCCAGATAGAAGGCACAGGACAGGCCGGCCGGACCGGCACCGATGATGGCGATCTTCTGGTCGAAGCCGCCGGCGCGCGTCGGCGTCACCACAGGCGGGACATAGCGGGTCGCGGCATCCAGATCGCGCTGGGCGATAAACTTCTTGACTTCGTCGATAGCCACGGCGGCGTCCACACGGCCGCGGGTGCAAGCATCCTCACAGCGGCGGTTGCACACACGGCCGCAGATAGCGGGCAGCGGGTTCTCGCGCTTAATGAGTGCTAGGGCCTCGTCATAGCGACCCTGAGCCGCGAGCTTCAAATAGCCCTGAACGGCAACATGCGCGGGGCAGGCCGTCTTGCAGGGAGCGGTGCCGGACTCATGCGTCTCGATGCGGTTGTCGTTGCGGTAGTTGGGCGACCACTTGGTGTGGTCCCACTTGGTGGCATCGGGCAGCTCCTGACGCGGATACTCGGGCACCTGTCCGCCGGCCTTTTTGCTGCAGAGCTTCTGGCCGAGCTTGGCTGCACCAGCCGGGCACACCTCAACGCAGCGACCGCAGGCCACGCACTTGTCCTTCTCGACCTTGGCGACATAGGCCGAGCGCGACAGGTTGGGTGTGTTGAACAGCTGCGAGGTGCGCAGGGCGTAGCACACGTTAACGTTGCAGTTGCAGATGGCGAAAATCTTGTTCTCGCCGTCAATGTTGGTGATCTGGTGCACAAAGCCGTTGTCCTCGGCCTGGCGCAAGATGTCGTAAACCTCATCGCGGGTCACGTAATGGCCACGATCGGTCTCGACCACGTAGTCGGCCATATCGCCCACGGCGATGCACCAATCTGCCGGGTCGTCGGCGCAGCCCTCACCCATCACGCGACGGCTCGCGCGGCAGCTGCAGGTGCTAGCGGCATACTTACCTTCGTATTTGTCGAGCCAATGCTCGATATGCTCGATCGGCACCGAGGTGCTCGCGGCATCGATGGCCTTCTCGACCGGAATGACATGCATGCCGATGCCGGCACCGCCGGGCGGCACCATCGGCGTGGCCTTGGACAGCGGTCCCTTGGACGCCTGCTCAAAGAACTTGGCATAGACCGGATGCTCCTCGAGCTGGCTCACGCGCATGTTGAGGAACTCGGCGGAACCCGGCACCAGCATGGGCAGCACCCACTGCTTGGCGCGCTCGGGGTTTTCCCAGTTGTACTCGAGCAGACCCGTGTAGCTCATGTCGTCGAGCATTTTTTCGATATCGGCCTCGGGCATGCCGGTGAGCTTGACCATCTCGGGCAGCGTATAGGGACGGCGCATCTTCATCTTGCAGAGCACTTCGGCCTGCTCGTCGGTTGCGGCCTCGGCAAACGACCAGTACTCGTAGCCCAGCAGCTCGTCGCGGTGCAGCAGGCGGTTGGTGCAGTGCTCACACAGTTTGACGATGGCCTCGCGCGGATGCTCCGGTATCGGCGGCACGAACTCCGCGCCGATATCGGGCTCGGTATAGCTAATCCCCGGTCCGTTGAGAATCATAGTCGTCCCTTCTCTTGCCACAGCCCGGCGAGACCGCGGCGCCCCTCTTTGTACGGGTTCGACATGCCCCCATGCCGTTCACCCGCTATTGTTGACATTGTGTCAAAAACAGTATTGACGAACCGTCAACAATATTCAAGACTGTTAGGCGAACGGTCGGGCCCAAACGGATGAAAGGCGGCAAACGCATGAGCGATAACACGGCAAACATCTCTGTGGCTGATGCCGTCCTCGCGTCCGACAGCACGGCAAAGCGCCTGACGGGCGACGAACGCCGTCGCGAGATCCTCGATGCCGTGCGCACCGTAAGCTCCGAGCTGGGCGTGTCCCACCTATCGGTATCGGCCGTGACCAAGCGAGCCGGCTGCACGCGCTCGCTGTTCTACCACTACTTCGCCGACATGGACGCCGCCGTCACCGCCGTTATGGACGAGGCGATCGACGGCTTTATCGCCGAGCTCGAGCAGTGGAACGCCAGCCGCGCGGTTGGTGACATCGAAGGCGCACTCGACACCGTCGCTCCGCTCTTTAAGCGCCTGGTCGTGAGCGGCCACGAGTTGCCGAGCACGCTTACCTCAAGCAGCGGCGCGCTCTACGGTGGCTTTCTGCACAACGTGGTCCAGCGCGTGGCGCAATACATTTGCGACACCACCGTGGTGGACTTTGTCGCCCATCATGAGCTGCGCATCGACCATGTCTACGAGACGTTCTACACCCTCATCATGGGACTGTTGATGTATATCCGCACGCACCCCGATGTGCCCGACGAGACAGTCAAGGAAATCATCGCCTCGACGCTCCATATCGAGGGCTATACCGCCAAGTATCCGGAGCGCAAGCCCCAGAACTGACGACATTTGGCCAAACTGCCCGCGATCGGAAGAGGGGCCGCGGGCGTGTGAAAGGAGAGCAGCATGCTGTTCGATGTTTGGGGTAGCGATACCCTTATCCACTGGGCCGGCTGGGCCATGGTCTTTATTGGCCTGATCGTGCTCAACGAGGTCGGCCGCCGCACCAAGCTGGGCGCGGCCATCATCTTTGGCGTGGCTCCGCTGGCCATGACCATCTACTGCGTCGCCATCGCCATCGGCGTCTCGCAGGGTGCCGAGTGGGCGCTCACCAACCCACCCATGTGTACCAGAACAGCTGGTTCCACTACGCCAAGGTCTACGCGGCGTTGGCCGGTTGCTGGGGCTTCATCGCCATTAAGTATCAGTGGGGCAAGATCGGCAAGGCGCACTGGTTCCGCGCGTGGCCGTTTGTGATCGTCGCCATCAACATCATGATCGCCGTCGTGTCCGACTTTGAGAGCGCCTATCACTTCTTTGTCCTGGGCGAGTCCACCTGGGTCACCTCCGAAGGTGCTACGCAGCTGGCCGGCTGGAACAACGTGTTCAACGGCATCGCCGGTATCATCAACATCTTCTGCATGACCGGTTGGTGGAGCGTCTACGCCTCCGAGGATCAGACCGACATGCTGTGGCCCGACATGACCTGGGTCTACATCATCGCCTACGATATCTGGAACTTCTGCTACACCTACAACTGCTTGCCCACCCACTCCTGGTTCTGCGGCTTTGCACTGCTGCTGGCGCCCACCGTCGCCGCCTTTATCTGGAACAAGGGCGGCTGGATCCAGAACCGTGCCTTTACGCTGGCTATTTGGTGCATGTTTGCCCAGGTATTCCCGTACTTCCAGGAGGAGTCCATCTTTGTGACCCACTCCACGCTCGACCCCGGCGCCGCTACCGCGGTCTCGATCGCCGCGCTGGTCGCCAACGTCGCCGCGATCATCTACATCGTCTACCGTGCCAAGAAGCTCGGCCGCAATCCCTACAAGCAGGACGTCTTTGAGGGCACCAGCGATTGGGAGAAGGCTACCGCTCGCCGCGCCAAGGTTGATTACGCGCACGCCGAGTAACATGTTTATTCCGTCCACATTTGAATGTAGGCAAACTTAGCCGATACCGCAATCGCGCGTCATGCGCAGCCCCGGAAAGCGATTCGCCCGCTTTCCGGGGCTTTTTGTTGTTGCGCGCATTCACGCACATATTCCATTCGCACACACATTCAAAACCTCTCGCACAGATAAAATCAGATTTCCGATCGCCTGACAGCTCTATATGACCTTGTTTTTGGGTACATTGTTGTCCCGATATTGAGCTTGGGGGATATATGAAAGATGAGACGATGGGCCAAGAGGATGCGAACCAAGATGCAGAAGCTTGCGCTGAGGCCTTGGAGAGCTTAGACCGGATTTCACTCGATGAGATTGCGTTTGACGATTCGGGCGTTGGTGTGCAGGATGAGCCGGAAGCCGAGGCGCAGTCCGATGATCAGGATGCAGACGACGTTGAGCCTGCCAAAGATGAGGCAGGTCACGAAGACACCGAAAGCGAGGCCGGCAATCAGCTCGAATCCGACACGGGCGAGGAAACCGTCTTGCTCGACAGCTTGCCGGCCGAGGATTCGCTGACCCGCGAGCTTCCTGGCCTGGGTTCCGCACCAGCCGTGGACGAGACCATCGCCATGGGCGATATTCCCCTGCCGTCCGTTCCCTCGGCACGCGAGGCCGAGGTTCGCCATCGCAAGATGTCGCCCAAGCGCCGCAATCTGATGGTCGCCGGTGTCGTGGCCGTCGCGCTCGTCGCCGGTGGTGCAGGCTATGCTGCCTGGAACGGATATCAGCAAGAGCAGGCTGCCGCTGTCGCCGCCAATGCCCACACGATGATGTCGGTGCAGATTGGCGTACATGCCGCGGGGCTCGACTGTTCCACCGGCTCCAAGATTCCCGTACAGGTAAGTGGCCAGGATTCTGACGAATCCTCCGTAAGCGAAACACTCTATGTTGACGAGCACGGCCGTGGCATCAAACTACTACCCGGTGACTACACGCTCTCCATCGCTGCCTCCCCCATCGCGGCCGACGGCACCATCTATACCGTCCCGACCACCAAGACGCAGGTCACCGTTAAGAGCGATGGACAGGATTTAAGTGCCCAGGTCACCTTTAAGCTCAAGGTGCCTTCGGCCGACACGGTAACCGACGACCAGATCGATGCCGCCGCCAAATATGCCGAGGAGGGAGGCGCGAGCTCCTCCGCCACCGCCAAGGTGCTCCAGCAGGCGGCAACCGCGCGGCGCGACGCCGCCGTCAATGCCGTGAGCGCGCAAAAGGCACAGGCGGCCCGTGATGCCGACGCCCGTCACAAGGCAACCGACCTCTACCAGCTCGATATCCCCGTCGAGTGGTACGGCAAGGTCGAGACTTGGCAAAATGGCAGCACGCTATGCATCTATCTTGCCGGCGACAGCGATACGCCGATTGTGACGCTCGTCGCGGTGCGCGAGGGCGAGAGCTTTACGCCCGATGAAGGCGATACGGTTTTGGGTGCGGCCAACCTAGGCAACGGTTATACCGTCTACGCCAGCGGCCCCGCCTATCCGTACGTGGTGCCCCAGACCATCAACGGACGGACGCAGAATCCCGTGTCGACCTACCCCATGGACACGGCCATTGAGCTTGTCGAGCTCACGACCGGCAACCGCTACACCTATAGCCAGATCAAGAACGTACTGGTCGGCAAAGACGGCAAGGCCGACGCTGCCACCAAACTCGAGACCGACTACCTCGCCCAGATTCTCCTGCCGAGCATCAAGGCCCAGGACTAGCCGAGCGCATCATGGTACTCCCCAACCGTGATGAAGGGGCCAGGAGGTCCTGGCCCCACAGATCCGTAGATGATTAGGCAAGGAGCCACTTCCATGCAGGCACAGCGTGTACCACACCGTGTTCACATGGAATATCGGCCTGTTCATCCATAGTAACGATTACCGACTCGCCAAGATCAAACTGGGCCATCGAGGCATCGAGGGCTGCAATTTCACGTTCGCGCGTTTTCTCGCTTGCCATATCCACACTCACCTGAGTCAGGCTATAAGCCTGCATGAGCAGTGCATCCCCAGCCACAAAGTCAACCTCATGGCTTTTATTCTTATCTTTAATCAGCAGGCGGCAAACCGAACCGGGCCGCACGGCGGGGGTCCTTCTTCTGAGCGCATTGAACACCGCGGTCTCGAGCCTCTGACCATGATCCAATGCCGATGCGGGGGAGAACGCTCCGAACATCGCAGGATCGACGGCGTAGACCTTAGACGCAGACCGCGTATTATTTGCAAGCGAACGCGTGAACTCCGGCACCGAAAACAGCAGGTAGGCGTCCTCGTAATACTCAAGTAAGTCGCTGAGCGTATTTCGACTGACGGATATCTGTCTGCTCTTGAACTCGTTGTACACTTTGTTCACTGACAGCTCTCGTCCCGAAGATGCCATGCACCGCGCCAGAAACAGCGAGGCCAAACGGGGGTTCTTGACGTCGTAACGTTCAACGACGTCCATGGCGACCGTTCGCGACGCATATTCCTGTAGCAGCTGAATCGCGTCTGCGGGCGTCTGCTCAAGTGTCGCGATGAATCCCCCTCGCTCGAGATATCCGACCAGATGGTGTCGGAGCAACGCTGCAGCGCTTGAGGAGAAGGGCGCGTTCGACTCAGGAACGCCCCCCGTCTTATATCGGACGTATTCCGAAAAACTCAACGGAAAAAGCTCTCGCACAAGAGAACGGCCCCTGAACTCGCTCTTAAGTTCTGAGGACAGCATCTTAGAAGAAGATCCCGTCACGTAAACGGTCGCCTTCTCCGTATCGACCACGCGTCGCAGAAACGCACCCCATTCGGGTATTTCCTGGATCTCGTCAAAGAAAAGGTAGGCGCCCTCGCCTCGAGCAGCAGGATATAGTGCATAGAATGTATCGAGCACGTCCGCTAGTAGCGATGGCTCATACGGACGCAAGCGCTCATCCTCAAAATTGAAATATAGCATCCGGTCAAGCTCGACGCCTTGGCCCTGAAGCCGCCGTATCTCCTGATACAGGCGATACGTCTTTCCACAACGACGGGCGCCCACAATCACATATACGATGTTGTCGCGCTTTGGCTCCTGCGGGTTGCCCAGATCAAGGTCGCGCTCAAAGACCTGAGGAATCCCCTGTTGCTCAAAGTCCTTTATTTTTTGAGCCACCAAGTCGTTGAATGCCATAATTCTCCAATCTTGCTCTCCTGCTAATCAAGATTATAACGATTCTTGATTAGCAGGAGAGCAAGATTATGCGTATCTTGATTAATGGATAAGCAAGTTTTCTATTAGTGGCCCCTCCCGGAGGATATCGAGCGGCCGAGGGGGCAGGCATGAACGCCTCTAGCCGAAAACAAAGTAGCTAAAAAAGCCCCGTCCCAAATGAGCTACTTAACGCCAGGGGTCGGCTTCGAAGAGGGGCTCGCGCTCGGGGCGACGATCGCTATAAGGATCGTAGCCGTCGTCATCCTCGTTCTCGGCACGGATATAGGGGTCGCGCGGCTTGGGCGCCGGTTTAGGCGCAGGCTTAGGTGCGGCGGGTGCGGCATCGGTCGCCGGCGTGTTCGTCTTGTTCTTGTCTGTCATCTGCATAGCTCCTTGCCATGTACTCACGTTCAACACCATCGATTGTCGCACGAAAAAGGGCGGCGGACCCGATTGGATCCGCCGCCCTTGGCGTTTTGCGATGAGGGGCGGTTTTAAAGCCGGCCCAAAATCTACTCGGCGTCGGGGACTTCGTAGGTGGCCGCCGGCGTGTTGTCGCACACGACGGTAAAGCCGCCGTCCTTGTCGACATCGACCGTCACCTGATCGCCCTCGCGCACCGTACCGTCGATGATAGCGGCGGCAATGGCATCCACGACCTCGCGCTGCACGAGACGCTTGAGCGGACGGGCACCAAAGACCGGGTCCAGGCCGCCCACGGCGAGCATCTGCTTGGCCGCCGGGGTGATGGCCAGCGTCATGCGCTCCTTGGCCAGACGCGCGCGGACGTCGGCGAGCTGGATGTCGACGATCTTCTCGATCTGCGCCATGCCGAGCGGATGGAACACCACGATATCGTCGATACGGTTGAGGAACTCGGGGCGGAAGGTTTGAGCCATGGCCCCGTCAACCTGATGGCGCATCTCCTCCTCGTCCTTGCCGGACAGATCGGCGATAGCCTTGGAGCCCACGTTGGACGTCATGATGATAATCGTGTTCTTGAAGGACACCTGGCGACCCTGGCCATCGGTCAGACGGCCGTCATCAAGCACCTGCAACAGCACGTTGAAGACATCCGGATGAGCCTTCTCCATCTCGTCGAGCAAGATCACGGAGTACGGACGACGGCGCACGGCCTCGGTAAGCTGGCCGCCCTCGTCATAGCCCACGTATCCCGGGGGCGCACCGATCAGACGCTGGACGCTGAACTTCTCCATATACTCGGACATGTCGATACGCACGAGCGCGCGCTCGTCATCGAACAGGCACTCGGCCAGCGCCTTGGCGAGCTCGGTCTTGCCTACGCCGGTGGGGCCCAGGAAGAAGAAGCTGCCGATGGGCTTGTCTGGGTCGGAGAGACCCGCACGGCTGCGACGCACGGCCGCGGCTACAGCGGAGACGGCCTCGTCCTGACCGATAACGCGCTTATGCAGCTCGCCCTCCAAGCCCTTCAACTTGTCGAGCTCGCCCTGCATCATCTTGGACACGGGCACACCGGTCCAGGCGCTCACGACCTCGGCGATCTCGTCGGAGGTCACCTGTTCGTTGAGGCCCTCGCCGTCCTGCTGCTTTTGCGCCTCGAGCGCAGCCTCGGAATCCTGAATCTGCTGCTGCAGACCCGGGATCACAGAATAGCGAAGCTCGGACGCACGGCCCAGATCGCCGTTGCGCGTCGCGCGCTCCTCTTCGCTCTTGGCCGCGTCAAGCTGGCCCTTAAGCTCCTGCACGTGGTCGATGGCGTTCTTTTGGTTGAGCCAGCCGGCCTTTTGCACGTTGAGCTTTTCCTGGACTTCGGCAATCTCTTGGCGCAGAGCCTCCAAACGCTCCTTAGAGGCGTCGTCGGTCTCTTTCATGAGCGCCTGTTCCTCGATCTGCAGCTGGGTGAGCTGACGCGTGGTGGCGTCGATCTCGACCGGCATGCTGTCGAGCTCCATGCGCAGGCGGCTTGCGGCCTCATCGACCAGGTCGATGGCCTTGTCGGGCAGGAAGCGGTCGGCGATGTAGCGATCGGAGAGGTCGGCGGCAGCCACGAGCGCGCTATCGGTGATGTGCACGCCGTGGAAGATCTCGTACTTCTCCTTGAGGCCACGAAGGATCGAGATGGTGTCCTCGACGGAGGGCTCGGAGACCATTACGGTCTGGAAACGACGGGCGAGCGCCGCATCCTTCTCGATGTACTTGCGGTATTCGTCGAGCGTGGTCGCGCCGATCGCATGCAGGTCGCCACGGGCGAGCGCAGGCTTGAGGATGTTGCCGGCGTCCATAGAGCCCTCGGTGGCACCCGCACCCACGATGGTGTGGAGCTCATCGATAAACAGGATGACCTTGCCCTCGGATTTTTGCACTTCTTTGAGCACGGCCTTTAAGCGGTCCTCGAACTCGCCGCGGTACTTGGCGCCGGCGACCAGCGCGCTCATGTCGAGCTCGATGAGGTCGCGGTCGCGCAGGGTGCTCGGTACGTCGCCGGCCACGATTCGCTGAGCAATGCCCTCGACGATGGCCGTCTTGCCGACGCCCGGCTCGCCGATAAGCACGGGGTTGTTCTTGGTGCGGCGGGACAGAACCTGAATAGTACGACTGATCTCGTCGGTACGGCCGATGACCGGGTCGAGCTTGCCGGCGCGAGCCAGATCGCAGATGTTGCGACCGTACTGCTCCAACGCCTCAAACTGCGTCTTGTCCTCGGCAGACGTCACGCGGTCATCGCCGCGCAGTTCCTCGTAGACTTGCTCGATGCGCTCCTTGGTCACGCCGGCGTCACGCAGCACGCGACCCGCCTCACCCTTGTCCTCGGCAAGTGCCATCAGCAGATGCTCGGTCACCACAAAGCTGTCGCCCATCTTGGTGGCCTTTTTCTCGGCCTTCTCGATCACGCGAACGAGCCCGTTGGACAGGCCCATCTGCTGGCCCTCGCCCGACACCTTGGGCGCATGGTCGATGGCATCTTGTGTGGAGCGTGCGAGCTGAGCCGGGTCGGCACCGATGCGCTCGATGATCACGGAGATATTGCGCTCGCCGGCACCGAGCAGGGCAGACAGCAGGTGGATCGGCTCCACCGCGCCGGCCTGTGCATCGGCAGCCGTGCTCATGGCGGTCTGCAGCGCCTCGCGCGACGTCATTGCTAGCTTATCGATTCTCATGGAATCACCTCTCTTGGGGCGGCCGCCCTACGGGGCGGCTTCACGTTGTTCGAGAAGTATTGTTGCCAGCTTTACGCGATCTTATACACAAATCTAAGTCTCTATATATAAGATTTTCTGAGTGATTGATGGATAGGGGCAGGCACGCTCACCCACTGCGGCCTCGTCCCCTAACTATCTCGATCTGTAACATCTATCGACCGTTTCCGGCTCCAGATGTTATAGATCGAGACGAATTGTTCAGCGGCGCCCGTTTGTCTCAATCTGTAACATCTAGTCGGCAAATAGGGCTCTATCTGTTACAAATCGAGACGAACGAAGACACCTGAGTCGAAAATCTAAATCTGTAACACCAGGCCCACTTTTAGCGGCCAAGATGTTACAGATCGAGACAAACCGAGAACTACTACAAAGGGGACGGGTACCCTTGTGGTAGTCGCGGTCTCTACTCCTTCGCCGAACCCGTACTTCCCGATTCGACGGTCCAGGGCATCTCATCCTCGAACAGCCATGTACGGGCAGACCCGCTATCGCGTGCAGCCTGCGGGTCGGGCAAGCAGGTCTGTTCATAGGCATCCTGAATGCACTGACCCATAAAATCGTTGAGCTCGGTCTGGTTGCCCTCCATGACATAGGCGACATCACCGTCCAAGATGTAGATACCCGGCCCCTCATTGCCCTCGTAGCCAGGATCGTACGAAACATCACATAACTTGGCGCCATTCGCGGTGTCCAACTCGATGGACGAGCGGCATCCGCCAACCATGTCGTTCGCTTTTGCCCGATAGGACGCATATCCGTACCAACGCTTAAATGTTTTGCCCTTGAGTAGCTCGGACGCCCTATCGATCAGGCTTGTATCCGTGGTATAGCGCATGGCCCCAAGCTGAATACGCGGATAATTGCTAATACCCAGCACAGCCGGCTGCTCATCAAAATCAACGGTAATGGTCTCGGGCTTGTCGTCGCCGGTCAGAAGTTCGACAGATTGAGTCACAGGCTTGACCACCGGCTCCGTCACCGCAGCAGGTAGAAATGCCATACCGACAGCGCCCGCGCCAACCACAGCGATCGCAAGCGCCAAGACAATCAATCCAATACGGGCAGAACGGCTCACGGCAAAACACCCCACAATGCAAACCTTCGCCACCTGCACTAATGATACCGCCAGCTAACACTATTACCAAAAGAAGCCGCGCGCTCCTCACCACCACAAAGGGGACAGGCACCTTTGTGGTGGTTTTCGACGCTAACGGTCGACCATCTCGCGCAATGAGATTAAACTTGAATTGCTCTCTGAACATATCCATTTCTGCCTATCCTCAACAGATCTTTGTCTCGAGGAGCGCATATGAAGCCGCCTCATTCCACCGGTCGCAACGTCATCGCCATTCTCGCCATACCCATCGTGATGCTCTTCCTTATCGTCATCACGCCCTTTTCCCTTGGTATCACCTCGCCCTTCGATTTATGCGGAATGGTCGACGCCGGCTCGCGTGCCACCTCGCTCTCCTTTATCTGTCGCGGCGTGTTTTACGAAGATGGAATTCCCACCGGAAGTTGGCAGTCAAAGTTGCCACTGCTCGGTCAGATCGACGGATGCTCCCCCTATTTCTGCCTTGGACCTCAGACGCTAAACTATCTAATCGACGACCAGCCACTCGACTTCATCACCCTCGCCTACGACTACGCACCAAACACCGATGAGCGCCACATGAACCAAGTCCTCGACAAGATGCTTGGACAGTGCGGGCTCACCGAGGAGGCCGGTCGAACCATCTATAGCAACCAGAAATTAAAGCGAACAGAACTCCGCCGTGTCGGAAAAATCAAAGGGCGAAACGGGGCCGCCTACTGGGATGCCTGGGCAACACGCGACAAGGGCGAATTCGGACACAGCACCTATATGGTCACTGTCTACACCAAAGACGGAATTAAGGACAATGTTGACGATTTCGCGTCATCCAAACTCGGCATCCCCAAAACAACCAAACCCGCCAGCCCAGATGAAATTCTGTAGAGCCGCCCATTAACATGCCGCTCAACGATCACAACAGCATCGAGCTCGTCCCCACCACCACAAAGGTGCCTGCCCCCTTTGTGGTGGTTTTCAACAAAAAGAAGCCGCCCCGATAACAGAGGCGGCATCAAGCAAGTCTATTTATTAGCGTCCCTCAAGACCCAACGAGAACGCAGAAATGTAGCCCGGGGCTTACCCTTTCCCGAACGCGGCCCTCGCGAAGCGCGTGAGCGGGCGGGAAAGGGTAAGCCCCGGGCGGACAATTAAGTGCGCTACTCGGCAGCGGCCTTGAACTTGTTGTAGTTGATCAGGCAGCCGGCCTTGACGATGGCACGCTCCTCTGCCGTCATATCGGCAATGTAGAGCTCAATCTGCTCGACCGCACCATCGGCGCGCACCACGTAGGCGGCGATGTCCTTCAGGTCGCCATCGAGCGCGGCACGGATACCCGGCACAAAGACGTAATCGCCCACCTCAAAGTTGGGCTCGGCCTCCATCTGGAAGGGCACCATGCCCCAGTTCATCACGTTGGAGCGATAGCGCTTGGTGGCGTACTCGTGGACGATGTTGGCCAGGCCGCCAATTACGCGCTGGCAGCTCGCGGCCTGCTCGCGGGCGCTGCCGTCGCCAGGCTTCTTGGCGTAAATCATGGAACCGAACTCGGTCGCCTTGGCATCGGCCGCGACACCCGCGCCGGCCAGCGCCTCAAACACACCGGCAAGCTCGGCATCGAACGCCGCCAGGTCGCCCGCGGACTCGCCGGCAACGCGACGCTTCTCCACAGCGTCGGCCTCCTTGGAGCGACCCACGTAGGCCGGGTCGCGGCGGCTCAGCGTAAACTCAGCCAGGCCCAGCGGGTTGGAGCGGAAGGAGCTCGTCTCGCCCGAGGGAATGAGCTCGTCGGTCGTGGTGACCGGGTCCATGATCTTGGAGCAAACCTTGAGCAGGATGTCGTCGCCGAGCGGCTCCATCGCGGGCCACGGCTTGATGTTGGGGCCTTCGACCAGCTCGTCGGCAGGCTCCGCCTTGCCAAAGCCCCAGTACACGCGCTTCTTGTACGGCGCGTCGTCAAAGGTGTACTCGCAGGCCTCGTCCCAAGTGTCCTCGGGCAGGTCGGTCGCCGGCGTCAGGACGCCGCCGTTGGCAGCCGTTGCCGCAATGGAGCGGGCGTCCATCAGGGCCACGGCGCTCAGCTGGCCATTACCCGGCTTGGAACCCTCGCGGTTGGGGAAGTTGCGCGTGGTGTGACGGATCGAAAGGCCGTTGTTGGCGGGCGTGTCGCCGGCGCCGAAGCACGGGCCGCAGAATGCCGTGCGCACGATTGCGCCGGCCTCCATGAGGTCGTAGATGTAGCCGCGGCGTGTAAGTTCGAGCGCCACGGGCTGGCTCGTGGGATAGACCGACAGCGAGAACTCGTCGCAGCCGGTATTGGCGCCCTTGAGCACGCGGGCAGCCTGGACCACGGAGTCATAGTTGCCGCCCGAGCAGCCGGCGATAACGCCCTGCTGCACGTGCAGCTTGCCGTCGACGATCTTGTCGAGCAGGCTAAAGTGCGTCTTGCCCTCGCCGATCTTGGCGGCCTCGAGCTCCACCTCGTGCAGGATGTCCTCGAGGTTCTCGTTGAGCTCGTCGATCTCAAAGCCGTTGGAAGGATGGAACGGCAGTGCGATCATGGGCTTGATGCTCGACAGGTCGACCTCGACGCAACCGTCGTAGTAGGCGACATCGGCGGGCTTGAGCTCGCGATAGTCGTCGCCGCGGCCGTGCATGGTCAAAAACGCGTGCGTGTCCTCGTCGGTGGCCCAGATGCTCGACAGGCAGGTGGTCTCGGTGGTCATGACGTCAACGCCGTTGCGGTAGTCGGTCGTCATGCTCGCGATGCCCGGGCCCACAAACTCCATGACATTGTTCTTGACGTAGCCCTTGGCAAAGACGGCGCGAATGATGGCGAGCGCCACGTCGTGCGGGCCGACGCCGGGGCGCGGGGCGCCCGTGAGGTAGATGGCCACGACGCCGGGATAGGCGACATCGTAGGTGTCGCGCAGCAGCTGCTTTGCCAACTCGCCGCCGCCCTCGCCCACGGCTATGGTACCCAGGGCACCATAGCGGGTGTGCGAGTCGGAACCCAGGATCATCTTGCCGCAACCGGCGAAGTTCTCGCGCATAAAGGAGTGGATGACGGCGATGTGCGGCGGAACGAAGATGCCGCCGTACTTCTTGGCTGCGGAAAGGCCAAAGACGTGGTCGTCCTCATTGATGGTGCCGCCCACGGCGCACAGCGAGTTATGGCAGTTGGTGAGCACGTAAGGCAGCGGGAACTGCTCCATGCCCGAAGCGCGCGCCGTCTGGATGATGCCGACAAAGGTGATGTCGTGGCTCGCCATGGCATCGAAGCGAATCTTGAGTGCCTCGGGGTCGCCCGACGTATTGTGTGCCTGGAGGATCGAATACGCGATGGTGCCGCGCTTGGCATCCTCGGGTGTCTGCGTAATACCGCGCTCGGCAGCCTCGGCCGCAGGCACAACCTCGCTGCCGCCGCGCAGGTAGATGCCGTCCTCGTACAGCTTGACCATACTGTCTCCCACTCTGCCCAAAAGATTTGGGCGCATAGCATACATTCGTTCAATATCGTGCCATAGAACGGTTGCGAGTGGGTTACGAATCTCTGCGTTCACTTTATCTCAGTAAAGCAGAGGACGAGTTAGGTCCTGGGGAGGCAGACTTAGACGCTCAAATGACGAGAGTGGATAATCTCCCACTTTGAGCCTGCAAACAGGCAAAAAACGGGAGATTATCCACTCTCATTCTGCAGGTACTCATTTAAGTCTGTCCCCAATGAGTGCCTACAGGTCGCCGCCCGTGCCCAGCAGTTTGCGCATGACTTGCTCGGGGTTGACCGAGCCGTCGCGCGGGGCCAGGGCGGTGATCTTCTTCTGCATCTTATACTCGTGCAGCTCGTCCTCGAGCTGGCGCACGCGGGCGCGGAGCTTTTCGTTCTCGCGCTCGCGCTCCTCGGCACGCTCCTTCATATCGAGGATGCGCACCACGCCGGCAAGGTTGATGCCCTCGTCAGTCAGCTGGTTGATGAGCTCCAGGCGCTCGATATCGGCACGCGAATACAGACGCGTGTTGCCGCCCGAGCGCTGGGGGTTCACCAAGCCCTTGGACTCGTAGACGCGCAGAGTCTGCGGGTGCATGCCGGTCAGCTCGGCCGCCACGCTGATCATGTACAGCGGTTTGTTCCTATTGTCCTCGGCCATGCTACCTGACCCCTTTCCGTCTCGTTATCGTCCATCATAAGCCCGCGGGCGTGGGCGTGCGCCGCGACCGCCCTAGTACGTCGCCTTGTAACGATTGACCTTCTCGCGATAGTCGCGCGTGTCGGCCTCGCGCAGCTTGGTCATGGCATCGCGCTCATCGTCGGACAGGTTCGTGGGAACCTGCACCTTGATCTCGACGAGCAGCGCTCCCGTACGGCCACGGTGCTTAACGTCGGGCGCGCCCATCTCCTTAAAGCGGAACTTCTTGCCCGTCTGGGTGCCCGCCGGCACCTTCAGACGAACCGTCGCCCCGCCGGGCGTGGGCACGTCCACCGTGCAGCCGAGCGCCGCCTCGTAGACCGAGACCGGTACCTCCATGGTCACGTCGGCGCCTTTGCGCTTAAACAGCGGGTGCTCCTCCACGTGCGTGGTCACGACCAGGTCGCCGCGCTCGCCGCCGGCAACGCCGTACTCTCCGCGACGCTTGTAGCGCAGCTTGCCGCCGTCGACCGCGCCCGCGGGCACCGAGACCGTAATGGTCTGCTGCTCGCCCGTCGAGGGAATGCGATAGGTGACCTTGTGCGTCACGCCGCGAAACGCGTCCTCGGCCGTCACATCGACGGTCAGCGACAGGTCGCCGCCCTTGCGCGCGCGGCTGCGACCCGCGCCGGCACCGGCAGCACCCGCAGCCCCGGCAAAGCCCGAGCCCCAATCGCTACCCCAAGCGCCGTTGCCGCTAAAGATGCTGTCGAAGATGTCGCCCCAGCCACTGGCGCCCGCGCCGGCACCGTAGCCGCCGCCATACGCGCCGCCTGCGCCCGGCATGCCGCCGAACATGAGCATCTGGTCGTACTCTTTGCGCTTCTTCTCGTCCGAAAGCGTCTCGTAGGCCTCGCTAATCTCCTTAAACTTGGCCTCGTCGCCGCCGGCATCGGGGTGATATTTTTGCGCGAGCTTGCGAAACGCGCTCTTGATCTCTTTGTCGGAGGCGCTCTTGGATACGCCCAGGATGTCATAGAAGGTTTTGCCTGCAGCCATCGTAGCTCCTCTCCTGTTACGTCCGCCGCCCATGCAGGCGACGGCTCATGCTTTCATATGGCACTAGGCCAGAAAGGGCCCCGGGTGTTGCCCCGGGGCCCTTCTCAATTACTCCTCGGTGCTCTCAGCCGTATCGGCCGCAGCATCCTCGGGCGCCGCTTCGGGCTCCGGTGCGGGGCGCTTCTCGCCACCGTAGGTCACCGTCACCATCGCGGAGCGCAGGATGCGGTCCGCCATGCGGTAGCCCTTCTGGTACACGTCGTTGACGGTCTCGTCGTACTGCGATGCGTCCTCGACACGCCCCACGGCCTGGTGCTCGAGCGGATCGAACGCCTCGCCCTTGGGGTCGATGGGCTCAACGCCCTCGTGAGCAAACACATCGAGCAGCTTGGCATGCACCGCGTCAACGCCGTCGACGAACTGCTTAAAGTCGTCGGCGAGCTCCTGGCTGCGGGCATGGTCGATCGCGCGCTCGATATCGTCGACCACCGGCAGCAGCGCGGTGACGAGCTTCTCGGTCGCGCGCTCGCGCTCGGCGATGCGCTCGTTGGCGGTGCGGCGACGGAAGTTCTCCCAGTCGGCCTGCAGACGGGCGGTGCGCTCGGTAGCGTCCTTCGCCTTGTCCTCGGCGGCCTTCTGAGCCTCTGCCGCAGCATCGAGCTCATTGCGCACATCGGCAAGCTCCTTTTGGGCCTGCTCGAACTTGAGCTTAAAGTCGTTGTCGGCGGCTTCTTCACCGGCGCGGATAGCGGCTTCCACCATCTCGTCCTCGGTCATCGTCGCCTCCTTGTTGGAATCCTCTACCTGGTTCTCGGCAGCCTCGGCGGCCTCGGCCTCGTTGGCCTCGGTATCGTCTGCGGCCTCTACGGGAATCTTCACGTCCTTCTCCTCAGAGTCAACGGGGGCGGCGCCAGCAGCAGCCGCCTCCGTGCGAGCTTTACGGGCGGACATGATTACTTGTCCTCGTCGTCCACAACCTCGTAGTCAGCGTCGACAACGTCATCGTCGGCAGGCTGGGCACCGGCGGCACCGTCGGTCTGCTGCTGAGCGTCGGCGTAGACAACCTGGGCCAGCTCGTAGGCCACAGACTGCAGGGATTCGCCAGCGGCCTTGATGGCCTCGACGTCAGAGCCCTCGAGCGCCTTCTTGGCGTCGGCGATAGCGGCCTCGGCCTTGGACTTCACATCGGCGGAAACCTTGTCGCCCAGCTCGTTGAGGGTCTGCTCGGTGGAGTAGCACAGGCTGTCGGTCTGGTTGCGGACCTCGACCTCTTCCTTCTGCTTCTTGTCCTCCTCGGCATGAGCCTCGGCGTCCTTGACCATGCGATCGACTTCGTCGTCGGAAAGCGCGGTGGAGCCGGAAATGGTGATCTGCTGCTCCTTGCCGGTGCCCTTGTCCTTAGCAGAGACCTTGACGATGCCGTTGGCGTCGATGTCGAAGGTGACCTCGATCTGCGGCACACCGCGGCGGGCAGCCGGGATACCGGTCAGCTGGAACTTACCGAGCGACTTGTTATCGCGGGCAAGCTCGCGCTCGCCCTGGAGCACGTTGATCTCGACGCTGGTCTGGTTGTCGGCAGCGGTGGAGTAGACCTCGGTCTTGGAGGTCGGGATCGTGGTGTTGCGGTCGATCATCTTGGTCATGATGCCGCCCATGGTCTCGACGCCCAGCGACAGCGGGGTAACGTCGAGCAGCAGGATGCCCTCGACGTCGCCGGTGAGCACGCCGCCCTGGACGGCAGCGCCGTCGGCAACGACCTCGTCGGGGTTCACGGACATGTTGGGCTGCTTGCCGGTCATGGTCTTGACCAGATCCTGGACGGCGGGCATACGGGTGGAGCCGCCGACGAGGATGACCTCGGTCAGATCGGAGAGCTTAAGCTTGGCGTCGCGCAGGGCGTTGGTGACAGGCTGCTTGCAGCGCTCGAGCAGGTCGCGGGTGATCTTCTCGAACTCGGCGCGGGTCAGCGTGTAGTTGAGGTGCAGCGGGCCAGACTGGTTCATGGTGATGAACGGCAGGTTGATGGTGGACTGCTGGGCTGCGGAGAGCTCCTTCTTGGCGTTCTCGGCGGCCTCCTTCAGACGCTGCAGGGCCATGGGGTCCTGACGCAGGTCGACACCGTTCTCCTGCTGGAACTTATCGGCCATCCAGTCGATGACGCGCTGATCCCAGTCGTCGCCGCCCAGGTGGTTGTCGCCCGAGGTGGACAGAACCTCAAACACGCCGTCAGCGAGGTCGAGGATGGAGACGTCGAAGGTGCCGCCGCCCAGGTCGAAGACCAGAATGCGCTGGTCGGTGCCCTGCTTGTCCAGGCCATAGGCCAGAGCAGCAGCGGTCGGCTCGTTGACGATACGCTTGACGTTGAGGCCGGCGATCTTACCGGCGTCCTTGGTGGCCTGACGCTGGGCGTCGTTGAAGTAGGCCGGGACGGTGATGACGGCGTCGGTGACGGTCTCGCCCAGATACTTCTCGGCGTCGGCCTTCATCTTTGCGAGCGTCATGGCGCTCACCTGCTCGGCGGTATAATCCTTGCCCTCGATATCGACGACGGCACGGCCACCCTGGCCCTCCTTGACCTCATACGGCACGGTCTTGATCTCGGAGGTGCACTCGGAGTACTTGCGGCCCATGAAGCGCTTGATGGAGAACACGGTGTTCTTGGGGTTGGTGACCGCCTGGTTCTTAGCGGCCTTACCCACGACGCGGTCGCCGTCAGCACGGAAGCCCACGACAGACGGGGTGGTGCGGTCGCCCTCGGCGTTCACGATAATGGTCGGAGAACCGCCCTCGAGGACGGCCATTGCGGAGTTAGTAGTACCAAGGTCGATACCAAGAATCTTACTCATTAGAAATTCCCTCTCTCTTTTGCGTTCGCGCCGCCTCGACGATCTGTCGCGCGGCGCTTCGGCTTGTCTTTCAGGATGTAGTGTATCCCCTTATGGGCCGGAATATACAAAATCTAAGTCAATTCATATAAGATTTCTTATCTCTGAGAGTTTAGGTTCTCAAATGCGCAGGTAGATGCGCTGTTTGAGTTCTCGGCAGATCTATTGAGATCTATGTAGAGATGGCTGAGGTTTGCGTCCGGGGGTGCCTGGGGGCCGTCTTGCGGCAAGCTCATCCCGGTTTGAGCGTGGATTCCGGGTCGCAGTTTCCGCAACCAGAGCCTTCGGGAAAATACATCCCAATCTGAGCGAAAATTCCGGGATGCAGTTTCCGCCGGGCGGTCCATCCGGAAACTGCGCCCCGGTTTTCGGCCAAATAACGGGATGCCCTTTCCGCAGGCGCGCTCAATAGCTCAATATTTCAAGTCACCTTTAGCTAACATTTTCGCAGCTCAACGGCCCCACCTGCGCGTTTTTTAGTAAACCTTGGCATACTCGGCGAACGGTATGAAGATGCCGGCCAGAGGGTATTGCAAACGGTCGCTCCCGTGGTATGTTTTTGCCCGAATCAAACCGGCGCGCATCGCCTGTAGCGTCGGTCAACAGAGAGGAAACTACCATGGCTCATCCCGTAATTGATGCCGACGAGTGCATCGCTTGTGGCGTTTGCGTCGACTCCTGCCCCGCTGGCGTTCTGGAGCTCCAGGACGTCGCTACCGTCGCCGACGAGGACTCCTGCGTCGCCTGTGGCGCTTGCCAGGACGCTTGCCCCGCTGGCGCGATCACCGAGATCGTCGAGGAGTAACAACTCCCCACTTGCACACTCAAAAGTACACCGTGCACAAAAAAGGAGGCTTCCGCATCGCCGCGGAGGCCTCCTTTTGTTTGTATAGGCAGCTAATTGGGGACGGGGCTACCTTGGCAGTTGCGGTGGAATAGTTCCTGGCTCATTGCTTAGGTGCCGATTGTAGGAACTATTTCACCGCAACTTATAAATACAGTATCGGGTTAGGACAAATCATCCTCGTAGGGCATTAAATCGGCAAGGTAGCCCTTCTCCTTGAGTATGGCCTCGATCTCGTCGAGGGTCTGCTCGTCCTCCGCCGCGATGCGATGGAAGTGGTAGCCGCTCGTCACCGTTAGTAGTGGAAAGCTCTTGCCGCTCTCGATATCGTGCAGGTAGCGCTCAACATCGCGACGATTGCGGATGTCCAGGTCGGCCGTGATCTTGCCGTACACACGATGGTTGACGATCACGTTGAGCACGGCGCCACCCGCGTCGACGATACTCGTAAGCTCGTCGCCCGCCTGCTCCACGCCGTGGCGCACCTTAACAAGACGCGTGGGCACGGCGGGGCTACTCGCGGCTTCCTGCAGCACGTAGCCGCGGTTGGTCGCCACGATATCGTGCCCATCGGCACGCAACAGGGCAATATCCTGAACCACGACCTGACGGCTCACGCCAACCTCGCGGGCAAGTGCGCTGCCCGAAACGGGCTCCTTGGCTCCTTCGAGCACGGCCATGATGGCACGGCGACGCTCGCGGGCGTTCATTATTTACCGTCCAGCAGACGCAGGTGCTTAAGCGAGAGGTCGAGGATCGGCGCAGAGTGCGTCAGGGCGCCCGAGCTAATATAGTCGACACCCAGATCGGCCAGGGCGCGAATGTTGCTGGCGTCCACGTTGCCCGAGCACTCGGTCTTGGCGCGACCGGCGATAAGCTCGATGGCGGCGGCCATGTCGTCATGGGTCATGTTGTCGAGCATGATAATGTCGGCACCGGCCTCCACGGCTTCGCGCACCATGTCCAGGTTCTCGCACTCAATCTCAACTGTCGTGGTAAACGACGCATGGGCGCGCGCCATCTCGATCGCGCGCGCCACGCCACCGGCGGCGTCGATGTGGTTGTCCTTGAGCATGACAGCCGTCGACAGGTTATAGCGGTGGTTGCTGCCACCGCCGATCTCGACTGCGGCCTTCTCGAAGACGCGCATGCCCGGCGTGGTCTTACGTGTGTCGACAAGCACGGTCTTGGTGCCCTCGAGCACCGCAGCCATTCTGTGCGTATAGGTAGCGATACCGCTCATGCGCTGCAGGTAGTTGAGCGCCACGCGCTCGCCCGAAAGCAGCACGCGCGCATCGCCGCGCACCTGGCCCACGTGGTCGCCGGCGTGCACCTCGTCACCGTCGGCAACATCAAACAGCACCGAGCTCTGCGAATCCAGCAGCTCAAAGGTGCGAGCGAACACATCCAGGCCGGCGATGATGCCATCGGCCTTGGCGATAAGCTCCACCGTGGCGGGACGCGCCGTGGGGCACACGCTCGCCGTGCTCACGTCCTCAAAGGTAATGTCCTCGCGCAGAGCCTGCAGAATCAGATCATCGACGACGAGTTTCATGGTAATGGGATTCATGGTCTACTCCTCCACGGCCTGCGTGCCGGCGGCACGAGCCAAATCATCGATTGCAAGGGTATGGGCACTCAGGGCGCGGTGACGCCCGTCAAGCGCGGGCTCACCGGCCTGCTCCACGGCCAGTGACTCGCCGGTACGCATGTACCACGCGGCGCGACGACCCCAGACCAGCGCCTCGAGCAGGCTGTTCGATGCAAGGCGGTTCTTGCCGTGCACGCCATTGCAAGCCGTCTCGCCGGCGGCGTAGAGCTCGGGCATCGAGGTGCGGCCGTCCTTGTCGACCCACACGCCGCCCATAAAGTAGTGCTGCGTAGGCGTAACGGGGATGGGCTCGTCCAAGATGTCGCGGCCGTCCTCCAAGCAGCGTGCGCGAATGTTGGCAAAGTGCCCGGTCACTACATCGCGCTCGACGGGGGCAAAGCTCAGCCACTCGTGCTCGGTACCGTCCCGCTTCATCTGCTCGCGAATAGCGGCAGCGACCACATCGCGCGGCTGAAGCTCGTCGGTAAAGCGCTCACCGGCGGCGTTGAGCAAAATCGCGCCCTCGCCGCGGCAGCTCTCGCTGATCAGGAAGGTGCGGCCTGGCTGCGGCGAGAACAGTCCCGTGGGGTGGATCTGCACGTAGTCCAGGTGCTCCATCTTAATGCCATGCTCCTGAGCGATGTAGCAGGCATCGCCCGTGAGCTGCGGATAGTTGGTCGAGTGGTCGTATATGCCGCCGATGCCGCCCGTCGCCCACAGCGTGTGGCGGGCATGGATCTTAAACGGCTCGCCGGCATGCGCGCCCTCGGCGGCATTTATCAGCTCGTCGGCGGGGCGGACCGAGTTGTCCTCGTCCACGGGAACGGCGACGACACCGGCACACACCGTTGCGCCGTCACGCTCGCCCGTCAGGATGTCGGTCATGGCCACGTGCTCCAAAATCTGCACGTTATCCAGTTTGCGAACGGCCTGAAGCAGCTTGGTCGTGATCTCCTTGCCCGTAATGTCGGCATGGAAGGCAATGCGGGGGCGGCTGTGCGCACCCTCGCGGGTAAAGTCGAGGCTGCCGTCGGCCTTGCGCTCAAAGTCCACGCCCATCGCCAGCAGGTCGTTGATGACCGAGCGGCTCGAGCGAATCATGATGTCGACGCTCTCGCGGCGGTTCTCGTAGTGGCCGGCGTGCATGGTGTCCTCAAAGAAGGCATCGTAGTCAGAACCCTCGGGCAGCACGCAAATGCCGCCCTGCGCGAGCATCGAATCGCACTCGTCGACAGCGCCCTTGGAGAGCATGATCACGCGCATGCTCGTCGGCAGGTTGAGAGCCGCATACAGGCCCGCTACACCGCAGCCGGCAATAACGACGTCGCACTCCATATCGGGGTATTGCTTGGTTTCCACAGGAATCCTCTCCCTTGAATGTGACATAAGGGACCGTCCCTCATGCCGCATTGTTCTAGCGCGCTGCGTACTCGAGCATGCGGTCGAGCGTGAGCTTGGCCTGATCGGCGGCCTTGTCCGACACGCCAATCTGCACCTCGCCCTCGCCCGTCTCCAGGCAGCGCACGAGCTTTTCGAGCGTGATGAGATCCATGTTGACGCAGGTGGGCTGCACCGCGGGGAAGTAGAACTTCTTGCCGGTGCCCTGGCAGCGGCGCTCGAGCTCGTAGAGTACGCCGCGGACCGTCACGATAATGAACTCGCTCGCGTCGGACTCCTCGGCATACTTGATGATGCCGGCGGTGGAGCCGATGTAGTCGGCCTCAGCCAGGACGTCAGCCTTGCACTCAGGATGCGCCAGCACGAGCGCGTCGGGGTGGGCCTCCGTCGCGTCGACGATCTGCTCGACGGTGATGATGTGATGGCGCGGGCAGTAGCCGTTGTTGGGGATGACGTGCTTTTGGGGCACCTGCTCGGCTACGAAGCGGCCCAGGTTCTGGTCGGGAATGAACAAGATGTGCTGCTGCGGCAGCTCGGAGACGATCTTGACGGCGTTTGAGCTGGTAACGCACACGTCACTCCAGCTCTTGATCTCGACCGTCGAGTTGACGTAGCACACCACGGCCAGGTCGTCGCCATACTCGGCGCGCGCCGCGTCGACCGTCTCGCGCTTGACCATGTGCGCCATGGGACAGTCCGCGCCCGGCTCGGGCAGCAGCACGGTCTTGGTGGGATTGAGCAGCTTGGCGCTCTCGCCCATAAACTCCACGCCGCACAGCACGATAGTCTGCTGCGGTAGGCTTTTGGCGAGCTTTGCCAGGTAGAAGCTGTCGCCGACGTAATCGGCCACAGCCTGAACCTCGGGCGCCACATAGTAGTGCGCCAGGATCACCGCGTCACGTTGGGTTTTTAGTTGCTGAATGGCCTCGACAAGCTCTGCGGGCACCAGTGCCGCGCGCTCCGTTGCCGTCGTTGCCGATGCTAGGCCGGCCGCGATATCGCGTGCAAGCTCCGACGCATCCATGTTCGCGCTCTGTGCCATCAAGGCCCCTCTCTTTTGGCGAATCTTGGGGCTTTAGTATGACACCTAGGTTTACAGCTGACAAGACAGCTGTAAACCTAGGTGTAAGGTTGAAATAAAGATTCAATCATGCGGCAGGTCCATTTTCGAACTGGCAAGCTGAGGATAGCCGAGCTCTCGATAGCGCAGGAGGCATCTTTCGCCACCGCAATACCGCTCGGCGCGAGTTGCGCACCGTGAGGCACGAACGGGCGCTCCCCCGCGAGTGGTCCGCGCCCAATGTGGCAAAATCGAACTACTAAGGGGGCTCAGAATGCTCAAGATTATTGCCTGCGACGATGACGCCGCTTTTCTAGATAGACTGCACCGGATGATCGACCGTTGGTCGATCGAGACGGGCACGGCGGTCGATGTTGCGCTCGTCACGCGCGGCGAGGACCTGCTGGCGCGCCATGCCGCGTCGCGCGCCGACATCATCCTGCTCGACATGATCATGCCGCTCGTCAACGGCATGGACACCGCACGCGAATTGCGCCAGGCCGACACCGCCGTGCGCCTGGTGTTCCTCACCTCGTCGCCCGAGTTTGCACTGGAGTCCTACGAGGTCCGCGCCTTCGACTATCTGCTCAAGCCCGTGACTTACGAACGCCTGGCGCAGTTACTCGACGAACTTTCGAGCATGCGCCCGGCGGCAACCGACGAGCTCGTGATCAAAACGTCCTTTGGCTACCACGCCCTGCGCCTGTCCGACATCGAATATGCCGAGGCGCGCAACAAGCACGTGGTCTTCCATCTGCGCGACGGACGCGATATCGAGGCACTCGAATCGTTCCGCAGCGTCGAGGACCGTTTGGCGCAAAATGCCACCTTCTTTAAATGCCACCGTAGCTACCAGGTCAACTTGCGCAACATCGACCACTTCGATCGCACAGACATCGTCATGCGCTCGGGCGCGTGCATTCCGCTGTCGCGCAGCAGCAAGCAGGGGTTCCAAGACGCCTACTTTGCGGTGCGCTTTGAGGGCGGGAGGCGCTGATGATCTCCTCGGTCGAAATGGTCCTTTGGGCAATCCACCACGCCACGACGCTGCTCTTTGGCGTCTTTGCCTCGGCGGCGCTGTGCGGTATCGAAATCAATCGACGCCATGCACTCGAGTTGGTGGGGGTCGGAGCCGCAACCGGCGCTGCCTTTTCGATCGCCAATGTCGTTGGCGGAGAGCTTTTTGCCCGTCAGGTCTATCCGCTCGTCGTGCACTTGCCGCTTACCGTCTACCTATGCGCGCGCTACCACTTGAGTCCGCTACTCGCGACGTTGGGCGTCACCAGCGCCTATCTGAGCTGCCAGTTCAGCAATTGGATGGGCATCGCCGCATTTGCCGCAACCGATTCTCAGATCGCGTACTATCTGGCACGCATCGCTACCACGCTCGGCGTCTTTGCCGTCCTGCTGCATTGGGCCGGCGACATTGGACCCCGCCTGGCGATTAAAAGCCCCACCGAGCTGGGCATCCTTTTAATCCTGCCGCTCGTCTATTACATCTTTGACTACGCCACCAACGTCTACACCACGCTGTTCCACTCGGGCTCGGTGGTGACAGTTGAGTTTTTGGCATTTGCGCTCTGTGCCTTCTATCTTATGTTTCTTGCCGTTTACCTGCGCGAATACGAAGAAAAGGAAACCGCCGAGCGAGAGCGTTGGATGCTCGAAACCCGCGACAGCGCCGCCATCAAAGAGCTCGAGGCTTGGCGTCAATCTGGGCGCGAGCTGTCGATTCTTCGCCACGATATGCGCCACTTCCTACGCGGCCTGGCCACTTTAATTGAGGAGGGCCACACCGACGAGGCGCTCAACCGCATCGACGAACTCTGCGAAGCCGGCGACCGCACCGCCGTACGCCGCTTCTGCGCCAACGAGACCGTAAACATCGCGCTTTCGTCATTCAACTCAGATATCAATAGAAACGGCATTACCGCCAACCTGCGCGCCGCCGTACCCGAAACCGTCCACGTAGGTGACGCCGACCTGTTTAGCGTGCTCTCAAATGCCTTGGAAAACGCTATCACCGCCGCAAGCGCCGCACCCCAAGGAAAGCGATTCGTCGACCTTGACCTGCGACTTGAGGACGGCCAGCTGTTGCTGTTAGTTTCCAACACGTTTGACCGCGCGCCGCGCATGGTCGACGGCATGCCCGTGACCCGGCATGCGGGCCACGGCTTTGGAACCAAGAGCATCAAACTTGCCGTGGAGCGCATGAACGGCAACTGCCAGTTCCGCATTAACGGCGATCGGTTTGAGCTGCGCGCTGTGATGTAGAAGTACGGCGCCGATCTCGCGGCGCGCCTCGCCCGCCAGGCAATCGCTCGCCGGTGCCGATCCGCTACAGTGGAGCGACCGCCGGGGTCAGCTGCTTGATGTAGGCCCACATACGCTGCTTGGCCGCTTTGTCGGTCAGCGCCGCCTCAAAGCCATCGAGCGCGAGCACGCGGCGGCCCTGCACATGGGCGACCAGGCCGGGCTTGAGCATGGCGGTGTCGAAGTCATCAATCGCCACGAGCATATCGGCGTAGGTTTCGCGCATGACATCGGCCGCACTGTTGTCGAGCAGCAGCACCGCCTCGGGGTCCAGAGCCTCCAGCGCCTCGCGGAACAGGTCGCACGGCAGAGTCTCGCCCACCGCGACCGCTCCGTCACCCGCGCCGGCGACGCTTGCCAGCACGCAAAAGTCCTCGGGGGCATATCCGATGGCGCCGAGCGCCTTGCGCAACGCGGCGCCATCCGCGCCGGCAGCCAGCTCGCCGCCCGAGCACTCGGCTTCATCCAAATCGCCTTTGACCAGCACAATCGGCGAGCACGCGTTGCCCGCGATACGCACACCGCGACCTGCAAGCGACGCGAGCTCCTGCTCGGTCGCCTGAGCGATGGCTTCTTTTTTCTGGCTTTGTGACGTGGGCATGCGCTCTCCAATCGTTTGCGTGCCCACCATTATATAAAAGAGCCGCCCGCGAGTGGTTG
The DNA here is from genome assembly GCF_040095305.1 of Collinsella sp. CLA-AA-H167. Classification (NCBI taxonomy): domain Bacteria; kingdom Bacillati; phylum Actinomycetota; class Coriobacteriia; order Coriobacteriales; family Coriobacteriaceae; genus Collinsella; species Collinsella sp. CLA-AA-H167. The sequence continues at coordinate 28,997 of NZ_JBBNGA010000018.1, forward strand.
CTTTGCGGGCCGCTGGGTATAAGCACGGTCGTACTGAGTTTTACGCGGCCGAGCCGCGTCGTATTATGGAGGTCACCATGGCTGACATTAAGCAGATTACCCCCGAGAACTTCGATTCCATCGTTAACGACAGCCTGCCCGTACTGGTTGATTTTTGGGCCCCGTGGTGCGGCCCCTGCCGCTCGCTCTCGCCCATCGTAGACGAGGTTGCCGACGAGCTGGCCGGCAAGTTGGCTGTGGCCAAGTGCAACGTCGACGACAACCAGGACCTGGCCATGAAGTTTGGCGTCATGAGCATCCCCACGCTGATCGTCTTTAAGAACGGCGAGGAGGTCGACCGCTCGGTCGGCGCCTTGCCCAAGGCAAGACTTCAGGCACTGCTGGAGAAACATCTGTAATACGCTTGTTACCCATCTGCCGTCCATGAGCGGTTTCGCACCGCTCGCCGGAGTGCCAAACGCAAGGTATGCGACCACGGATAGTATGGTAGATACAAACAGCCCCCAGTGAACGGGTGCGGGTCAGACGGACTCGCACCCGTTTTCTTATGCGGCGGCGCTCAAGGCGGGCGTAGTAGAATCTGAACCACCATATCGCCCCGTACAAAAGGAGACTCCCCATGCATGACGTCGGAATGAACATGAGCCAGCTTGCCATGAGCGTCAAGCAGGTCGACGACACCATTGAGCTCGCTCACGAGTGGAGCCATCAGCTGCTGCATGCGACCGAGAACTTTGACATGGAGCGCATTGGCGCCAAGCTCGAGGCCGCCATGGCGGCACTCCACGAGGCGCACGATGCGCTCGAGGGCTACGAGGAGGCCATCGAGGCCGACCACAACTCCGTCGGCTCTGTGAAACTGGTGTAACGTGGCCGAGCACGAGCACGCGCACAATCACGGTGCGGACGACGATGCAAGCTGCCGCTACAGCGGCTCCAGCTCCGAGCTGGTCCGCTTTTCGGTCACCGCGCCCGACGACCTGCTGCGCCGCTTTGACGAGCAGATCGCGCGCCGCGGTGACGTGGCTAACCGATCCGAGGCCGTACGCGATCTGATTCGCGCCTCGATCGCCAAGGAGCAGATGCGCACGCCCGACGAGCATGTTATCGGGTCGCTCACCATGATCTACGACCACCATACCGGCGACCTGACGCGCCGTCTGGACGAAGTGCAGCACGACTACACCGACGAGATCGTATCGACCATGCACGTGCATCTGGATCACCACAACTGCTTAGAGATTCTGGCGCTCAAGGGTCGCGGCGAGCGCGTCTACGAACTAGCCGACCGCCTGCTGGGCCTGCGCGGCGTTAAGCACGGTGAGCTCACGTGCGCCGCCACCAAGCAGAGCCTGGGGCTGTAGCGCACCTGTCCCTATTTGGTCGGTTTTGATGAGGGGTGTCGCATGCGACATGTGCATATTCATGTGACGGGCATTGTGCAGGGCGTTGGCATGCGGCCGTTTGTGTATCGCGAGGCCATGGCGCATGGCATTTGCGGATGGGTGCTCAACGCGGGCGACGGCGTGCATATCGAGGCGCACGCCCGTGCCGAGGCGGTTGACGGATTTGTCGCTGCTCTTTCTGAGCATGCGCCCGCGGCGGCTCGCGTTGAGCGAGTCGATATTGCGGATTTGAAGCCTAGCGGCTGGAGCGCTGCCGATGAGCAGGGCTTTCGTATTGTGGCATCGCAGGACCAGACCGCGCACACGACGCTCGTCTCGCCCGATATCGCCACCTGCGATGATTGTCTGCGCGAGTTGTTCGACCCCGCCGATCGGCGCTATCACTACCCTTTTATCAACTGTACCAACTGCGGACCGCGCTTTACCATCATCCGGTCGCTGCCTTATGACCGAGCGGCCACGTCGATGAATTGTTTTCCCATGTGTCCTGAGTGTGCCGCGGAGTATGCCGACCCACTCGACCGGCGTTTTCACGCGCAGCCCGATGCCTGCTTTGATTGCGGGCCGCATATCACGTGGCGCGAAGCGAGCGTGGGCGGTGAGCCGGGCGAAGCCGCCGCGTTGCCGGCCGTCGGCACCACACGCGAAGCCAGCGACGCTATCATCGAGCGCTGCATTGAGCTGCTGGCCGGCGGTGGCATCGTCGCCATCAAGGGCCTGGGCGGATTTCACTTGGCATGTGACGCCTCCAACGAGCAGGCGGTAGCCGAGCTTCGTCGTCGCAAACGCCGCAGCAACAAGCCGCTTGCCGTTATGGTGCGCGACCTTGCCGACGTTGAACGCCTGTGCCATGTCAACGACGTTGAGCGCGGCTTGCTGGCCGGCAGCATTCGCCCCATTGTGCTGCTGCGCCGACGTGCTGTTTGCGAGAGCGGCGGCTCCCCCGACGCCCTCGCGCTCGCGCCGTCCGTCGCGCACGACCTTCCCGAGCTCGGCGTTATGCTCCCCTACACCCCGCTTCAGCATCTGTTGCTTGCCGCAGCAGAAGCCCGCGGTGTGCACGCACTCGTCATGACCAGCGGAAACCTGAGCGAAGAGCCCATCGAGACCGATGACGACCTTGCCTGGGAGCGCCTCGTTGCCGCCGGCATTGCTGATGCGCTACTCGGCAACGACCGCGCGATCCTCTCGCGCTACGACGACTCCGTGGTGCGCGTGGTCAACGGCGCCATTATGCCCGTGCGCCGTGCCCGCGGATATGCACCCCAGCCGCTGCCGTTGCCGGCGCTCGACGGCGCTCCGTCCTGCGTGCTCGCCTGCGGGCCACAACAAAAGGCCACGATTGCGCTCACGCGCGAAGGGACGAACGGCGAGGCAACCTGTTTTGTGTCGCAGCATATCGGCGATGTTGAAAACGGCGGGACCTTCGATGCCTGGAACGCCGCGCGCACGCGCTTGGAAGATCTCTTTGACTTGGCGCCCGCCGCCTTGGCCTGCGATTTACACCCCAGCTATCTATCGGACCAGTGGGCGCGCGAGCAGGCGCGAAAATGCAATCTGCCGCTCGTCGAAGTGCAGCACCATCATGCGCATATCGCGAGCGTAATGGCCGAGGCCATCGCCGCGGGCCAGCTTACAACCGACACGCGTGTCCTTGGCATCGCCTTCGACGGCACCGGCGCCGGCACCGATGGGACCATTTGGGGCGGCGAGTTTCTTGTTGCCAGCCTTGACGGCTTTGAGCGCACCGCGCATTTGCTCACCTGGGCGCTCCCCGGCGGGGCGGCCTCCGTACGCGACGCTCGACGCAACGCCTTTGCCCTGCTCAGCGAACTCGGCCTACTCGAGCACCCAGGCGCCGCTCAGCTTTTGGACAGCCTCGACGAGCAAACGCGTAGCGTGACAGCCACCATGATCGAGCGCGGCATCAACAGCCCGCGTACCAGCAGCATGGGACGTCTCTTTGATGCCGCGGCAGCAATTCTGGGCATCTGCGACAAGGCAACCTACGAGGGCGAACCCGCCATAGAACTCGAAGCCGCCGCCTGGCGCGCGTTCAGCAGTGAAAGTGCCTGCCCCACCGGCAATATGGTCAGCTTTTCCGTAACCGAATCATCCCGTCCGGACGACTGCCATGTTCTGAACTCCAGACCGCTTTTTGAGGCGCTTTTGGAGGGAATCAGGACCGGCGTGCCCGCCGGCAAGCTCGCGCTCGACTTCCACGTCACCATCGCGCGCTCCTCGGCACGAATCGCACGCGAAATCTGCGCCCGTGAAGGCCTCGACACCGTCGCGCTCTCGGGCGGCGTGTTCATGAACCGACTTTTGCTTCAGCTCCTCACCCGCGAGCTCAAAAGCATGGGTCTCACTGTCTTGATTCCCCGCTCCGTGCCCGTCAACGACGGCTGTATCGCCTACGGTCAGGCCGTCATCGCTCGCGCTCGCCTCGCGCAGACAGCATCGCGATAGGCTGTTTTGCCAGCCTGCGCGCCGCCGTCTCACAGGTGTAACGCGTTTGCTCGTGACTCCTGCGAGCGCTACCATCAACTGATGGGTAATTAGGCGCCTATCCAGCGCAAAACGTATAAAAGGGGAACATTATGTGCCTTGCCGTTCCCGGTAAAGTGGTCAAACGCGACGACGACCTTAAGGCGACCGTCGACATGATGGGCATCGAGCGCCCCGTTTCGCTGCGCCTCGTGCCGACGGCACAGGTAGGCGACTATATTCTCGTGCACGCCGGCTTTGGCATTCAGATTGTCGACGAGCAGGAGGCGCAGGAGACGCTCGACCTGGTCAACACCATGACCGAACTGGTCGAAGAAGACCAGCTGGCCACCAACCCGGCCGAGGCTTACTAGTGGCGGCCGGACAGCCGGCTCGCTCCGGTATCGACTTCTCGGCATTCCGCGATCCCAAGCTGGCTCGCGAGCTCATCGAGCGCATCCGTGAACTCGTCGGCGACCGCACCATCAACCTTATGGAAGTCTGCGGCACGCACACCGTGAGCATCGGTCGCTATGGCTTTCGCTCCATTATGCCTGCCGGGCTCAAACTGCTGAGCGGTCCGGGTTGCCCCGTCTGTGTTACCGCCAACCGCGATATCGACCATGCAATCGCGCTCGCCAAGATGGACGGCGCCATCATCACCACCTTTGGCGACATGATGCGCGTGCCCGGGTCGTCTACCTCGCTCGCCGCGCAAAAGGCGGCGGGGCGCGATATTCGCATTGTGTACTCCCCGCTCGATGCACTCGATATCGCCGAACACAACCCCGATCGCCCGGTCATCTTTATGGGCGTCGGCTTTGAGACCACGACGCCCACCATCGCCGCCGCCATTTTGGAGGCCGATGCACGCGGACTCCAGAACTTCTCGGTCTATTGCGCCCACAAGACCACGCCGCCGGCGCTGCGCGCCATCGCCAACGATCCCGAGACCACTATCGACGGCTTTATCCTTCCGGGACACGTCGCCACCATCACGGGCTTAGCCCCCTTTGACTTTTTGGTCGATGAGTTCGAGACCCCAGGCGTAGTCACCGGATTTGAGCCGGTCGATATTCTGCAGGGCATCTGCATGCTGGTCCAGATGGTTGTTGAGGGGCAGCCCGCAATCGACAACGCCTACCGCCGTGGCGTCAACGCAGACGGCAACCCCGTGGCGCGCCAGCTGGTCGAGCAGGTGTTTGAGCCATGCGACACCACGTGGCGCGGGCTGGGGCCGATTGCCAACTCGGGCCTTTCCATCCGCCCCGAGTTCTCGCGCTTTGATGCCCGCACTCGCTTTGACGTGCCCGTTGAGACGACGGTCGAGCCGCGTGGGTGCCGCTGCGGCGACGTGCTGCGCGGGGCCATTACGCCGAGCGACTGCCCTCTGTTCGGCCGCGCTTGTACACCCGAGCATCCCATCGGCCCCTGCATGGTGAGTTCCGAGGGCAGCTGTGCAGCATATTTCCGCTACCGAGGCTAATGGGTTCCGCCGCTCTAACGAACGGCGGGCCGGTCGACGCTGCGCGCCATTCAGGCGAGCGATTTGCCTTTCAATCGTCGGCTGCGGGCAAAAGCCCAGCAGCCTCCTCTTTCAAGGCAACTCACTTCGCCTGAATGGCGCTCGCTGACTTTTACTTAACATCGATTCTGCCACACTCAGCTATTGCCGACCCCCCACGATTGGAGTTTTCGATATGTCCCGTACTGCCACCGATAGCACTGTCCTGTTGGGCCACGGCTCTGGCGGCCAGATGATGAAACGCATCATCGATGAGGTCTTTTTGGATGCCTTTGGGTCGCCCGAACTGCTCGAGGGCAACGATGCCGGCGTCGCTGCGCTGCCCGCGAGCGGGCGCATCGCCATGTCGACCGACAGCTTTGTAGTCTCGCCGCAGTTCTTCCCCGGCGGCAATATCGGCCGACTCGCCGTGTGCGGAACCGTCAACGACGTCGCGACCTCGGGCGCTAACGTGCGCTACCTCTCATGCGGCTTTATCCTCGAAGAGGGCTATCCCATGGACAAGCTGCGCCAGATTGTGCAGACCATGGCCGAAACGGCACATGAGGCAGGCGTGAAGATTATCACCGGCGACACCAAGGTGGTCGAGCGTGGCGGTGCCGACGGCGTCTACATCAATACCGCTGGCGTAGGCGAGGTGCCCGCAGGCGTGACGCTCAGCGGTGCCAACTGCCGGCCCGGCGACGTCATCCTGGTGTCGGGCACACTCGGCGACCACGGCATCGCCATCATGAGCCAACGCGAGGGCTTGGCGTTTTCGAGCGCCATCGAAAGCGATGCCGCGCCGCTCAACCACCTGATTGCCGATGTGCTTGCCGCAGCACCCGACACACGCTGCTTCCGCGACCCCACGCGCGGTGGCCTGGCCTCGACGCTTAACGAGTTTGCCCAGGCCAGCGGTGTTGCCATGGAGATCGACGAGGATGCCGTGCCCGTGCGCCCCGACGTGCAGGCCGCCTGCGAGATGCTCGGCTACGACGTTCTGCAGGTGGCAAACGAGGGCAAGATGGTTGCCGTGGTGCCGGCCGAGCGGGCCGATGCCGTGCTGGCCGCCATGCGCGCCGCGCGCTACGGCGAGAATGCCGCCATTATCGGTCGCGTGCTGCCGCTTGCCGAGGACGCCCGCCCCGCCGTGCGCGTACGTACCGGTTGGGGCTCGACCCGCATCCTCGACATGCTCGTAGGAGAGCAGCTGCCGAGAATTTGCTAACGACAGAGATGGTCGGGCAGCGCGGCCCGATACACGGCAGTCAAAGTTGTTCAGATTTCAAACATGCCCGACACGCCAGCCCGTTATCATGGGTGCGTCCTATAACCCAAACGGCGGGAGCACCCATGGCAGCAGCTTTTTCCCATGTGATTTTTGATTTAGACGGCACCATCCTCAACACGCTCGAGGACCTGGCAGCCGCCGGCAACCATACCTGCGAGATGCACGGCTGGCCCACGTTTGCCGTAGACGAGTACCGCTACAAGGTGGGAAACGGCATGCTCAAGCTGGTCGAGCGCTTTATGCCCGCCGAGTATGCGGGCGACGGCCGTATGTTTGAGCAGACGCTTGCCGAGTTTAGGGCTTATTACGGCGAGCACAAGGAAGACCACACCGCACCGTACGCCGGTACGATCGAGATGCTCGACCGCCTGCGCACCGCGGGTGTGCAGCTTGCCGTGCTCACTAACAAGGACCACGTCTCGGCGGTTCCGCTTATCGAGAAATACTTTGGTTCCGAGCGCTTTGCGCTGGTGCAGGGCCGCGTCGATGCGTTTCCTCCCAAGCCCGAGGCACCTGTTACGCTGCACGTGATGAAAGAGCTAGGCGCCGACCCGGCAACCACACTCTATGTAGGCGATTCCAATGTCGATATCCTGACCGGTCACAACGCCGGCCTCAAGAGCGCGGGTGTCACCTGGGGCTTCCGCGGCCGCGCAGAGCTGGAAGCCGCTGGCGCCGACTACGTGGTGGACACCCAGGACGAGCTCGCGGCGCTAATCCTGGGCGAGTAGCGGGGCTGTCGCTCAACACGGCTGCATAGATTCTGTCGCGCGGAAAGCGCATCCCGTTTTGCCGCCTCAGAATGGGATGCGCTTTCCGGTTGAGCCTTGTCGGGAAACGGCATCCCGTTTCAGAGCAATATTCCGGGTCGCGCTTTCCGCAACCCACCCCATCCGGAAACCGCGACCCACTATTCGGCCAAATACCGGCTCGTATTTTCCCGAGCATTCGATGCAACGCTGGCGCAAGGAGTGTCCCCGACTGCCGGCAGAGACGATATGAGCAGGACATAAAAACATTGGGAGCCCCCGGCATGAAAGTCCGCGGATCAGGCCGACAATGGTGAGTGTCTAATCCAGCCGTGGCGGCCACGCCGCATTCATGGAAGGGGCTCCCATGCTCGATACTACCACCTTCGTCGGCCTCGACGTCCACGCCCGCTCGATAAAGGCCGTCTCCCTCGACGTCATGACCGGGGAGGTGCGCTGCGCGACCTTCGGCTACGACGCCGGGGCCGTCGCGGCGTGGGTCCGGTCCGTGGACCCCAGGGCCAGGTGCGTGTACGAGTCCGGGGTCACGGGGTTCGACCTGCAGAAGAGGCTCTCCGGCCTGGGGGTCGACTGCGTGGTCGGCGCCGTCTCGAAGATGATCAAGCCCAGCGCGGACAGGCGCAGGAAGAACGACCGCAACGACGCCGAGTTCCTCGCCCGCATGCTGTCGGTCGGCAACGTGGTCGAGGTGTGGGTCCCCGACGACGAGTGCGAGGCCGCCCGCGACCTGACCAGGGCGCTCGAGGACGCGAGGGACGACCTCTCGCGCTCGAAGCAGCGGCTCTCCAAGTTCCTGCTCAGGCACGGGCTCGTCTTCGACGAGAGAACGCCCACCGGCCGCAGTGGATTGGCAACACCTATTTGGACGATTCCGGGAGGGACAGCCCCGCTTCCCTGAACTCGACCGGCGACATGTAGCCCAGCGTCGAGTGGATCCTGAAGTTGTTGTACCAGTTCACGTAGTCCGAGAGCTTGGCCCGTAGCTCGCGCGTCGTGCCGAACGTCTCGCGGTGGACGAGCTCGGCCTTCAGTATCCTGTTGGTCGACTCGTCGACGGCGTTGTCGTAGGGGCAGCCCTTGGCCGACAGCGACCTCTCTATGCCGAAGGTCTCGAGCATCAGGTCGATCTCGGCGTTGTCGAACTCGCTGCCGCGGTCCGTGTGGAATACCTCGATGTCCGAGATGGGGAAGGAGACCGTCGCGAACGCCGACTTGACCAGCCGGGCGTCCTTCCTGGGCCCGGCGGAGTGACCGACGATCTCTCTGTTGTAGAGGTCGACGAGCAGGCAGACGTAGTTCCACGAGGCCCCGACGCGCACGTAGGTCAGGTCGCTGCATATATGGGTGCGCGGCGCCCTGCCGCCGAAGCCGCGCGCGACGACGTTGGGCACGTCGGCCTCGTTGACCGCCCCGGGGTGCACCTTGAACCTCTTCCTGCCGTATGCGCTGACCAGGCCGTTCTCCCTCATGATGCGGCAGACCCGGCGCCGGCTGACGGTGACGCCCGACCTCTCGAGCGACGCCTTTATCTTGCGCGAGCCGTACCGGCCCTTGCTGGCGGCGTGGGCCGCGACCACGGCCGGCGCGGCGGGGTCCGGCGCGTCGGGCCGGTCGGCCCGCGAGCGCATGGAGTAGTACGTCGACCTCGCGACGCCGAGGAGCCTGCACTGCGCTGGTATGGGGTAGCGGCCCTCGTTGGCCGCTATGGCCCTCACTTTCGAGCGTATATCAGCGCCGCTTGTTTTAAGACGTCGACCTCCATCCGGAGCCTGCGGTTCTCGCGCTCGAGCTCCAGGATCCGGTTCTGCTCGGGCGTGCGGTTGTCCGCGGCGCGCGGCGAGCCGGTCGCGTTTATCGACTTGATCCACCTCTCCACGGTGCTCTTGCCGAGGTCGTACTCGTCCATGATCTCGCGCTTGGGCTTTCCGGCGTTGTAGAGGTCGACTATCTGCCTCTTGAACTCGTCGGTGAAATGCCTCGGGTGCCTGGGGTCCCTCATATACGGCCCTCCCGTCTCTCGCGCCCCTCCCGGAACTGTCCACATCAGTGTAGCCAATCCACAGGAAGGGGAACTGGACCCGGGCGCACTGGTCCTGGATCGAGTCGATAAGGTTCGCGGAGGGGGCCGACAACGAGGTGCTGGCCTACTACGTCGAGGCGGTCAGGCGGGCGGCGGAGGAGAAGTCGAGGCTCGAGGGGCTCGTCGGGGCCGAGGCCCGCAAGCCCAGGTGGAGGAGGAGGGTCGACTCCCTGCGCTGCCTCAAGGGCGTCGACACCGCGACCGCCGCCGACCTCGTGTTCGAGGCCGGCGAGTTCTCCAGGTTCAGGAACGCCCGCTCGTTCGCCGCGTGGGTCGGCCTGACGCCCTCCGAGCACTCCAGCGGGGAGAGCGACCGCAGGGGCGCGAT
>NZ_JBBNGA010000019.1:0-11515 GCF_040095305.1 Collinsella sp. CLA-AA-H167
TCCCTCCATCGCGGGCCGGGGGATTCCGGCCCCTCTGGGGTTGCCTACCCGGATTCGCGCCTCAGGACTCAGCGCAACGCGTTGCGCTGAGTCCTGAGGCTGTTGCAGTGAACATGAGAATCAAGGAAAAGTTTACGCCCACGCGCGAACAGGATTTGATTTTTGAAATATGGACGAATTGCTCGTCAGGAGGGTAAAATGGTGCCGACGGCAGCCCAAGTTGTAGAGAGCTGGGCAGAGCCGTTGCTTAATGAAGTTGGGTCATCGTCCTAGCGACGGTGGCCTTTCTTTTTGGGCTTCGAGCCCTGCTTGAGTGCCTTGGAAAGGCCGACAAGGGCCGTGAGGAGCGAGACCATAGCGGTCAGGAGCTTCACGAGCTCGGTGAAATCGGTCATGGGCATCACCTCCCATCAAATGGAGGGCTCTGCCCGGCACGAGGGCTGCCGCCAGCAAGGACGATTCTATCAGAGCGGCTGACTCCCGCCGATCAATTCATACTCCTCACCCTCGCCGAATTGCGAGCATGAAAGAATCGGCACTGGATGGCAGCGCGCTAGGGCACCGACGATAGGCTTTCCAAAACTAGCGAGGCGTGTCTCCGCGTGAGAAATCACCGCGATCGACAACGCGATCGTCCATCTGTCGCGACACGGCGCTACCGCTGTGCGCCTGGCCGGCGGCGCGAACACGGTCGTCGCCGGCATCGACAACGTCGCCGGAATAGCGGTTGCGAATCTCCCTTGCGTAGCCGCGACGCGCAAGAAGCTCATCGCGAACCGACGGATCTTCGAGCAGATCTTCATCGCACTTCGGTGCGATGAACTTAGGGAAGAGATTGTAGGCGACGCCCTTGCTCGCCTTTGCCTGCTCGACCCACGCCGAATACGCTTTTTTAAGCCGTTGGATGTAGATCTCACAGCGCTTCTCGTATGGAAGGGCTCGCTCGGCTTCAAGCACGTTATTTTTGAAGGCCGCCTCAAGTTGCTTGACCGCAAACCGACCGTCAAGACGGGTCAGGTTGAAAGTGCACTTCGGGTTGCCGGCCTCTTTGATATCAAGATCTGTCGCATAGACACGATTGTTCTTGATGAAAATGTCTACGCCCCATGAGGCAAGTAATTTTTTGAACTGCTCCATATTCTTCGGGTGGTAGTCGTTGATTGCAATATGGATCAGCTCGCGCAGATTGTTTTTATAACTGTACTCTCCGCGATCGACAATCTCCTTTTCAATATCGCGCGGCTGGCGATCGCGAATCTTCGAATTCTTCTTTCCCTTTTCGAGCTGGGCGAGATTCCAGTCCTTATCGAGTTCGCGGACCCATGAGGCGCGTTCGTACTTTCCATGCCGCCCGCCCGTCTCGCAACGCTTGCCGGTTAACAAATCGGTACGGTTGATCGCCATGTGCACTGCGTAGCGTTTTCCCGCCTTATCGCTTTCTTCGTGCAGCGCGAGAATCACTTGTTGATGCGGATAGTACTTCGCAAGCCATTGCTCCGCGTAGGCCAAACATGCATCGGGGGTCATCTTGCCCCCGTTGCATGAGCATTCTTCCGGAAGGAACGCGAGGATCTGATGAAGCAGGATTACGTTTTTGGCTCCGGCTCTCGACGGTTTGTCGTGATGGAAAACCTTTCTGGTTCTATCCATTTTCGAAAACCAGCGATCGCTGTATTCGATGTTCCAGCCGCCACGCGCAAGCGCATCTTTTCCGTTGATGTATTTACGGACGTTCTTTGCGTAACGGTCGCTCGAAACGCTTTTCTGTTTGATAACCGTCATTTCACATCACCACCGACGAAATAGCGCTTCTCGAGCTCGTCGATGAAACGGTCCAGCTTACGCCCAACTTGATAGACCTTCTCAAGTGTTCGGAAAACCGCCTTCTCGTTATACGCCGGAAGACCTTGTGCATTTACGAAGTACATGAGCTGATTAAGGTTTGTTCCTTCCTTTAAAAGCTCGTGATAAATCTTGTCGATCGACGCCCGATCGAGATCGATTTTCTCAACATTCCCTTTGAGTAGTACGCGACGAGCATACGAACTGACAGTCATATCGAGGGAATCAGCATTGCTTTCAATTATCTTTTTTTCTTCCGGCGAGACCCGGACGTGAATGTCATCGGTTCGGGATTTTTGATCAGCGATTTCCGCAAGACCAAAATCGATATCGAGATCGTCGGTATTGCACAAAGTGAAGCGTATGAGTTCCGCCTCACTCATCTCATGTCGCTTTGCGATTGCAGTGATGACTTTCTTCTCTTCATCGGAAAGAGACGCCTTGATGGTGTGTGGGCGGAGCCTGCTCATGATTCCTCCGGAAAACGAATCAGTGATCGGAGAGGCCTCCGATCAAAACCTGCTATGCGATTCGCTTTCCTTGATGAGGAACGGCTGGCGTCGTTCCAAAAATGAAGAATCGTCGCCGCGATTCTTCATCGCGAAGTTTCAACTTCACGATAACCTTATCGCCGCAGCAGGCGATAAGCAAGGTCTGTGGCGTGGTGTTTTTGGGGTCCGAATGGGCCCACAAAAATGCCACCCACAGTCATCTTGCAATCACCGGTACGGCGATTGGGCGGAACGCAGTGTAGACATGGAATGAGAGGCCTCATTCCAAGCGAGGTGCCTCGCGTTGTCGAAGCGAAAGTGAAGACCGTGAGCGGAAGCGAATTTTTAACGCGAAGGATGCTGAGTGTTGAAAGTTCGCTGTAGCGAGAGCGGAGCGGTAATGCGAATGCGAGGGATGCCGAGTGTTTGCATTACCGCGCAGCGGACTCCGGGCGAGGGCTGGAGCAAGTTGATGGAAGACCTTACCGATTTGCGGAAGTTTTTGCCCGAAGCATCCGGCACCGCCGGATTCTTTTGGAACAGCCTCTCGTTTGATTGCTTTCCTATCGTTTGCTCCCAGACTGGGCGTCTAAAAAAGGCGGCCGAACCGGCCGCCCACAAATAAATAATCATTTACCGAATGTAAGAGGAGAGGAACATATGTCCATTATTCCCAGTGACCAGCAACATCGACGACCCAATGCTGCCCCGTAGCCTTCTGTTCATAATGTCCCTGGTCCTCAGAGGTAGTATACGAATCATTGATATATGCTCCATGGTCTTGACCTTGTTCCCACATTGCGTCACTATGAGCTGACCAAGCGGCTATAGAGTCGAAAGATGCACCGCATGCACTACAAATGTAACGTTCATGACGCGTATATACCACATTCGGCACCCAGACCTGGCTGTAATCAGTCTCCCAGTGGCCCTGCTCGGCAACCCACTTCTTCTGGCTACCGCCGTTGGAAGAGGAATTGTTGCTGCCAGAGCCCTGCGAATTGCCGGAATTCTGCTTGGACTGGGAGGAATCGCCCTTGCTGTCCGACTTCGAGGAATCGGAAGACTTGTTATCCTCCTTCTTGGAGTCATCGGACTTCTGGTCCTTGTCGTCGGATTCTTTCTTCTCCTCGGTCTTGGCTCCAGAGGCCTGCGTCGCCTTTTCTTCGCTTGGCTTCTTTTTGTCTTTATTCTTTACCGCTGTGGCAGCCCTTTCCGTAGAGCCGCTTCCTTGCTTTGCAACGCTGGCACATCCAAGTTGAGGTGCCGAAAGGCACACCAGAAGCGCAACGATAATAGCATTTGTTCTCACACCGATCTCCCTGTCCATGAAACCGGGCGTTGGACACTAGCCGGTATCCAACGCCCGGTTCGCTTTTACATCTGCTCGCGGCGCTTCTTTTGATTGAGAAAGACGCCGGCTGCCACGAGGACGGTACCGCCGATGACGAACGTCTCGCCGATGAGTCCCGCGCGGTCACCGGTCTGGGCGAGGTTGCCGGGCTGGGCGGTATCCGTGCCGGCGAGGTGCTTCGGGGTGTATGCCGCCTGCTGCTTTGCCGCCTCCTTTGCCTCCTGTCGTGCGATCTCATCGGAAAGCTTCTGCTCCGCTGCGATGCGGTCGGACTTCGCCTGCTCGTAGGCGGCGAGTGCCGCATCATAGCCGGACTGGAGCCCGTCCACCGCGGCCTGCTTCTCGTCCAGGATGGCCTTGGCAGGAGCGACCTTGGCACGTGCCTCGACTGCTGCGGCGAAAAGCGCGTTGAGGGCGTCATCCGCGTTCACATCATGGCCGGAAGCGATCGCCGCGCCGGCATCGATGGAGTTCAGCTTCGACAGCTTGGCGTCTGCCTGCGCCTTTGCCTGCTCGGCGGCGGAGACCAGGGACTCGGCGGCGATGGCATCCGCCTTCGCGGCATCGAGCGCAGCCTTGGTGTCATTGACAGCCTTTACTGCATCCTGCTCGCGCTGCTGTGTCTCTGCGAGCTTCGCGGCAAGACCGGTGAGGATGTCGAGGTTCGACTGTGCGCCCACAAGATCGGTCTGGGAGCCGGTGAGCCTATCGGCGGCAACGCCGGTGTCGGCCTTTGCGGCATCGACGGCACGCTGGGCATCCGCGAGGGCGCGTGCGGTGCCGTTCGCCTTTTGCTTGGCGGCTGCGAGGACTGCCGCCTTCTCGGCCTGGTCGGCTGCCGCCGCGTCATGGACGCTCTTTGCGGTATCGACCGCCTTCTTGGCGTCGGCGACGTCCTGGAAGAACTTCGCGAGGTCGGCGTTCGCATCGTCCACGCCCTGCTGCTTAGCAGCGGTGTCCGCCTTGGCGGAATCCAACTTAGACTGTGCGGTCATTACGGCTGCGTTGGCAGCATCAAAGGCGACCTGCTTCTGCTGGACGGTCGACTTTGCCGTATCGACTGCCGCGTTGGCGGCATCGAGGTCCGATTTCGCCGCATCAAGCTCGGTCTGGGCATCCGTGACGCCCTGCTGCTTGGCGGCGACATCAGCCTTGGTGGCATCGACGGCACGCTGGGCATCGGCAACACCCTGCTTTGCGGCATCGACACCTGCCTGTGCGGAATCCACCGCGACCTGCTTCTGCTGGACGGTTGTGGCGGCGCCGGCGGCTGCCTGCTTCTTGGATGCGAGATCGGCCTTGGCTACGTCGAGTGCGCTCTTGGCGTTCTTGAGGCCGTTGATATAGGAGGTCAGCTTCTGCTCGTACTCGTCGACGGACATGGGATTCATGTTCCAGCCTGAACCTGCCCAACCAAGGTTTGCGGTATCGAGGCTGTCGGTCTGCCAGCCGTTCAAGGTTCCCTTGCTGCAGACTGCCATGCCCATATAGCCGATTTCGGGGCTGATGACATGCAGGTAGTGACCGACGGTTGCGGGATATCCGGCAACCTTGAAGTGCTGGTTGACATAGGATTCAATCCCGCTATGCGTCTTGTAGAAATCTACGGCATCCTTACCGGTTAGACCGGTGACGCCATAGAGCTCCTGAACCGCCTGATCGAAGAAAGCCT
Organism: Collinsella sp. CLA-AA-H167; assembly: GCF_040095305.1. Lineage (NCBI taxonomy): Bacteria > Bacillati > Actinomycetota > Coriobacteriia > Coriobacteriales > Coriobacteriaceae > Collinsella > Collinsella sp. CLA-AA-H167. The sequence goes on from NZ_JBBNGA010000019.1 coordinate 5,360, forward strand.
TTTCTTGGTCAACCCACTGCGGTTTCGGATCGGTTCCATAATTCCATGCGAGGTTTTCGGTCGTATCGAACTGCATGGAATGTCCAAACTTGACATCGGAATAGTTTGCGTTGGCTATCGCCGCTGCAATGAGCTTATAGGTGACCTGGAGTTCGGAGAGACCGACGGACTTGCGATACTCGTTGATGGACTTCATGTACGGGATTGCCGCGAGCATGTTGTCGAGACTGGTCGCATCGAGGCTGTTTCCGACCTCGGTGTAGTCCTTGTGTGTACAGTTCTGGATGATCTCGATGGCTGAATCGGCACCCATGGCCTTGAAGAAGCCGATGGCTCCCTGCTTGAGTTGTGCGTCGGCGGAGTCGAGTTTCGCCTGTGCCTCGTCGACCTTCTGCTGGGCGGCGGTCACGGCCGCGTCAGCGGTATCCTTTGCGGTCTTGGCGTTCGCGAGCTCTACGTCGGCGGCTGCCTTGGCGGACTCGGCGTCCTTGACAGCCTGCTTCGCGGCATCCAGCTTGGCGATGGCATCGGCGTTCGCCTGCTTGGCCGCATCGAGGTCGGAGTTCGCGGCATCGAGTGCGGACTGGGCGTCGTTCACGCCGGACGCGGCATCGACCGCGGCCTGCTGCTTCGCAGAGAGGGATGCCTGGGCATCATTCAACTCGGTCTGCGCCGTTGCTGCAGCGGACTGCGCCTGCTCGAGCTCGGACTCGCACTGGGACTGCACAGCTCGAGCGGCGGCGAGGGCTGCCTCCGCGTCCGCGACCTTCTGTTTTGCCGCATCGTACTCCGGGCCGCTGGCGCCTGCCTCCGCTGCGGCGAGGTCGGCTTTCGCCTTCTCGTAGGCGGCGCTGGCGGCTGCGGCCTTCGCATCCGCCGCGTCCTTGTTCTGCTGGGCTGCAGTAAGGACGGCATCGGCGGAATCCTTTGCAGACTGGGCCGCAACCAGCTTGGACTGGGCATCGGCAAGCGTCGCGTTGGCGTTGGCGAGATTGGCCTGTGCCCTGTCCACGGCAGCCTGGGCGTCGCGCACGGCCTGCTCGGCGGCACTGATTGCCTCCGGGGTGGCGCTTACGGCATCGGCCTTGGCTTTATCGAGGGCATCCTTGGCATCCTGGGCCGCCTTGAGGGCGGACTGGTACGCTTCGTCCTTCTCGGACGCATCCGCCTTGGCGTCTGCGAGACCCGCCTTCGCCTGCTCGAGGTCCTTGCCGGCGGCATCGGCGGCGTCCTTGCCCTCCGCGACCTGACGGGCATACTCGTCCATTGCCGCTCGGTCGGCTGCCGTGCCGGCGCTGACTGCCGAATCGTAGGATGCCTTGGCCTGGTCGCGGGCGGAAGCCGCCTCGTTGTAGGGACCGGCGGCCTCATCGTAGGATGCCTTGGCGGCGTCCTCCTTCGCCTTCGCCTCGTCGACTGCCTTCTGCAGGTCCGCGATGGTCTGTGCGGCGGATTTCGCGCCGGTACCGGATGCCGCGCCGGCATGGGCGGCGATCGGCGACATCACGGCGGGGTGCTGCGTGGTCCCGTCACCGGTCTGGGCGAATGCCGTGAACGGTGAGATGAGACTCGATCCGGTCATGGCGGCCATGGTCGCCGCGGTGACGGTCAGACGCGCGATCCCCTTCGGAGTGTGAATCTTTTTGTTTGGCAGTGCGGCGAAGTGATCGCCGCCGGCAGCGAAGTGCTTTCCCTGAGTCATTGCTATTCCATTCCTTTTCCGTGCCCTATCCGACTGGGCATCAGAGTGCTTTCCAATAGAGATAATTATGCGCCTTAACAGGGATTGTTGTATATAGTCCGTTGGCTTTTATACAACAATCCATGACTCTTTTTGTCATGGATATCTCGCCGCTACAACAATCCTTTGGTCTACGCTGCAAAGAACTAAGATCAGAGTCTGGTTACTCTCAAGTGCAATTTGCGAATCACATCGGCATGGACAGGTCTTACTACGCCTCGATAGAGGTTGGGCGAAGAAATGTCAGTCTTTCTAACCTCTCTAAAATTGCCAATGGATTCAACATATCAATTGCTGCACTTATGACTGGTGTCACTGATAAATCGGATTAGTCCATCATCAGCGAACGCAGTGAGCGTATCAATCGACGGCGTAGCCGGCGGCAAGGTCACGGCACGTGACCGCGCAGCGAGCTTTGCGAGCGAAGGGGACGGCATCGCCGTCCCTATTTCTTTATAGTATATTTCTCTATTAATTGGTCTCACCAAAATGGGTATAGCACAAGCTTCTGAACAGGCGTTTTTATCAAAAACTCAAAGCAGTCAAATCATCAAAATGGTGAAATTATTTACCCAAAAGAGGGAAGCACATCACCAAAATGGAACCGACTAACGGCTGTTGAAAACTTTTTATCCCCAAAATGGTGATTTCCTGTTTTCAGTGGAAAACTCGGTAAGTTAAATAATTTACTTACCAGATTTACAAACAAAAGCAGTTCTTAGCCCTAAAACCAGAACAGGTCAGAAGCAAAAATAACTCCTGACCTGCGATTTTCCTGGTGCCCCCGGGCGGATTCGAACCGTCGACACCCGCTTTAGGAGAGCGGTGCTCTATCCCCTGAGCTACGGAGGCATGTTGTACTAGTGTAGCAGATTTACACCGCTACCAATGGCTAGTTGCCTTTGTGGAAAAGGTTCTTGATGACGGAGGGGATGCTCTTGGCGCCCTTGGCCGTCACATCGATAAAGTCGGGCGAACGAACGAGCTTGTCCTCGTCAATGTACTTACGCACCGCGCGAAGCGTTTCCTTGTCATTGCGCGTCGAAAACGTAAAGTGGCCATTCTCTTTGGTAAAGATGGCAAAACGCGTAATCTTCTTGGTGCCGCGCAAAACCTCGGCGGCAATATAGTCGACCTCGTCCCACGGGATTTGGATATAATCCTCGGGATTACGCTCGTTATAGTACTCAAACGCCTTATTGCCCACCATCACGTTACCGTGACTGGTAAGCCCCATCAGGCAGGTTGCCGGCGTTGCCAGATCGACCGTGCTGTTCTGAGATTGCGCCATACGCGCCTCGCCCTCCAATAAAAACAATCGGACCGCATCCAGTGTACCCACCGGGTGCGGTCCGTTTCAATGGCTCAAAAGCCCTTGCCTAGCAACTCTCGGTCTTAAGCCGAAGCGTGCTTACATGAAGCCGCAGACGCGACCGATGATGCCGACGGCGAAGAGAGCCAGGATGATGACGATCGGGCTGACCTTCTTCTTGAGGAGCTTGCAGACCAGAAGGGTCAGGCACACGGCGGCAAGGCCGGGGATGAGCTGATCGAGGTTGGCCTGAAGCGTGGTGACCTTCACCGGGTCGAGTGCGTTGGCACCGACAGAGCTGTACATCGTCAATGCCTGCTTGATGCCCTCAGAACCGGCGGGCAGGTTGGCCCAGTCGATATAGGCGCCAGCGGACTGCGTGACCTTGGAGACGACCGGGGTGAAGGAGATGGACACCCAGCGCTCGACCAGGGCGCCGATGATGAACATACCCAGGATGGAAGCACCCTCGGTGACCTTGCCCATCAGACCGCCGGAGAGGTCCTTGGCGATGGAGGAGCCGACCTTGTAGCCAAACTCCTGCGTGTACCACAGGAAGGCGTAACGGATGATGTTCCACGCGAAGAAGAACAGCAGCGGACCGGCGATGCTGCCGGACAGGGCCAGGGAAGCGCCCAGTGCACCCAGAATCGGGCGAAGGGTGAACCAGAAGGCGGGGTCGCCGACGCCGGCGAGCGGGCCCATCATACCGACCTTGACGCCCTGAATGGCGACGTCGTCAATCGGAGCACCGTTGGCGCGCTCCTCCTCGAGGGCGAGGGTAACGCCAATGACGGGGGCGGAAACATAGGGGTGGGTGTTATAGAACTCCAGGTGGCGCTTAAGAGCGGCAATCTGGTCATCCTTGCTGGTGTAGAGCTTCTTGATCGCAGGGATCATTGCGAAGCACCAGCCGCCGTTCTGCATACGCTCGTAGTTCCACGAGCCCTGAAGGAACTGATGACGGAAGCAAACCTTCTTACGGTCAGCCTTGGTGAGCTGAATCTTGTTCTCTGCCATATGTATCACTCCCCTCCTACTCGTAATCGTTCAGAATGTCGCCGAGCGGGTCACCGGAGCCACCGCCCATGCCGCCACCCTGCTTGGCCAGATCCTTAAGGCCAAGGTAGATGAGGGCAAGGGAGATGCCGATGAGGCCAAGGGCGATCAGCGTGAGCTGAGGGATGGCAGCAAGGACAAAGCCGAGGATGAAGAACGGCCAGGTCTCCTTGGTGGCCATCATGTTGATGACCATGGCGTAACCGACGGAAGCGACCATGCCGCCGCCGACAGCCATGCCGCCGGACAGCCAATCGGGCATAGCGTTAAGCGCGTTGGTAACGGCCTCGGCCGGGATGATGCACAGAAGTACTGCCGGGATGGCGATACGAACACCCTGCATGAGGATGCCGGCGTACTGCCAACGCTCGATGCCGGCGAAGTCGCCCTTCTCGGCGCAGGCGTCCATGGCGTGAACCATAGCGGTAGCCAGGGTACGGCAGATCATGGTCAGGAACAGACCAGCGACCGACAGCGGGACGGCGACGGCGATGGCGGCGGTAACGGCCTTGGCCGAATCGGTGGCGCCGCCGTTGAGGGCGAGCACCATGATGATCGAAGAAGCGACCGAGGCCAGAGCGGCGTCAGGCGCGACGGCGGCGCCGACGTTAGCCCAGCCAAGGGCCATCATCTGGAGCGAACCGCCCAGGAGGATGCCCTCCTGAAGGTGACCGGTTACGAGACCGATAAGCGTGCATGCCACGAGCGGCTGATGGAACTGGAACTCATCCAGAATGCCTTCCATACCGGCAAGCAACGCGACAATCGCAACAAGCAGAATAGTGATTGCAGACATGTATCGGACCCTCCTTTACTATGCTTGAGCGGCCAGTTCGGCCTTAGCTTTCTTCAACATGGCGTCGAGATCCTCGGAGGAATCCGAAGGAACCTTGCGGACCTCGAACTTGACGCCCTTGGCCTTGAGAGCCTCGATGGTCTTGACATCGTCATCGCCCATAGCGACAGCGTTAGTGACGACGACCTTGCCCTTGGAGTGGGCCATGGAACCGATGTTGGCTTCCTTGATGTCGACGCCGGCCTCGATGGCCCTGAGCAGATCCTGCGGGTTCTCGAACAGCAGCATCGCCTTGGTGTCGCCAAAGCGCGTGTCCTTGACGACCTCGGCCATCTTCTTGATAGGCACGACGTTGGCGTGGACTCCCGGAGGGGCAGCCTGCTCGATCATGGTCTTGCGGAGCTCGTCGTGAGCAACGCCGTCGGAGACCACGATGATGCGGTTGGGGTTGATCTGCTTGGTCCACGTGGTGGCCACCTGACCATGCAGCAGGCGCGTGTCGATACGGACGTGGGCGATCTTGATGTGCCCGTCGCCGATCACCGTTCCCGGAGGAATGGCACCCGCAGGAGCAGCGGCGGCCGCAGCCGGCTTCTTCTCCTCGGGCTCCAGGGACTCGGGCTTGACGCGCACGCCGGCCTTAGCCTCAGTCACGAGATGTTTTGCGATCGCATGTGCAGTGTTCTTTGCGTCAAAGCGCTGCGAATATGCCTCGATGAGCATAGGCAGGTTGACACCGGTGACGATAGCCCAGGAATCGTGGCCCTCGATGAGCCCGCTGATCTGGTTGAACGGCGTGCCGCCCCACAGATCAACGAGGAAGAGCACCTGCTCCTGGTCCTCGAAGGAAGCGATTGCCTCCTCGACCTTGGCACGGAAGTCGTCGGGGCCCATGCTCGGCTCGAGCGAGACCACGGCAACAGACGGCTGATCGCCAAAGACCATCGAGCCCGTCTGCTTGATTCCAGCCGCCAAGTCACCATGGCTAGCAAGAACAATACTTACCATCACATAACCTCCTTTTTGTCTACGTAATTCCTACACGACAGTTATGGAGTATAGCTGCAAATACAGCAGAATTGTTTGAAAAACTGCAAAAGGTAGCATTATTTGTTTAAACTCTTGATTCTCATGTTCACTGCAACAGCCTCAGGACTCAGCGCAACGCGTTGCGCTGAGTCCTGAGGCGCGAATCCGGGTAGGCAACCCCAGAGGGGCCGGAATCCCCCGGCCCGCGATGGAGGGAGG
>NZ_JBBNGA010000020.1:0-9825 GCF_040095305.1 Collinsella sp. CLA-AA-H167
CCCAACCTCGTTGCGGCGCGGCTGCGCCTCTGGCACTTCAACAACATTGTCGCAGCCCCGACCCGCGGTCACGAGCGGGGGCTCCTGTCGTTTCCGTGCCCCTGGATTGGGTCATAGTGTCTGTCGTTGCCAAGACATCGGCACTCCCGTTGCTGGCGATGCGGCATCTGGGGACACTCCTGATGTAGTCATTGGGGACGTTCTTAAATGACTACTTAGGATGAGCGTCCAAAATCCGCGCTCGTTCGATTGGCGCATGTCTACGCAGCGTAGGTTGTCGAGCCTGGCCTTCAAATGGATACTGACTGTCGAACCGGTTCACTCCATTTCTTCAATTTGATTGGACAGCCCATGAACCAGACACGGCAAACCAATGCCTCCCATACTTTTTTGGCAGCGCATGCCATTAAGCAGCTGCGCGAAGAGCGCGGCCTCACCCAGCGCGCCCTGGCGGAAAGCCTTGGTGTGACCGATAAAGCCGTCAGCAAGTGGGAATCCGGCCGCGGCCTTCCCGACATTTCCCTCGTTGAGCCTTTGGCCCAGAGACTCGGCATAAGCGTGGCTGAGCTTTTGGCTGGTGACATTCGGGCCAACGCCAACCGTGCAGGCAATATGCTCAAAGGCGTCTTTTACGTTTGCCCTATCTGCGGAAACGTTGTGCACGCGCTCGGAGAAGGCAGCTTTAGCTGCTGTGGCTCCACGATGTTTCCCCAGGAGGCCGAAGAGCCGGACGCGGACCACGCCTTTTCCATCGAGCGCATCGAGGACGATTGGTACGTCACGCTCGATCATCCCATGACCAAGGATCACTACATTAGCTTTGTGGCATATGCGACTATGGACGGCGTCTGCTTTAAGAAGCTCTATCCAGAGCAATCGGTGCAGCCGCGCTTCCATATTACCGGGCGCGGCAGGATATATCTTTACTGCAACCAACACGGGCTCTTTACGTCGCTGACGCCTCGCAAATAACGGCTGTCTATCCGCCCTCCTCATGCGTTTCCCAGGGGACCCAAAATGAGCGTGGATAATCTCCCGGTTTTGGCCTGTGTGCGGGCTCAAAGTGGGAGATTATCCACGCTCGTTATCTGAGTGTCCAAAAATCCACGCTCGTCGTTACTTGAGCCCGGGCAGGCGGGTGTAGGGAAACGACCGCTCGAGGAACTCGGAACAGCGGGCATAATCTTTGGCAAAGTAGCTGCTGTAGAGCGAATCGAGCACGTATTGCACGGCGATGTGGCTGGCGAACTGCGTGATGCGGTGCGTCATACTCTCGTGGTCGCTCACCATGAGATAGGCGGCAAAGCCGGGGTGAATGCGGGCGCAGTACGGTGTGCCGATGACGATGACCGGGACGCGTCGACTGCTGAGGATCGGCAAGATCTCCCTGAGGTTGGGGGCAAGGCCGCTGTAGGAGATGACAATCGCCACATGGTCGGGGCCCGAGGCGAGCGCCGTACGCACCTGCGCCTCGACGCTGCCGTAGCACGTCGCGCTTTTACCGGCGGAAAGCAAGCGATCGCGGAACATTCCCGCTGGATACAGGTTATGCGAGCCCGTGTAGATGTCCACGGTGTCGGCGCGCATGACGAGCTTGGCGGCGTAGTCGAGCTGTGCGGGGTCGAGCAGTTCCTGCGTTTCGGCCAAGGTGGTCTGGTAGAGCCCCTCCATGCGCTCCATTACCTGTGCGGGGGTGGAGGTGGCATCGAAGGGAAAGTTGATGTCCACGTCGCGCCGATTGCCCGCCTCGGTCGCCTGGCGGATGAGCTCGACCTTGAGGTCTTTGAATCCCTCGAGGCCGAGCTTTTTGCAAAAGCGGTGCACGCTCGCGACCGAAACGTTGGCGCACGCGGCAAATTCCTTAATGGAAAGCCCGCGCACATCCTCGCCCATGGCGAGGGCCGTTTGCCCAAGTTGTTGCTCGGTGGGGGTGAGGCTTTTGCCCTGCGTGATCTTTCGCCTGATATCCATATGGCTCCTATGCGTTTGCGTCGCGATAAACCAATCATAACGATAAATAAAACGTTCGGCTTGGCTGGGAGTTTTGGTCCGCCGGTCTATGAACGACGGACCGCTCGACGCCGTGCGGGCTCAACATGGGGGCACTGTCCTTGTTGGGCCGTTTGCGCCCGGGGCGTTACCCGAGCACACGTACGGGCCCCAAGAGGCCGCTGGGCTCGGAGGGCTCGGTCATGCCGAATATGTCGGGGACGGCGTGATCGAGGGTGTTGATGATGTCGATCGTAAGCGCGTGCTCACCGGCCAAAAGCGCGCCGACCTCAAAGCGGTAAGGCGGACAGATACGGGTGCCGAGGGATTTGCCGTCGAGGGCGACGGTTGCGGTCTCAAAGACCTCGCCAAGGTCGATGACGGTGCTGGTGACCGCTTCGCCCAGGACAAAGGAGGCCTGGTAGCGGAATGTGCCGGCCTTGCCGGGGAACTCGGCCGAGGAAAGGTCGTGCAGGTCTGCAAGCTCAACAGGCTCGCCAAAGGCATCGGTGCCAGGGGCAGAGAAGGCAACCGCCCAGGGCCCGTCGATGCATGCGGCTTCGTCTCCAACGGTTGCCGCGCCGGCGGAACCTGTAGCCCCAAGGACCACGATGCAGCTCTCGTAGGGAGCCAACTCGAGCGTGCCGTCAAAGGCGGCGGGCTCGGTGCCGTTGAGCAGGTCGAGGCGCGCGCCTGCAACGGGTGTGCCGTCGGCAAGCGCAACCTGAGTGGAGATACCCTGCTTGGGATGCTCGTTGACGAGCATCAGATAGCTCTCGCCCGCCCGCTCGTAGCGCAGTGCGCGCAGCCAGGGCTGGGGCTCGGCGCAAACCACGGTCTGCATGCCGGTATTGGCAAGTGTGCCTGCGAGCCCGGTGGTCGCCAGGAGTTTGATGCCGGCGAGCGCGGTTGCATCCAGGGAGGCAAAGCCCTCGCGGCCTGCAGTGTCGCCGTCGTAGCGCTTGTTCGGCAACTTATCCAGCGCGTACACGGCAACGCCCGCGGCTGCGGCGCGCGCGGCAAAGTCGAGCACGGCTCCGCCGACAAACTCGGCTCCGGGCATCACCAGGCAGCGGTATGCCTGGCCGTTCACGCTAAAGCCGCTACCGTCTGCGGCAATTTCAACGGCATAGCGCCCTGCGTCCTCAAATGCCTCTGCTGGCACGATGTCAAAGTCGACCTGCGCGCGCATAAGCTCGGAGGCGGCATGCTGCATAAAGTTCGCCTCGCCTGCCCACTCGGCGTCCGCATGGTAGAGAAGCGCCGCCGGGGTCGTTGCACGCCCGCCGCTCAGCAGACTCGCCGTACGGTTCATGTAGCTCATGAGCTGCCCAAAGTGTGCAAACTGGGGGTTTTGGCCATGCGCATAGAAATGCGGCGGGCAGTCCCAGTCGGGGAAGGCGGCCATGCTAAAGGCATGCGGCACAAACCAATTGACGCCGCGCACCAAAAAATGATCGGCGATCCACTTCATCTCGCGCAGGCCTTCGTGCCATCCAAATGCGCCAAAGACCTCGGCCATGCAGCGCCCCTGCTTTTTGGGGTCGAGGTGTGCTGCCGAGGAGCCCAGCTTGGGCAGCACGTAGTTATAGAACTCGAGGTCCCATACGCCGCGTCCGTAGCTGTGAAGGCCGCGGTCCATGCCGGGTACCAGCTGGTTGATCACGATGTCGACGCCCGCCATGTCCTGACCGCCCACGGCGCGGAAGTAGTGCCCGGCGCCCACGCCCAGGCGCGCGTGGCAGTCCTTGTCCTCGATAACGTGGCCGATGTACTGCACGCCGCGCGCGCGGCACCAGTCTCCGAGCTGGTCGCAGAAGCACTCCTTATAGAGGGTGCTCGCGATGTCCATATAGACGTGGCGTACGTGCGCGCCGGCCGGCTCGCGGTCCCACAGGTGCGGGAGCTCGGCCAGGTAGCGCTCGCCCAGTGCAGCGCGTAGGCGACGCTCAAGCTCGGCCGACCAGGGTAGGGGCGCGGTGGCCTTGCCGATGAGCGTGTCCGAGATGCCATCGGGGCCCGTGGTGCCCTTCTCGTTGGCAAATCCGGGCTCATCGGAGAAAAAGCCCAGGATCGTCTTGCCAAACTCATCGCCCAGATGCTCAAAATGCGGCTCGTAGACAGCATCGATGAGCTGCGCCACCGAGGCGCGGTCGACCATATTGATGTAGTCCTCGTTGTAGGAGGTCTTGCCGCTCGTGAACATCACGCATGCCTGCGTGAGGCCCGCAGGTGCATCGAAGACCAGGCGGCTGGGGTTGCCGTCTGCATCGTCGATTACTCGGTAAGCGACGTCGACGGGGCTGCCGTCCTGCATAAATGTCACGCCGTAGAAGCGCTCCGTTTTGTCGAGCATGTTGGCGAGCGCGATGCTCGCGGCGGACGTGGGGCCCACGATGTCGAACGTGCGGTGCGTGAGCACGATCTTGCGGAGCTCGGGCACGGCCTCCTCGACGGCGCCGTTGGCAAAGCCCGTGGGGAAGTGCGCATCGTCCAAGATCCAGAGCTTAAGGCCCAGCTGCTTGCACTCGTCAATGACAAAGCGCAAGTCGCGCCACCAGCCCTCGCCGCAAAAATCGGGGTGTGGGCGGCTTTCGAGACAGACCTCGTGGATGTCGGCGCCGGCGATCTTTTCCAGATACTCGGCAATGGTCTTATGGCTCTCGCCCTTCATCCACAAAAACGGAAGCACGTGGTTGTCGTATGTGCCCTCGAGCACCTGCTGATAGTACGCGGTCATGGATCCTCCTTGGCTCGATCGGTCTGCTGCATAGCACAGATTATGGACGCGTCGGCGCGTTCTGCTAATATCTGAATCACGACGAACTATGACCAAATCAACGATTGGCAAGCCATGGAGATCGACGAGCTCGAGCGTAGGCTCAGCGAACTGAGCACCAGTGAGATCGCTTATAAAGACGGCATGGCATTTGATTGGTCGATTATGACCGAGCATGTCGAAATCGACGGATGCCCAGTGCGCAAGATTGGGCAGCCAGGGTTTGCCTATGCCCAGCCCGGCATGCCGCGTGGCCTGACGATAAGGAAAAACTCGCGCTTTAATGCAGTTCCCGAGCACGTGCATGATTACGTGGAGATGAGCTATGTGTATCGCGGGCGCTGCCCGCAGACGGTGGCGGGGGAGAGGCTCGAGTTGCGCCGCAACGAGGTGCTTTTGCTCGACGCCCTTTGCCCTCATGCCGTGGCGGCGCTCGGCGAGGACGACATCATGCTGAGCATGACCGTTTCACGCTCTTTTTTGCGCCGGAGTCTCGAGTCGAGCCTCTCGCGCGAGAGCGCGGTCTCGCGGTTTTTGTTCAACGCGCTCAACAGCGAGACGGACCATCGGGGCCATGTCCGTTTTCATTGCGGCGAGAGCCGTCGGATTCGGCGCTACATGCAGGAGATGCTCTGCGAGCTGTACGACCCGAGCCCCAACGGTTCCGAGATCGTCCTGCGTCTGTTTCAGCTGTTTTTGGCCGAGCTCATGGATTGCTACGAGCGCGAGCTGGTGCGCGGCGCGGCGGACGGCGCGGCGGGGCCCACTGCCCTGGTGACGGGAATGCTTGGCTATATCGATCGCGAATTCGCTGCATGCTCCCTCGAGGGGATGGCGGCGGAGTTTGGCTTGAGCCCTAATTATGCGACGGCGCTCCTCAAGCGACATGTGGGCAAGACCTTTAGGCAACTTGTGCAGGAGCGACGCCTGGTGCGTGCGGCCGAGCTTCTGCGCGGTGGCGCCACGGCCGGGGCGGCTGCGCATGCGGTGGGCTATGAAAACATGAGCTTCTTCTACCGTAAGTTTCACGACAAGTATGGCTGTACCCCCGCGGCATACCGCCGGTAAGCGCGGGGCGGATCGTCTTCGCTCCTTCGGTGTCAAAAAGTTTCAGCTGCAGCGCTGTTGCAGCGCGCGTCTGCGAAAAGAAGTGTCCAAATCGGCGCCTTCGCCCTGGCCTGGAGCGACTCGGCGGCATACTCGTTTCATCAGCAACACGCATGAGCGAGGAGACACTTATGGGATTCCCCGAGGGTTTCTATTGGGGTGGCGCTACCGCCGCCAATCAGTTTGAGGGCGCTTGGAACGTGGACGGCCGCGGTCCGTCGGTCGACGACCACTTCTTGGGCGGCAGCTACAAGGAGCCGCGCCAGATTACGATCGACATCGACCCTAATCGCTTCTACCCCAACCATGACGGTATCGACTTTTACCATCACTACGAGGAGGACATCGCGCTGTTCGCCGAGATGGGCTTTACCATGTTCCGCATGTCCATCTCTTGGAGCCGCATCTTCCCCAACGGCGACGACGCCGAGCCCAACGAGGCCGGCCTCGCCTTCTACGACCGCGTCTTCGACTGCCTGCGCGCTCACAATATCGAGCCGCTCGTGACCCTGTCGCACTACGAGATGCCCTATCACCTGGTCGAGAAATACAACGGCTGGGCGAGCCGCGAGCTCATCGGCTTCTTTGAGAAGTACTGCCAGACCGTCTTCGACCGCTATCAGGACAAGGTCAAGTTCTGGCTCACCTTCAACGAGATCAACTGCGGCACTCAGGACATGGGCAACCTCTTTGAGACCAGCATGATTCAGGGCTTTGAGGGCCCGGCTTCGGCGGTCCATGCTACGCCGCAGGCTCGTATGCAGGCGCTGCATCACCAGTTTGTCGCCAGCGGCCGCGTCGTGCGCTATGCCCACGAGCATTACCCGCAGTTTAAGATGGGCAACATGGACTGCTTCATCCTCTCCTATGCCGCCACGTGCGATCCGGCCGACGTGTTCGCCACGCAGCAGGAGATGAATACCATGAACTGGTACTGCTCCGACGTGCAGGTGCGCGGCAAGTATCCGTTCTATGCCAAGCGCTTCTGGGCCGAGAACGATGTCGAGCTTGTGATGGAGGACGGTGACCTGCAGGATATCGCCGACGGCAAGGTCGACTTCTACACCTTTAGCTACTACATGTCCGGCACCGTGGGCACCCACAAGGATCACGAGATGACCGAGGGCAACATGACCTTTGGCGGCAAGAATCCCTATCTGGAGTCCACCGACTGGGGCTGGCAGATCGATCCGCTGGGTCTGCGCATCGCCCTCAACGAGATTTACGCCCGCTACGAGATTCCGCTGATGGTGGTCGAGAATGGCATGGGCGCCTACGATGAGGTCGAGGAGGACGGTTCCATCCACGACCCGTACCGCATCGCCTACTTGCAGAGCCACATCAAGGCCATGGGCGAGGCCATTGCCGACGGCGTCGACCTGATCGCCTACACCTGGTGGGGTCCCATCGACCTGGTGTCCGCCGGCACCGGCGAGATGCGCAAGCGCTATGGCTTCATCCACGTCGATAAGTACGACGACGGCACCGGTACCTACGAGCGCCGCCGCAAGGACAGCTTCTACGCCTACCAGAAGATCATCAAGTCCAACGGTGCCGAGGGCCTGGATTAATCGACAATATGAGCGCCACTGGGGAAAAGGTTTTGGGAAGGGCTTGGAAGGGCTTGCGATTCGAACCCTCACCTTAGTATTTTGGCCATTTGGCACTATAATCACCATAGGCATGCGCAAAACGTTGCGCTTAATCAAGAGGAGAAATCGTATGGGTCTGTTTGACATGTTCAAGAAGAAGGCTGAGCCCGCGGCTGCCGCTGCTCCGGCCTCCATCTCTGCTTCTGCCGGCGCCGACGTGCTGTGCTCGCCCGTCAAGGGCAAGGTCATCAAGATGGCCGACGTGCCCGATCCCGTCTTTGGTGGCGAGGTCCTGGGCAAGGGCTGTGCCGTGTGGCCCGAGGACGATCTGGTCTACGCTCCCTGCGACGGCAAGGTGACCGTCACCATGGGTCACGCCGTGGGCCTACAGTCCGATAGCGGCATCGAGGTTCTGGTGCACGTTGGCGTCGATACCGTCAACATGAACGGCGATGGCTTCGAGGGCTTCGTCAAGGCCGACGACGTCGTGAAGGCCGGCCAGCCCATGCTCAAGATCGACCGCGCCAAGATCGCCGCCGCCGGCTACAAGGACTGCGTCGTCGTGGCCGTGTCCAACACCGCCGAGTTTGCCGATGTCGAGCTCGCCGTCGAGGCCGACTCCGCTGTCGCCGCCGGTGACGCCATCGTTAAGGTCGTCCGCAAGTAAACTGCGGCATCATAAGGATGTGCAAGGGTGGTCGGGTTGTCCGGCCACCTTTTTTATTGCACCGCGGGGAAGCGTTTTATTGCACGTTGGGCGGGCTCGCAAACCGTTCGGACGCTAAAACGAACCGACCGCGCCTTCGTGCCGTCGAGGGTGTTAATAAGTTGATAGTATGGGCTTACTTTTTACAACGTGCGCCGCGTCTGGGAAGCGCGGTGCCGCTCATTGGGAGGAACAACATGAAAAAGAAGCTGCTGCTTGCGCCCCTCATGGCCGTCTTGGTTGCATGCGTGGTCGTGCTTTCCGGCTGTGGAGGTCCTTCGGTCGAGGAACTCATCACCGAGGATCTTACGACGCAGTTTGACGAGGTCAAGAACGGTGGCGACGACTTCCTCTCTGGTCTGGAGGAGGCTTCGGGCGACGAGTTCGAGCAGCTGGGTATCGATCCCAAGGAGTACGCCAAGACCTATCTCGAGGGCTTTGACTACAAGATCGGCGACGTGACGGTCGACGAGGACAAGGGTGTCGCGACCGCCGAGGTCTCTATCACCTGCAAGTCTATGAACAAGATCGTCGAGGACTTCTCCACTCAGTATCAGGAGAAGGTCGCTGCGCTTGACACGGTTCCTTCCGATGACGAGCTGTACAAGATGGCCGGTCAGGTTATGGTCGATGTGACCAAGGCCACCGAGCCCAGGAAGACCACGGTTATCTTCAAGTACACCTGCAACGACGACGGCGAGTGGTCTGCCGATGACTCCGTCAACTCCGAGATGATGGATGCAATGCTGAGCTAGTTTGTTGCGGCGTTTTACCAAACGCCGCAACTGCTCGACGCTGCGCGGGCACCAGAGCGACAACTTGTCATTCAAAGAGGACGGCATGACCAGAAGGTCTATGCCGTCCTCTTTTCATGCCAATTTGTTCGCTCTGGTGCCCGCTCGCTGTCCGTCCTCTACCTGCGGCGTTGTCATGGTAGTCATTGGGGCGGCACTTGGGGACGTTCCTTTTAATATGAGCAGGACATTGTCAAGAGGCAAAATCGGGCCTGGCCCCAACGATATGGGGTCAGGCCCTCTCCCTATATCAACCCGTCCGCGGCGACCTCGGCGTGTCTTACCGACGCTCGTCTTTGCAGTTTAATATCCGCCCGTGGCGATCTCTCGCTGGGCAATCCGTTGCTACGGCTGAGGCTTCTACGTCGAACCGACAGTCTGTGCACGCGTGTGGCGCCCTGGGCGCTCGCAGAAAAGGGACCTGAGGTTCGCCTCGACGGCTTCGGATCGAACCGCTTCCGGGGTGACTGGCTTATGTGCGGGGGACCGCCCCCTACGCCTCCTCGGCCATGAGGCCGACCGCCCACACCCAGCAGGCGAGCTCGCGCGCCGTGGCGACGTTCGCCTTGTTGCCGTGGACCCCGCGCGCGAGCAGCGCCTCCCGCCTCTCGACCAGCCTCCGCACGCCCTTGGCGGCATGCCTCCGGGCGGCCGGGTCCGGGGCCTGGCCCTTGGCGAGGTCCTTCGGCCGCCCGGAGCACGTCAGGTAGTGCCACGCGGCCTCGACCAGCTGTTAGCGTCAATATATTTTTCACCATTTTCACCAACGTATTTTCGCCAATCGCGCCAACGCGGATGCGCCGGATTCGCCAACGCGGATGCGCCGCTTTCGGCGTCTAGGCTCCCTCCTCCTTCCCG
>NZ_JBBNGA010000021.1:0-8093 GCF_040095305.1 Collinsella sp. CLA-AA-H167
TCGCGTGCGGCTGACGCCGCCCGCTTTCGCTTCGGGCCTACGGCCCTCGCGTGCTGCGCTGGAAAACGCTTCGCGTTTCCTCAGCTCCGCACCCTTTCGGGTTCGAATCCCATGCGCTGGGCCCAAACAAAAACGGTCCCCTTGCGAGGACCGTTTCCAATTCAATGGTGGGCGATGAGGGATTCGAACCCCCAGCCTTGTGCGTGTAAAGCACCTGCGCTAACCGTTGCGCCAATCGCCCGTGCGGAGAGAGTATAGCAAAACAATCGCCCCATTCACCTCATATCCATTAAAGGTAACCGGCGCGTGTCACAGCGGAGCTGATTCAGTTGAGATTGCCTGAACATTCCGCCCCTCTTTACGCCCTCGGGTATACTCAAAAGCTACTGATTCGATTTGATGCCCAGCAACAGCAGAGGGGATAGTATATGTGCGGTTTTGTCGGTTTTGTCGGTGGGACGGATAACCAATCCGAGGTGCTCACCAAGATGATGGACCGCATCGTCCATCGCGGTCCCGACATGGGCGGTCAGTTTATCGACGGCCGCGTTGCCCTGGGCTTCCGCCGCCTGTCGATCCTCGACCTGACCGAGGCCGGCGCTCAGCCCATGGCCAATGAGGACGGCAGCGTCGTCATTGTCTTCAACGGCGAGATCTACAACTTCCAAGAACTCCGTTCCGAGCTCGAGGCCAAGGGCTACAAGTTCCACTGCGGCGCCGACACCGAGAGCCTCCTGCACGGCTACGAGGAGTGGGGCGAGGCCGTACTCGATCGTCTGCGCGGTATGTACGCCTTCGTCATCTGGGACAAAAAGAAGAACAAGCTTTTTGGCGCCCGCGACATCTTTGGCATCAAGCCGCTCTACTACTATCCCATGGCCGATGCGGGCGACGGCGCTCCGGGCGTGCTCTTTGGTTCCGAGATCAAGAGCTTCCTGGACTACCCGCACTTCCACAAGGCGGTCAACAAAAAGGCTCTGCGTCCGTACATGACGCTGCAGTATTCGGCGACTGAGGAGACCTTCTTCGAGGGTGTCTACAAGCTGCCGCCGGCGCACTACTTTACCGTCGATATCCCGACCGGCAAGATGAACATCGAGCGCTACTGGGATTGCGATTACTCTGCCGTCGAGAAGCCGTTCGAAGAGTATGTCGATGAGCTGGACGAGGTCGTGCACGAGAGTGTCGAGGCCCATCGCATCGCCGACGTCAAGGTCGCGTCGTTCCTCTCCGGTGGCGTCGACTCCAGCTACATCGCCGCTTGCCTCATGCCCGACAAGACCTTCTCGGTGGGCTTTGACTACAAGAACTTCAACGAGACCAACTACGCCAAGGAACTTTCCGATAAGCTCGGCGTCGAGAACGTTCGCAAGATGATTACCGCCGACGAGTTCTTCGGTGCGCTCGAGGACATCCAGTATCACATGGACGAGCCGCAGTCCAACCTGTCTTCCGTGCCGCTGTGGTTCTTGGCCGAGATGGCCCGCAAGGACGTTACCGTCGTGCTTTCGGGCGAAGGCGCCGACGAGCTCTTTGGCGGCTACGCCTACTACGAGGACACGGTTCCGGTGCGCAAGTACAAAAAGATGGTGCCGCTGCCCATCCGTCGCGCGCTCGGTAACCTGGCGCTGCATATGCCGTACTTCAAGGGACATAACTTCCTGGTCAAGGGTGCCGAGATCCCCGAGAAGTCGTTCCTGGGACAGGCTCTGGTATGGCCGGAGCGCGAGGTCGACGGCGTGCTCAAGCCCGAGTACAACACCGGCGATGGCGCCTTTGAGCTCGCTGCACCCATCTACGCACGCGTGAAGGGTCAGCCCGAACTGGTCAAGAAGCAGTACCTGGACATGAACATGTGGCTCCCGGGCGACATTCTGCTCAAGGCCGACAAGATGTGCATGGCGCACTCGCTGGAGCTGCGCGTGCCCTTCCTGGACCGCAAAGTCATGGAGTTCGCCGAGCACATTCCCGATCGCTACCGCATCAACGAGAACGGCAACAAGCAGGTACTCCGCCACGCTGCCAACAAGTCGCTGCCCGATGAGTGGGCCACCCGTCCCAAGGTGGGCTTCCCGGTGCCGATTGTCTACTGGCTGCGCGAGCAAAAGTGGTACGACTATGTCAAGGAGTACTTCACCGCGCCGTGGGCAAGCGAGTTCTTCAATACCGACGAGCTCATGCACCTGCTCGATCTGCACTTTGCGGGCAAGGGCGATTTCCAGCGCAAGATCTATACGCCGCTCGTGTTCCTAGTGTGGTACAAGCGCTTCTTTATCGACGAGGACCAGCCCGCTGTTCAGGCTGCCTAGCCTCGGCTTACGAACGCCTGCGCGTAACGGCTCCTCCGGGAGCCGTTTTTGCGTGGGTGCGTTTCAGTTACTATAAAACCGTCCCTGCCAAATGGCTGAGAAAGGTGAAAGATGCACCATTCGGATTCCGCGACCGTGACCACGGTCGATACGCTTGCCAAGCTTCTCGATGTGTGCGGCGAGCTGCGCGCATCAGAGCAGGTTGACGAGCGCGCCGTGACCGGCTGCTCGTTTGATTCGCGCGCGGTCTCGGCAGGTGACGTATTCTTTTGCAAAGGTGCTGCCTTTAAGCCCGCGTTTTTGAGCATGGCGCTCGATGCGGGCGCCGTCGCATTTGTGTGCGAGGAGTCGCTGGTCGAGTCTCTGGAGCCGCTGGCGCAGGAGAGCGGTGCTGCGATGCTGGTTGTTGATAGTGTTCGCACGGCCATGGCCCTGTTGCCGCCGGAGGTCTACGACCGTCCCGACCACGACGTCAAGATCGTGGGCATCACCGGCACCAAGGGAAAGACCACGGCCGCTTTTATGCTCCAGTCCATCATCAAGGCGGCGGGCGAGTCCTGCGGCATGATCGGCTCGGTGAGTACCGACGATGGTATCGAGTGCTACGAGAGCACCAACACCACGCCCGAGGCCCCCGAGGTTTGGCGCCATATCGCCAACTGCCGCACGTCCGGTCGCCAGTCCATGGTCATGGAGGTCTCGAGCCAGGCGCTCAAGTACCAACGCGTCGAGAATCTGCCGTTTGACGTGGCGTGCTTCCTCAACATCGGCCGCGACCACATCTCGCCGATCGAACACCCCACGTTTGAGGATTATTTTGAGAGCAAGCTTAGGATCTTTGACCAGGCAAAGACCGCCGTGGTGAATCTGGGCACCGATGAGGTTGACCGTGTGCTAGAGGCAGCGTCGACGGCCGAGCGCTTGGTGACCGTTGGCGTCGAGCATCCCGAGGCAAGCCTGTGGGCGAGCGATGTCCGCATGCTCGGCTTTAACATCGAGTTCAACTTGCACGGCATGAGCGCCGACGAGCCCGAGGCGGGGGAGAAGGTCCTGCTGGGTATCGCGGGCGACTTTAACGTGGAAAACGCGCTGGTCGCTATCGCCGCTGCGCGCGAGATCGGCATCGGTATCGAGGCTATCAAGAAGGGCCTCTCCAAACTGCGTGTGCCGGGCCGCATGGAGGTCGTGGAGTCGAAGGACGGCCGCGTGATCTGCGTCGTTGACTATGCGCACAACCAGCTTTCGTTCCGTTCGCTTTTCTCGTCGGTCAAGCGCGCGTTTCCCGCTAGCCCCGTCATTGCGCTGTTTGGCGCCGCCGGCGGCAAGGCGCAGGAGCGCCGCGAGCAATTGCCACGCGAGGCCGCACCATATTCCGACCTGATGATTTTTGCCAACGAGGACCCGGCTCACGAGGACCCGATGAAGGTCTGTCGCGAGCTTGCCGAACACGTTCCCGACGATACGCCGAACAAGATCATCCTCGATCGCGAAGCCGCTGTGCACGCGGCGTTCAAGGCGGCGCGCGAGGAGTACGTCAACCCCGATGCTCCCACCATTGTCTTGCTGCTGGCAAAGGGTGACGAGGAGCTCATGCACGTGGGTGACGAGTTCGTGCCCATCGAGAGCGACCTTTCGTTGGCCAATCGCCTGATCGATGTTACCCAGTTTGACTAATGAACCATGATGGCGAAGGCGCCCTGAGTGCGCTGTCGCCATAAACGTGTTCCCTCAATCAAAACATGCCGTCTAAGCCCAAACCCTTCTACGTAAACGGAGTAACCATGTCCCACAACACCCTGCCGACCGTCGCCGAGCTTTCGGGCGAGATGCGCGAGCGCTTGGCCAAGGTCAAGTACGTCTTTACCGACCTGGATGCCACGATGCTCGCACCCGGCTCGTGCGTGCTGCGCGACAACGACGGCAACCCCTCGACCAAACTCGTCGAGGCCGTCGTGGCACTTGCCCGCGCTGGTATTCAGGTGGTTCCCACCTCGGGCCGCAACCGTACCATGATCCACGAGGATGCGCGCGTGCTCGGCCTCAACTCCTACATTGGTGAGATGGGTGGCCTGGTCATGTACGATCTCAAGGCCAACGATTGGGAGTATCTGACCGGCGATATGCCCTACGACCCATCTTGCGGTCTCACGCCGCACCAGGTGATCGAGCAGACTGGCGTGTGCGAGAAGATCCTCGCCCGCTGGCCGCACAAGATCGAGTATCACAACGACATGTCGACCGGCTACAAGTACCGCGAGGTTACCGTCGGCATGCGCGGCGACATCCCCGATGACGAGGCGCAGGCCATTCTCGACGAGGCCGGCTGTGGCCTGGTGTGGGCCTGTAACGGTCACCTGACGCATCTGTCCAAGCCGACGACGCTCGAGCTCGATCGCGTCGAGGACGGTCGCGCATTCAACATCAACCCCGCGGGCCTCAACAAAGGCGTCGCCATTGCGCGCTTCTGCGAGCACCTGGGGATCGAGCGCGAGGAGACGCTCGCGCTCGGCGATTCCGAGTCCGACTTCTACATGGCCGATCACGTGGGCACGTTCTGCCTGGTCGAGAATGGCCTGACGAGCGCCGGCGCGCCCGAGTTCCTGGCTGCTTGCGAGAACGCTTTCGTTACGCGCGGCATAATTGTCGATGGTTGGGCGGCGACGGCAGAGCTGCTGGTCGCGGCGCGTTCGTAGCGCGGCGTCGCCGCACTTGGACATGTCTTTTCGAGAGAGACTGGTGAGGTAATGTCCGATATCGAGAATCCGACAGGCGACACGCGCCCGATTGGCGTGTTCGATTCTGGTTTGGGCGGTCTGACGGTTGCGCGCGCCATCGCGACGGTGCTGCCGCGCGAGTCCGTCTACTACTTCGGCGACACCAAACGCTGCCCCTACGGCACGCGCACCGAGGATGAGGTGCGCTCGTTTGCGTTGCAGGCGGGCCGTTGGCTGTCGAAGCACGACGTCAAGATTATGGTCATCGCCTGCAACACGGCGACAGCTGCGGCCTTGCGTCTGGCCCAGCAGGTGCTCGACGTTCCCGTGATCGGCGTGATCGCGCCGGGTGCCCGTGCGGCAATCAACAGCACCCGCACGCGTCGCGTGGGCGTGCTCGCCACCAACCTCACCATTCGCTCGGGCGCTTACACGCGCGCCATTCAGGACCTAGATGCCGGCGTCGACGTATACGGCTGCCCCGCCTCGAGCTTTGTCGAGGTTGTCGAACACGAGCTCGCCTCGGGTGCGCATCTGCAAGAGCAGTGGCTTGAGAACGAGGACATCTTCGATACGCCTGCCGTGCGTGCGCTGGTGGGTGCCACGGTTGAGCCACTGCGCGACCACGGTATCGATACCGTGGTGCTCGGCTGTACGCATTTTCCGCTGTTGGTGGGACCTATCCGCCATGCGCTGGGGCCTGGGGTACGCGTCGTGAGTTCCGCCGAGGAGACCACGCGCGAGCTGACCGATATCCTCACGCGCCGCGAGCAGCTGGCGGGCGTCGCCGCCGAGCCGCAGCATCGTTTTGCCACGACGGCCGATAACATTGCCGAGTTTGCGGTGGCGGGCAGCTTTATCTTTGGTCAGCCGCTCAAGAGCATTGAGCATATCGATATCGATGAGCTGAAATAGATGTAAGGCCGCCGTCAGAGCCTTCGCCACACCTTTTGCCGAAAGGATTTTTCTATGGAGTACATGCAGGTCAACCGCGCCAACGGTCGCGCCGCCAACGAGTTGCGCCCCGTTAAGCTCACCCGTGGCGTCATGAAGCACGCCCACGGCTCGTGTTTTGCCGAGTTCGGTGACACGCGCGTGTTGTGCGCCGCCACAATCGAGGAGGGCGTGCCGGGCTGGCGAAAGGGAGCTAAGGTCGGCTGGGTGACCGCGGAATACGCCATGCTGCCGGCGTCGACCGGCAAGCGCTGCAAGCGCGAGCACGCCAACCGCAAGGGTCGCTCCATGGAGATCGAGCGCCTCATTGGCCGCAGCCTGCGTACCGTCGTCAACATGAAGGCGCTCGGCGAGTACACCGTCACCGTCGACTGCGATGTGATTCAGGCCGATGGCGGCACGCGTACAGCGAGCATCACCGGCGCCTGGGTGGCGCTGCACGACGCCCTCGCCATGTGGGTCGAGGCGGGCAAGATCGAGCGCATCCCGCTTACCGGCCAGGTGGCTGCAATCTCCATGGGCGTTGTCGACGGCAATACGCTGCTTGACCTCGATTATTCCGAGGACAGCCATGCCGAAGTCGACATGAACCTCGTCGCCACCGACACCGGTGAGATGATCGAGCTCCAGGGCACTGGCGAGCAGGCGCCCTTTGACCGTAAGCGCCTCAACGCCCTGCTCGACCTGGGCGACAAAGGCATCGCCGAGCTCATCGAGCTTCAGCGCCAAGCCATCGCCTAACCTGCCAAAAAGGGACAGGTTTATTTTGGCAGGTTTTATCTGGGAAAACGTCGAAGTATAAGACTGCCGTTGATTGAGAGGGGAGAGGCGGAGGCCCTCGTCGCCCTCGGCGCGGCATTGCTATAGAGACAAGGAGACCACTCATGGCACTTGAGAAGATCGACATCGACACCCTCGACCCGGCGGCGACCATTGTCGTGGCAACGGGCAACGCCCATAAGCTCACCGAGATCGAGGCCATTTTAGGCAAGGTCATGCCCGAGGTTCGCTTTGTGGCGCTCGGCCAGCTGGGCGATTTTGAGGACCCCGAGGAAAACGGCACGACGTTTTTGGAGAACGCCATCATCAAGGCGCAGGCTGCCGTCGAAGAGACGGGGCTCATGGCCATCGCCGACGATTCTGGCTTGGTCGTCGACGCGCTTGACGGCGAGCCGGGCGTGTATAGCGCGCGCTATGCGGGCGTGCACGGAGACGATGCCGCCAACAACGCCAAGCTTCTCGTTAACCTGGAAGGCGTGGCGGACGAGGACCGCACCGCGCGCTTTATGAGCGTCGTTGCGCTTATCGACACGGATGGTCTGGTCACCTATGGCGAGGGCGCCTGCGAGGGCGTTATCGCACACGAGGGCCGCGGCGATCACGGCTTTGGCTATGACCCGCTGTTCCTGCCGGTCGACACGCCGGGCAAGACCATGGCCGAGCTGACGGCGGACGAGAAGAACGCCATCAGCCATCGTTTCCACGCGCTCGAGCATCTGTCCGCCAAACTGACGGGCGAGGAGTAGGCCGTGCGTGCGGTGGTGCAGCGCGTACTCAACGCCGGCGTGACGGTCGACGGCGAGTGCGTGGGCAAAATTGGGCGCGGCTATCTGGTGCTGCTGGGCGTGGGCCACGGCGACACGCGCGCCGAGGCCGATAAGCTGTGGGGCAAGCTCCGCGGCTTGCGCATTAACGAGGACGAGAACGGCAAGACCAACCTGGCACTTGCCGATGTCGACGGCGAGGTTCTCGTAGTGTCGCAGTTCACGCTGTTCGCCGATTGCCGTCACGGCCGCCGCCCATCGTTTACGGATGCCGGCGCCCCCGATGTCGCCAACGAGCTCTACGAGTACTTCCTGACGCTCGTTCGTCAAGATGTCGAACACGTGGCGCATGGCATCTTTGGCGCCGATATGAAAGTCGACCTCGTCAACGACGGCCCATTCACCATCGTCCTCGATACCGACAATCTGTAAGTAGCCAAATTAGCGGTTGATTTTCAATCTCAACGCAACAGTCTGAACGGACCCCGCGTTTCCGCAGCTAGCGCAACGCGGAAATAGCCCCCGGCACCTGGCTATCGCCTCGTTTCCGCAGGTGGAGAGGCTATGGAGGC
>NZ_JBBNGA010000022.1:0-5067 GCF_040095305.1 Collinsella sp. CLA-AA-H167
GGGGCCGCCTCTCGGCGGCCTTGCGAAAAACAAATCCAAGTTAGACCATTTCAAATGGTTCGATGTCTGCCCGGATGCGACACTGAATGTGTCCATCCTCGCAGTATCCGGTTCTCAAGGTGCACGCCTGGCGGCTGATCCGGTCCGACCGGGCCGCGCGGCAAGGAGATATATTGCCAGACCGCGAAGCCCTGTGGGTCGTCAATTCCACTCTTCACAAGTCCTACACAACATATCGCTTTCTATAGCTAATAGAAAGACTGGTGCGGATCTTCCGCACGTATCAGATGATGACCCTTTGGTTTAGAAATATATAGAGATCGGTCACCTGTAAGTGTCTATCTACCCGCGCTTTTAGCAATGTAAACCGCGCTTCAGATAAAAAGAGGGAGCGCCGCGCACAACGCGACACTCCCCTAGCGATTCAAGAGAATCTATTAGGCCTCGAGAGCCTTCTTGGCGATGGTAGCCAGCTCGTTGAAGGACTCGATGTCCTCGTAAGCCATCTGAGCCAGGACCTTGCGGTCGAGCTCGATACCGGCAACCTTCAGGCCGTGCATGAACTGAGAGTAAGAAATGTCGTTCAGGCGAGCGGCGGCGTTGATACGGGTGATCCAGAGAGAACGGATCTCGCGCTTCTTGTTGCGGCGATCACGATACTGATACTGCAGGGAGTGCTGGACCTGCTCTTTAGCATGCTTGTAAGTACGCGAAGCGGCACCGTAGTAACCCTTCGCACGGTGCATAACGGTACGGCGCTTCTTCTTGGCGGCAACAGCGCGCTTAATACGTGCCATGTTCTATCAACTCCTAGACGGTAAAACGAAAAACGGGAACGCGAACTTAGGCGAGACGCGACTTGATGACCTTACGGTCGGCAGCGGCGATCTCGGTCTCCTGACGGAAGCCACGCTTGCGCTTGGTGGACTTCTTGCTCAGGATGTGGCTCTTGAAAGCCTTGGCGCGCATAAGCTTGCCGGTACCAGTCTTGCGGAAACGCTTCTTGGTGCCGCTGTGGGACTTCATCTTAGGCATGAAATACTCCTTAATCGGTTACAGAACACTAGTTACTTGGTATCGCTTGCCACTTTATCCTCATCGAAGGCGCCCTTAATCGGGGCGAGCAGCATAAGCATGTTACGGCCTTCCATCTTAGGCTTGGACTCGACCGTAGCGTAAGGCTTGAGATCCTCGGCGAGACGCTCGAGAACGTTAAGACCCTGCTCCGGGTGAGCCATCTCACGGCCGCGGAACATGATGGTGATCTTAACGCGTGCGCCCTTCTTGAGGAAACGCAGAACGTGGCCCTTCTTGGTCTCGTAATCGCCAACGTCAATCTTGGGTCGGAACTTCATTTCCTTGACCTCGACCTTGGACTGGTTCTTACGAGCGGCCTTGGCCTTCATGGCCTGCTGGTACTTGAACTTACCGTAGTCCATGACCTTGCAGACCGGTGGCTCCGCGTTGGGAGCGATCTCGACCAGGTCGAGACCCTGATCGTCGGCGACGCGCTGGGCATCGCGGATGGCGAACAGGCCGAGCTGAGAGCCATCGACGCCAATCAAACGGCACGAAGATGCAGTGATCTCGTCGTTGATGCGGGTGTCATCAGACTTAGCTATTTTCCCTACCTCCATTCATAAAAAATAACCCGGCGCTTCTTTGCAACCAGGTCGTACACATAGACATCCTCAATATGAGGAAGGGAATCTAAGTTGTATGACCAGTCAGCTGCTCATTGGCGCCAAAAGGTGGGAGCCCTCGGGTTCCTCTTTAGGGCATTGCGGGAACAACGCCTTGCGAATAATAACACGTACCGCGCGTTATCACATTACGTACACGAAAAAGGGGGCCTTGACCCCCTTGAACGCTCACTCGCATGTATGGTGCCCGAGGCGAGACTCGAAGGGCCTTCGCTTCGCGAAGCCCCGGGCTTCGGGCGCGTGGCGCCCTCGCCACGCTCCGCTACAAACAGGCCACAGGCCTGTTTGCTTAACGCTTCGCGCGCTCACGCGAGTTCGGCACGAAAAAGGGGGCCGCAACCCCCTTGAACGCTCACTTGCATGTATGGTGCCCGAGGCGAGACTCGAACTCGCACGTTGTTGCCAACGGTGGATTTTGAGTCCACTGCGTCTGCCAATTCCGCCACTCGGGCACGTAATGCGTGAGTTAGTTTATCACAGCTTTCTGTTGATTAGTCCGAAAATGGAACTTCAAGCATTTCGATGAGTTCGACCGAGCGGAGCATCTCGCGCCGACGGCATCCGCGACCGTCGACCGAAGCCTCACCCATCTGGTTATCGTAAGGGTCCTCGCGCATGCCGTCGAAAGCAGGCACAAATTCAGCCTGGAATCGATTATTGGCCACCATGCGCCACGGGTCGAGATTGCCAAAGTAGTGACGACGACGCCACTCCTCCCCCATCCTGCGTGCCGAGGAACCAAACGATACGTCGGCGTTAAGCCAACCGGTCTGTGGAGTATAGAACTCAGCCCAATCGTGCGGCCCCACCGAATCGGGCGCAACATACAGGCCGCTCTGCCAACGGGCAGGAACGCCCGCGATGCGGCACATGGTGATAAACGTGAGCGCCATAATGCCGCAATCGCCGCGGAGCGAGTGCGCACAGTCATCGGCAATAGATCCCAAAAGCAGGTACGGTGGCTGATAGCGATAGTCGACATGCTGTGTCAGGTAATCATAGATAGCACGAGCACGATCGAGCGGATCATCGAGCCCGTCAATAACACGCTCCGTCGACTGTCGCAGGTACGGCGTAAACACAATGTGCGGACGGTCCTCGGAAGTGTCCTCAGGCAGCGGCGTGTCCATGCACGCATGCGATGGGAGCGCGCCACCATAGATATCGCAATAGGCGGAATCGATGTGATAGCGATAGGTCACCGAGAATGAATGTTCAGTCGAAGATGTCCAAGAGGCAGTACGAGCCGAGGCGTTCGCAGGGGCAATGGCCCCCTCCGACGTCATATCAAGTATCTCGACCTGGGACTGCTGGCGGCAGGCGGCGGCAACGGGAAGCCACGCGCGAACGGTCTCCCCCTCCAAAGCACCGGGGACAGATTCGCATGCCTTAAGCGTGATGGCGCGAGACAGCCCGCCCTGCGACTCCATCTCCCTGAGCATCTGGTTACGCAGCGCTATGCCGTCCGTAGAATCGGGACGCAGGCCCGGAACTTCCTTGGGGTACACGCGAAGCGAATCGAGGAAGTTGTCGAGAACAAACACCACGCCATCGATAAAGCGCCAGTCAATACGCTTACGATTAATCAGGTCATCGAACTGCTCTTCGGTAAACTCAGGCCACTCCTCGCGAATCATCGCAATGGCCCGATCACGCGACACCGAAAAATGAAGCGGCGTCTCGAGCATGCGATACCGCTCGGCACGAACGCAGGCAGCCAACGAGGGATCCGGATTCTGCTCCAAAAGACGGTCGCAAGCCGCAACGGCCTGCGTCAGATATCCAGCATCCTTGAGACGAAGGATCTCGGGCGGCAATCCAATATCGAGATGACGAAAATCATCGTCGCAAACCTCAACAGGGCAACCAACGGGACCCTCGGCAACAACCTTCCCGTCAGCAGGCAACATATCAATAACAGCCATAACCACTCCCACGTAAGACGACAACCTGAGCCCATTGTACCGACATAAAAACAAAGCCCCAACTAAGGAGCCACACAAGCCGATAAACGGTACCTATTAAATTATCTCAGCCCCGTAACCCTGTAGCGAGTCAACAAAGGAGGCCCCGTTTCCCCGGAGCTGATTCCATCGCGCGACTTCTGGCGAAGCCAGGACAATTTATTCGGCCCCGCAACCCTGCGGCGTTAAACGAAGGAAGCCCCGTCCCCCGGAACTGTTTCCTTGGCGCGACTTCTGGCAAAGCCAGGTGAGCGCAAAGGAAACAGTGTAGGGGGACGGGGCTTCCGGCGGGAAGTTTAACGACGCTTACGCCTTGTTGACGGAGCCAAACTCCTCCATGAGCTCCTTGGTGCGGGCAACGATGTTGTCGCGACCAGGCTTGAGGAGCTTGCGGGGGTCGAAGCCCTTGCCCTGCTGATCCTTGCCAGCCTCGATGTACTCGCGGACGCCCTTGGCGAAGACGAGCTGCAGGTCGGTGTTGACGTTGATCTTGGAGATGCCCAGGGAGATGGCCTTCTTGATCTGATCCTCGGGGATGCCGGTACCACCGTGCAGAACGAGGGGCAGGTCACCGGTCTGAGCCTTGATCTCGCCCAGACGCTCGAAGGAAAGGCCAGCCCAGTCGGCGGGATACACGCCGTGGATGTTGCCGATGCCGCAGGCGAGGAAGTCGACGCCCAGGTCAGCGATCTGCTTGCACTCAGCAGGATCAGCGAGCTCGCCGCTGGAGGTCACGCCGTCCTCGGTGCCGCCGATGCCGCCGACCTCGGCCTCGATGGACATGCCCTTGGAGTGGGCAAGCTCAACGAGCTCCTTGGTGCGGTCGAGGTTAAGCTGGAAGGTCTCCTCGTGAGAGCCGTCATACATGATGGACGTGAAGCCGGCCTCGATGCACTTGAAGCAGTCCTCGTAAGAACCGTGATCGAGGTGAAGGGCGACGGGAACGGTAACGCCCGTGGCCTCGACGGCAGCCTTGACCATGTCGGCGCAGACCTTGAAACCGCCCATCCACTTAGCGGCACCAGCGGTGCACTGAAGGATCAGCGGAGACTTGGCCTCCTCGGCGGCCTGGAGAATAGCCAGGGTCCACTCGAGGTTGTTGGTGTTGAAGGCACCGAGACCGTACTTGCCGGCCTCGGCCTTCTTGAGCATGTCTGCTGCGTTGACGAGCATAAAAGAAACCTCCTGTAAGGTTGCTCCGATAACGCCTGAGATTTTACCACGGCGCACCCGGGCATAAACGTTCGTTTGTTCACGAATATCGTCCAAACAGACTTTTCCTTGATTCTCATGTTCACTGCAACAGCCTCAGGACTCAGCGCAACGCGTTGCGCTGAGTCCTGAGGCGCGAATCCGGGTAGGCAACCCCAGAGGGGCCGGAATCCCCCGGCCCGCGATGG
>NZ_JBBNGA010000023.1:0-2238 GCF_040095305.1 Collinsella sp. CLA-AA-H167
ATCGCGCCGAGAGTACTGCGGGGCCAGCCCGTGGGAGGCCAGGGCGCCGCTGACCGGTGGACGGCACCGAGCCGTCGGATGACTTGAAGAAGGGGGAGGCCTCGCGGCCTCCCCCTTTTTTGCGTTTACGTGAAACATTCCTTATGCAATTAAATCAATTTAATCATCCACCGCTGAATATAGACGTTCACCGTTCTTTGGTCGGTTCTTTGTTCTCAATGGACTAATATTTGCTTTAGCGCACTGCTGCGCTTGTCCTGTTTTACACGGGTCGTTTTATTGATTGTGACGGAAGGACTCACATGGCAGATGTTCATGAGCTGCTTGATACTTGGATTGCCAATGTCAAGGACGAGGAGCTCCTCGCTGAGCTTAACACGATGAAGGAGCAGGGTGATGAGGACGCCATCACCGACGCTTTCTTCCAGGATCTCGCCTTCGGTACTGCCGGCCTTCGCGGCACTATCGGTGCGGGCACTAACCGTATGAATATCTATACGGTCGGTCGTGCGACCCAGGGATTCGCTGACTACCTCAATGCGACCTTCAAGCATCCGACGGTCGCCATTGCTCGCGATAGCCGCAATAAAGGTGAGCTGTTCGTCAAGACGACGGCTGCCATTCTTGCAGCAAACGGCGTGACTGCCCTCGTGTATCCCAAGATTTCTCCCGTGCCGACGCTCTCCTGGGCCGTCCGCGACCTTAAGTGCTCCGGTGGCATTTGCATGACCGCTAGCCATAACCCAGCGCCTTATAACGGCTATAAGGCCTATGGCCCCGACGGTTGCCAGATCACTAGCGAGGCCGCCGATGCAATTTCTAAGGCTATCGCCGAGACCGATACGTTCACCGGCGTGAAGTCCATGGACTTCGATGAGGCTCTTGAGCAGGGTCTGGTCAAATGGATCGATGACTCGTGCCTCGAGCGTTATTACGACGCCGTTCTCGCCCGCGGCGTGACTAACCTTTCTGCCGAGGAGATCGCTGGCGCTCCGCTTAAGCTCGTCTACACTCCGCTCAACGGCACCGGCCTCATTCCCGTCACGACGGTGCTCGAGCGCGCTGGCATCACCGATGTCACGGTTGTTCCCGAGCAGAAGGAGCCTAACGGCGATTTCCCGACCTGCCCGTATCCTAACCCCGAGATCCGTCAGGCCATGCAGAAGGGCATCGATCTCTGCGAGCAGGTTCACCCCGATCTGCTGCTTGCAACCGATCCCGACGCCGACCGTGTTGGCGTTGCCGTTAAGAATGGCGATGACTATCTGCTGCTGACCGGCAATGAGATGGGCGTTCTGCTGCTCGACTATATCTGCAAGACCCGTGCTGCCCGCGGTGAGGACCTCACTAAGAAGGTTGCCGTTACTACTATCGTTTCTTCCGCCATGGTTGACGCTCTGGCCGACGAGTACGGTTTTGAGCTCCGCCGCTGCCTGACGGGCTTCAAGTACATCGGCGACATCATTACCTCGCTTTCCGATGCTGGCGAGGTCGATCGCTTTATCTTTGGTTTCGAGGAGAGCTACGGCTATCTGGCTGGCGACCACGTGCGCGACAAGGACGCCGTGAGCACTTCGCTGCTGATTTGCCAGATGGCGCAGTATTACAAGCTCCAGGGTAAGAACCTCGCCGATGCGATGCACGAGCTGTACGAGAAGTATGGCTACTACCACAACAAGACGATTTCGCTGAGCTATCCGGGTGCTGAGGGCGCGGCAAAGATGGCCGGCATCATGTCCGGTCTGCGCGAGAACCCGCCTGCGGAGCTTGCTGGGTCCAAGATTGAGGCCGTCGTGGACTACAACACCTGCGTGAACGGCCTGCCGAAGGCTAACGTCATTGAGTTCGATCTTGAGGGCGGCAACAAGGGTATTGTTCGTCCTTCCGGCACCGAGCCCAAGATTAAACTGTATATCTTTGCCAAGGGCGCGGATGCCGCCGAAGCTGATGCAGCACTTGACGCGATTGAAGAGTCCGGTCGCAAGCTGCTGGCATAAGGTATTTAAGAGTCTATTACTGTAGATAGGCGAAAGAGGGGATCTCGGAAACGAGGTCCCCTCTTATATTTACCCAGCCAGCCGAGAGTCCTTATATGTGTAGGAAATGTGTATGCCCAGATTCCCGCCCCCGGCGCCCCTCCGGTCTGGCAATATATCTCCTTGCCGCGCGGCCCGGTCGGACCGGATCAGCCGCACAGCGTGCACCTTGAGAACCGGATACTGCGAGGATGGACACATT
>NZ_JBBNGA010000024.1:0-1738 GCF_040095305.1 Collinsella sp. CLA-AA-H167
GCGTGCACCTTGAGAACCGGATACTGCGAGGATGGACACATTCAGTGTCGCATCCGGGCAGACATCGAACCATTTGAAATGGTCTAACTTGGATTTGTTTTTCGCAAGGCCGCCGAGAGGCGGCCCCGAGAAATTCCTTTTCCTATACTAAAACCATATGAATCGAACGGAACCGATCAGCTAATAGTTGTGAGGACCGGACGGGCTCGAAGCCCAACATATTTGGACGGAGAGTTCGATCCTGGCTCAGGATGAACGCTGGCGGCGCGCCTAACACATGCAAGTCGAACGGCACCCACCTTCGGGTGGAAGCGAGTGGCGAACGGCTGAGTAACACGTGGAGAACCTGCCCCCTCCCCCGGGATAGCCGCCCGAAAGGACGGGTAATACCGGATACCCCGGGGTGCCGCATGGCACCCCGGCTAAAGCCCCGACGGGAGGGGATGGCTCCGCGGCCCATCAGGTAGACGGCGGGGTGACGGCCCACCGTGCCGACAACGGGTAGCCGGGTTGAGAGACCGACCGGCCAGATTGGGACTGAGACACGGCCCAGACTCCTACGGGAGGCAGCAGTGGGGAATCTTGCGCAATGGGGGGAACCCTGACGCAGCGACGCCGCGTGCGGGACGGAGGCCTTCGGGTCGTAAACCGCTTTCAGCAGGGAAGAGTCAAGACTGTACCTGCAGAAGAAGCCCCGGCTAACTACGTGCCAGCAGCCGCGGTAATACGTAGGGGGCGAGCGTTATCCGGATTCATTGGGCGTAAAGCGCGCGTAGGCGGCCCGGCAGGCCGGGGGTCGAAGCGGGGGGCTCAACCCCCCGAAGCCCCCGGAACCTCCGCGGCTTGGGTCCGGTAGGGGAGGGTGGAACACCCGGTGTAGCGGTGGAATGCGCAGATATCGGGTGGAACACCGGTGGCGAAGGCGGCCCTCTGGGCCGAGACCGACGCTGAGGCGCGAAAGCTGGGGGAGCGAACAGGATTAGATACCCTGGTAGTCCCAGCCGTAAACGATGGACGCTAGGTGTGGGGGGACGATCCCCCCGTGCCGCAGCCAACGCATTAAGCGTCCCGCCTGGGGAGTACGGCCGCAAGGCTAAAACTCAAAGGAATTGACGGGGGCCCGCACAAGCAGCGGAGCATGTGGCTTAATTCGAAGCAACGCGAAGAACCTTACCAGGGCTTGACATATGGGTGAAGCGGGGGAGACCCCGTGGCCGAGAGGAGCCCATACAGGTGGTGCATGGCTGTCGTCAGCTCGTGTCGTGAGATGTTGGGTTAAGTCCCGCAACGAGCGCAACCCCCGCCGCGTGTTGCCATCGGGTGATGCCGGGAACCCACGCGGGACCGCCGCCGTCAAGGCGGAGGAGGGCGGGGACGACGTCAAGTCATCATGCCCCTTATGCCCTGGGCTGCACACGTGCTACAATGGCCGGTACAGAGGGATGCCACCCCGCGAGGGGGAGCGGATCCCGGAAAGCCGGCCCCAGTTCGGATTGGGGGCTGCAACCCGCCCCCATGAAGTCGGAGTTGCTAGTAATCGCGGATCAGCATGCCGCGGTGAATGCGTTCCCGGGCCTTGTACACACCGCCCGTCACACCACCCGAGTCGTCTGCACCCGAAGTCGCCGGCCCAACCGAGAGGGGGGAGGCGCCGAAGGTGTGGAGGGTGAGGGGGGTGAAGTCGTAACAAGGTAGCCGTACCGGAAGGTGCGGCTGGATCACCTCCTTTCTAGGGAGA
>NZ_JBBNGA010000025.1:0-1613 GCF_040095305.1 Collinsella sp. CLA-AA-H167
GCTTGAGGTCCTCGACCAGCCTCGAGCAGTCGGCGAAGTACACCTGCTTGCGGGCCATCACCGCCTCGTGGCCTATGGCTATCGACAGGTGGGTCTTGCCGACGCCCGGGCTGCCGACGAGCACGACGTTGTCGCCGCGGTCGATGAACTCGAGCGTGGCCAGCTGCTCGACCAGCCCGCGCGGCACGCTCGGCTGGAAGCCCCAGTCGAAGTCGGCCAGCGTCTTTATGTAGGGGAAGTTGGCCATCCTCGTGCGGCGCTCGTCGTCGGCGCGCCGCTTGAGGGCTATCTGGGCGTCGGTGAGCTCGAGCATGGCGTCGACCAGGCCCTTCCTCCCGTCGGCGACGAGCCTGACGTACTCGGGCACCGACGACGCCATGCCCTCGAGCCCCAGCTCCTCGAGGTTGGCCGCCAGGCGGTTGAGGGGGCTGGCCTGCACGGCGGCGCTCACAGCGAGCCCCCTATCGAGTCGAGCAGGCCGAGGTTGGCCGCGGCGGCCGCCTCGATGTCGCCGGCGGCGTCGCCGAACCACCGCTTGCCGGCCATGGCCTCGGCGTAGTGCGCCGGGTCGTAGGCCGGCCCGCCCGCCACGTGCGTGGCCACCAGCTCGCCGCCGACGTAGCAGTCCATCGCGCCGCCGGGCATGCAGACGATGCGGGCGGGCCTGCCGATGCAGCGCCTGGGCACCGACATGGGCTCGCCGTGCGCGCTCACCAGCATCGTGGCCGGCACCCTGGCCACGCGCACCACGTCGCCCATCGCCTCCTCGAGGGCGCGCAGGTTGCCGACGGGCAGCAGCGCGTCCTTCTCCTCCATGAACAGCGCGGAGGGAGGCAGCCCCGTGGTCTCGTTGGGCTCGGAGTTGCTGGCGTCCTCGATCCGCGCGACGATCTCGTCGATGTCGTCCCAGCCGTCGAAGTCGCCCTGGTAGGCCATGAGCCGCGACAGGAAGCGGTTCGACGACTCGACCTTGCCCTTCGTCTGGGGGCTGCGCGGGCGGCACAGCTTCAGCTCGAAGCCGGCGGCCTTGGCGAACTCGTACGCGCGCTGGACCTTGAGGCGCCGGCCGCCCTTGACCGTCACCAGGGCGGACATGTTGTCCGTGACCCACTCGCGCGGCACGCCGCCGAGCCTCGCGATCGTGGCGTACATGCACCTGACCAGGTCGTCGGTCGTCCTGGTCCTCGACCGGATGAATATGTGCCTGCGGGAATGGCCCAGCGTCGCCGCGAACACGTTGAACTCGAACAGCTCGCCGTCGCGGTTCGCCATCTTGACGGACTCCTTCCAGTCGAACTGCAGCTGCAGTCCGGGCGGCGTCTCGAAGCGCGGGTGCGGCTCCGGGCCGCCGGAGGCCCCGACGGCGATGCCGTTCTTGCGCATGAACTGGGTGAAGGCGTTGTAGCCGGCCAGGTCCTCGCCGGGATACCTGTGCAGCAGCCACTCGTGGATGCCCTTCTTGGTGACTCCCGGCAGCTGCGCCTTGGCGGCCACCTCCTCGATGTGCGCGTCGAACGAGCCCGCCCTGTCGCCGCGCCCGTCGTGGGGCCGCCCGCCCTCGGCCCTCCAGTACGACGCCACGGTGTGCCTGTCCTTGCCGTAGCGCTTCGCTA
>NZ_JBBNGA010000026.1:0-1046 GCF_040095305.1 Collinsella sp. CLA-AA-H167
CGCAGCAGATAGCGGCGGCGACCCCCGGGCTCAGCGCCTCCACCGTCTACAGGTGGGTGGACGCCGGCTACGACGGCATGACGAACATGGAGCTCAGGCGCAAGGTCGGCTACAGGCCCAGGTCGCGCCGGGCCCCGAGGAGGGCGACGTCCCACTCGGCGCGCAGGTCGCACGCGTCGTTCCTCGCGCTCGGCGAGGACGCCTGCGCCGCGGCCTGGGAGATGGACACCGTCGAGGGCTGCCGGGGCGACTCCGCCAGGCTCCTCACGCTGCTGCACCGCCCGAGCCGCTTCCAGCTGGCGCTGCCGCTGCCGGACGGCACGTGCGCCTCGGTCCTGGCGGCCCTCTCCTCGCTGCGCGGGGTCCTCGGCGAGGGCGGCGCGAGGCGCGCCTTCGGCGCCGTGCTCACCGACAACGGCGCCGAGTTCGCCGACGAGGGCGCCATCGCGGCGCTGCTCGGCGAGCGGGACGGCGAGACCAGGCTCTTCTACTGCGACCCCCGGCAGAGCCAGCAGAAGGGCGCGTGCGAGAAGAACCACGTCGAGATCAGGAAGCTGCTGCCCAAGGGCGCCGGGGCCAGGTTCGACCGGCTGACGGCGGCGGACTGCGCGCTGCTCATGTCGCAGGTGAACTCCGAGCCGAGGGGCGCGCTCGGGTTCCTGACGCCGGCGCGCGTGCTGCGGATGGCCCTCGGCGAGGACGCCTCCGCCCTCATGGACGCGTTCGGGATAGAGGAGCTGGCGCCCGGCGAGCTCGACCTCACGCCCGGCTGCATCGACAGGGCCAGGGCCGCGAGGGGCGAGGGGCCGCTGGCGGGATAGGCGGCGGGCCGGGACATGGGTCGGAGGGCCCGTTGCGCTGAGTCCGGAACGGCTGCGCGGCGGGCTGGCGGAGCATGCGGCGGCGGCACGGGGACACCGGCCTCCATAGCCTCTCCACCTGCGGAAACGAGGCGATAGCCAGGTGCCGGGGGCTATTTCCGCGTTGCGCTAGCTGCGGAAACGCGGGGTCCGTTCAGACTGTTGCGTTGAGATTGAAAATCAACC
>NZ_JBBNGA010000027.1:0-978 GCF_040095305.1 Collinsella sp. CLA-AA-H167
TCGAGGCCAGGAAGGCGGCCATAGGGCTCTTCGAGCTCGGGCACGGGTATAAATCTGCCGCGATTGCCCTTTCGCTTCCCGTGGAAGCCGTGAGAAGATGGCAGGAGATATACCGCGCATTCGGGAGCGAGGTGCTGCTGCGCATGGACGGAAAGCAGGGCAGGTACACATACGAGCAGAAGGTCGCCGCCGCCTCCGCCGTCGTCGACGGCGGCATGACGAAGACCGAGGCGATGGCGGCGTTCGGCATAATGTCGATGTCGCCGCTCAAGAAGTGGTGCGCGCTATACCGCCGGGGCGGCGCGGAGGCCCTGCGCCCGAGGCCCAAGGGCCGGCCGAAGGGTTCCAAGGCGAGGCCGCGGACCCGCGAGGAGGAGCTCGAGGAGCGGTGCCGTAGGCTCGAGGCCGAGGTGGCCTACCTAAAAAAATTACGCGCCCTGGTCGAGAGGGACGGGCTCTGACCAGGGCGAAGGCCGAAGCGGTCGCGGCCCTGCGCGCCGAGGGGCACGCGCTCGGGCACCTGCTCGCATGCGCCGAGCTCAAGCGGTCGACCTACTACTACGCCCTCGCGCACCCGCCGAGGCCCACGCGCCCCGAGCTCTGGGAGGCGGCCGCCGAGATCTTCTCGCGCACCGCCAACGGCTGCGGGCACCGGCAGATAGCGATGTGCCTCAGGGC
Organism: Collinsella sp. CLA-AA-H167; assembly: GCF_040095305.1. Classification (NCBI taxonomy): domain Bacteria; kingdom Bacillati; phylum Actinomycetota; class Coriobacteriia; order Coriobacteriales; family Coriobacteriaceae; genus Collinsella; species Collinsella sp. CLA-AA-H167. Next base: position 679 of record NZ_JBBNGA010000027.1, read on the forward strand.
GGAAGAGGGGGCCGTGATAGCCGACAAGACCGTGCTCAAGATGATGCGCGAGATGGGGATTCGCTGCGGTATCAGACGCGAGACGGCCTACCACAGGTACAACTCGTACAGGGGCGTCGTCGGCAGGACGTTCGAGAACGTGATCGCGAGGGATTTCGACGCCGGGGCCCCGTGGCGGAAGCTGGGAACGGACGTCACCGAGTTCAAGGTGGCGGGCGGCAAGGCCTACTGGGCCCCGACGCTGGACTTCTGCACCAAGGAGATCGTGGCGAGCGACATATCGACCACGCCCGACATGGC
>NZ_JBBNGA010000028.1:0-890 GCF_040095305.1 Collinsella sp. CLA-AA-H167
CGGGTGGGAAATTGGCCCGACAGCGCTTCAAGAAGGGTGGTTTTCCCCGAGCCGTTGGGAGCAACGAGGCCCGCCGCCGTTCCCGGGCTCAGGAAAAGCGACCCGATTGAAAGTATCGTCGTGCTTCCGTATCCCACGCTCGCGTCCAGAAGTTCGAGCCCATGGTGCTTTTTCGCGGGTCCAGGCTGTCTGGGCGAACGTGTCGCAACGGCGCCGACCGCAAAAAAGACCGCGACGTATGCCAGGGCCACGGCAAGCATCGATGCGCTGCCTGAACCGGAGCCAATGAATTCTGTCGGGAAGCATCCTACGTAACCCGTTGCCTCGATAGGCGAGAATACGGCCAGCGGCAGGAGATTGAGCGCGGCGTTATGCTCCAGTGCCGAATCGGACAGTAACGGGAATACCGGGGCCGCGACAAGCAGCGCGGAGGTGAGGGGGCCCGCGAGGACGCGCCTCGTTGCGGTCGATAGGACGACGGAGCAAACGGATATCAAGGTTCCGCCCGCAAGAAGCGCGATAAGCAGGGCTGTGAAGACGTTTCCCGCAGTCGTGGTGGTAAGCGCGCCGTCATGGAAGAAGGCGATCGGGTACCCAATTTGCCCGAAGCCGTTTAGGGCCAAGGCGTAAATGCCCCCGGGTGCGAGGCCGGCGAGGAGCATCGCGGTCCCCGCGGCGATTATCGAAAACACGATCTGGATAAGGCGCCGGAATTTGGGCACGGGCGCCTTCGCCGCCAGGGTCCCGGGCCTTGTGGCGCCGAGCACGAGTATCGACGAGAGAAGGAAGGGAATGAAGGGAAGGAAAGACGGCACCATGGCAACGGCGTAAGGCAGGAAGGAAAGGAATGGCAGGTCGTTTGCGGAGGCCGGGATATCCGTGATGCCGGA
>NZ_JBBNGA010000029.1:0-860 GCF_040095305.1 Collinsella sp. CLA-AA-H167
GCGGCGAGCGCGAACCCGCACCCCTTGATCGACTGGAGCGCCTCGACCTCGGCCGAGAGGGGGCCCGCCGCGACGGCGGCCCTGTATTCGGCGAGGAGGGCCTCCCTCGTCTCGTCGGCCGCCTCGGCCTCGTTCCTCAGCGCCGCAAGCGCCCGGATGCCGCCGTCGTCGGCGGGGTGTATGCCGTCGAGCCACCTGAGGAAGCCGTACGTCCAGTACTTCCGGGGGTTGCCGGCCGGCGTCGTGCCGCCGTAGACATAGCCGCGGCGGGCCAGGAACGCCAGGAGCCGCTGCTTCGCCGCTGCGAGCCTAGCGGTCGCGGCGTCGTGGGCGGCGGCGAGGTCCCTGAGCCCCTCGATCTCGGGGGACGGCACCCATACCGGGGTGACGTCGTGCGACAGTATCGCCTTGGCCATCCTGACCGCGTCGTTGCGGTCGTTCTTGGACGAGAGGTCGGCAGCCGACCTCGGGACCTTGGAGACGGCCGCGACGACGCAGTCGACGCCGAGCCCGGAGAGCTCCCTTTGCGGGGCGAAGCCGGGGTAGCCGCTCTCGTAGGCGGCGAGCGACGGGCCGGGGAAGCCCGACATCCACTCCGCGACCTCGCCCCAGGGGTTGCCGCGGAACCTCCTCGTCACGGCCTCGCCCGTCTCCGCGTCGAGCGCGCAGACGGTGGTGGACCTGAGGTGTACGTCCATTCCGAAGGCGGTAGAATATCTAGGCACGGGAGCCTCCCAACCTCGTTGCGGCGCGGCTGCGCCTCTGGCACTTCAACAACATTGTCGCAGCCCCGACCCGCGGTCACGAGCGGGGGCTCCTGTCGTTTCCGTGCCCCTGGATTGGGTCATAGTGTCTGTCGT
>NZ_JBBNGA010000030.1:0-727 GCF_040095305.1 Collinsella sp. CLA-AA-H167
ATCGCGCCGAGAGTACTGCGGGGCCAGCCCGTGGGAGGCCAGGGCGCCGCTGACCGGTGGACGGCACCGAGCCGTCGGATGACTTGAAGAAGGGGGAGGCCTCGCGGCCTCCCCCTTTTTTGCGTTATATAAACCGACATTTGCCCTATCTGTTTTAGGTGTGTTCGGATTGGCTTTAGTCGAGGGCATCGTAGTCGTTCGCGGTGAGGCAGAGCCGATCTTTTTACTCATGTCGCTTTCTGGTGGCGCTCAGTCGGCACCAGAGTTCTGTCGCCACGTATATCCGGACGGATCTTTTGCTCCTTATTTCCAGTACATTAATTAAGGGGCATTGTTTTAATCAAATACACTCCGCCAGTGGGGACTCTATCTAATTAGTGATAGAGCCCCCACTGGCGTTTATATAGGTTTGTTAACGTTGTCCTTCAATTTATTACGGGCTAACTAGCGGAGATCGATGAGGGTATAAAGATACTATGTCTACAGTGGACAGCAAGATTCCCGAGGTCATACGGTCTGTCCAAGTTTTATGACCATACGCGTGACTCTGAGCATCTCGGAGCCCAGTTAGTTGATTTGTGAACAAAATATGGAGTGCGCGATTCCCGCCCCCGGCGCCCCTCCGGTCTGGCAATATATCTCCTTGCCGCGCGGCCCGGTCGGACCGGATCAGCCGCACAGCGTGCACCTTGAGAACCGGATACTGCGAGGATGGACACATTCAGTG
>NZ_JBBNGA010000031.1:0-690 GCF_040095305.1 Collinsella sp. CLA-AA-H167
GCCGCCGCCTTCGCGTCCGAGGTCGGCGACTTCTCGAGGTTCCGCTCCGGCAGGCAGGTGACGGCCTACTTCGGCCTCGCCCCGAAGCAGAGGTCGAGCGCGGACTCCGTGCGCCTCGGCGGAATCAGCGGGGCCGGCAACGCGCTCGTCAGGAAGCTGGCTGTCGAGGGGTCCTGGTGCTACGCCCAGGCCGGCCACCAGCCGAAGCTGATGCCCAAGGGCTCCGGCGTACCCCTCGAGATAAGGATGCACGGGAGGAAGGGGTCCGAGAGGCTCCTGCGCCGCCGCGAGGAGATGATCGCCCGCGGGATGCCGCAGGCGAAGGCGAACGCGGCCACCGCGGCCGAGCTCGTGAGGTGGCTGTGGGCCCTCGGCACGATGTGCCGGGAGGGCGCGGAATAGACATAAGCCCCCGTCCCGGCGAGCCGGGCAGCCTTCGGGGACACCCCCGTTCTCGCTGTGCGCGCGGCGGCCGCCGCATGCGCGAAGACAGACTAGGGGAACCCCGCCGAAGGAGAGGATTGCGGGCCGCCGGAGCGGTATCCGCGGATATGAGACTGAGCCGAAGGCGTCGATGACATGCCGGGGGCGGACCGGGACGGGTTTAACGGCAGGCCCCGCCGATCGATTGCAAGCGGTCGGCGGGGCCATTGTGGCCCTTGACAGTGGATTGGGTCATATGAGCGAGCG
>NZ_JBBNGA010000032.1:0-648 GCF_040095305.1 Collinsella sp. CLA-AA-H167
TGCACCCGAAGTCGCCGGCCCAACCGAGAGGGGGGAGGCGCCGAAGGTGTGGAGGGTGAGGGGGGTGAAGTCGTAACAAGGTAGCCGTACCGGAAGGTGCGGCTGGATCACCTCCTTTCTAGGGAGACACATTCTTAGAGAGAAAGCACTTTAACTCGAATAGAGGGCAGGAGCCCGTCCGGTAGATGTCCGCCAGGATGATTCCCCGCAGCACCCGGTCCCCGGGGTCGCACCCGCGTACCTTGAGAGCCGCATAGCGATAGGAGAGAGATGGAAGATCATTCTTCCAGACTCGATTCTTTTCTGCGATTTATCAGACAGAATGATAGCAATCATTCATCCGATCCAAACAAGAAGAATTCACTTATTAATGAGTGAGGAGCATCTGATCGCGAGCACAGTCAACACTGTGCCGCGGTATGAGATACCCGAATTGCGACATACGAGCGCTATTCATGATATCGATTAATTGACTTAATTAGCGACACGTGGATATCCCGCGGGCCCGAGTGCGGTCCCGCAAGATACCACGGGCGCACGGCGGATGCCTTGGCACAGGGAGCCGATGAAGGACGCGGCAAGCTGCGATAATCCCCGGCGAGGAGCACACATCCTTCGACCCGGGGGTCTCCGAATGGGCGAACCCAT
>NZ_JBBNGA010000033.1:0-527 GCF_040095305.1 Collinsella sp. CLA-AA-H167
TGCCCGCTTCCCTGTACATGTCCAACTCTCCGATCAGGTTCTTCTCCGCCACGGCCCGCTCCTCCCGAAAGCATCGTTCGCTCGTCGGTCGAAGCGTAAGCCCCGGCGTTGGTGGAAATGGTGAAAAAGCGTTGGCGCAAATGGCGGGATTGCGTTGGCATGATTGGTTGTTGAGCGTTGGTCAAAATGGTTGTTTTTACAGTAGCGCTAACAAACGGCTGCTCGCACAGGAGGGGCTACGGCTGCTCGAGGAGGCCCAAGGTGTTCTACAGGGCCAAGAGGGCGCAGGAGGCGGCCGACGCCGAGCTCTCGGGGAGCAGGTCCGGGATCGACGAGACCGAGGAGGGCGCCGCCGCCAAGCTCGCGGCCATCAGGGACGGGCTCGCGCGCGGGCTCTCCCCGCAGCAGATAGCGGCGGCGACCCCCGGGCTCAGCGCCTCCACCGTCTACAGGTGGGTGGACGCCGGCTACGACGGCATGACGAACATGGAGCTCAGGCGCAAGGTCGGCTACAGGCCCAGGTCGCG
>NZ_JBBNGA010000034.1:0-5085 GCF_040095305.1 Collinsella sp. CLA-AA-H167
CGAGCACGAAGACCTTGTTCACGTCTCTCCAATCGTTTGTATTACGATACGATAATACCACGTTTCGGTAATACGAACTGATATTATCGTTGCGAAATACCAGACAACCGGAGGAGAAATACGACCGACAACGATGAGGTCGATGGTCTATGGGGCAGCAGGCGCACCCGCTGTCCCGCTATACCCCCATCCAAGCCCTCTTGAGCCTTTGCCAGCGGCTCTGCTTCTGCTCGGTGGACTCCAGCGCGAGCGTCTGCGCCGTCTCGTGGTGGAGCGCCTGAGCGCCCTGCACGGCCTTGGTGCTGTCCGCCACCGTCTCCATGAGCTTGGCTATCTGCTCGTCCTTCTTGGCGAGCTGGGCATCCTTGACGGCGAGCTGACTGATTAGGGCGGCGAGCGCCGCCGATTCCGTCGATTCACCGCCGTCGGCATCGCTGGCAGTCTTTCTGGCAAATCGTATGGCACGCTCGACGGCGGCACCCTGCGACACGCCCCACCCGGCCGAGAGTTCGACCAGTTCATCGTATATATCTTCCTCAATTCGGAATGTCTTCTTAACCTTGGCCACTGTCGGCTCCCGTCTGGCAAAGTGTCTGGTAAAGCGTATGGCACGTATTGCACCACAACGCCGGACACCGCGCAATGAGCAAGCGCCCGTCAACCGATTGAATCGCCGCCCAATGTCTCGGGACGCACCTGCTCCCCGCCCTTTGAGCGGTCTGTATCGAGAGCATGTTCCGATGCCTTCATGTCACGCACTTCGACGGCAAGCCCATCGAGTTCCGGAGCGAGCCTTTGCATTTCGGCCTTGACTGCCTTCGCCGCCGCATCGACGGCCTTGCGCTCATCCCTCGGCTTCAAACTCTCCCGCGCCCTCTCGACCGCAGCCCGGAACGCACGGCTGTCGATGACCGGGTTGTCCGCGACGCTTTCGAGGACTTGGAACGGCCGGTCGAAAATCTTGAGCGCGAAGGCGTGCGCGAGTTCTGCGATGTTCGATACAAGTGAGTCGAGCCGCGACTCGATTTCCGCGAGTGCCTTGGTGAGCGATTCGAGCTTGCGGCTTCGCCTTTCGATGAGTTGATCGAGCCGCTCGACCTCGGCCGACTTCTCGCTGATTGCGGAATCGAGTTCGGCCACCTCGCTTCGCTTCGATTCGAGCTGCGCGCTCGCGGCCGACAGGTCGCGTTGCAGTTGCTTCCATTCGGGAACATCGACGTGCCTCCTATGGCAGTCCATGCGGTCGCGCTCGATGCCGTTCCTCGATGCCGCCAGCTCAAGCTCGGCCATCATGAGGTTCTGCAAATCTGGCAGGCGGGCGAGACCGAGTGTCTTGAGCGCACCGCCCATCGACACCTGGGTCGAAAGGCCGCGCTTGCATCCCGTCGCATACGGAATCCCCGCCATGTGCATGTGCGGCGTTCCGTCCTTCTCGTCGAAATGAACGGCGATTTGGAACCACTCGATAGCGCCCTCCGTCTTTGAGCGAATCGAATCGGCGGTCTCCCTGAAAATCTCCTCGGCCCTGCCGTTGTCGAGTTCACCGCCGAACGTGTCGCGGTTCCCGATTTGCAGGACGTACTCGTAGCACGGCTTCGGGACGTTCACGCGCCCCTTGTCACCCGATTTGACCCTTGCCGAATCCTCGGAATAGGCCTTCTCGATTTTCGAGAGGTAATCGTCGATGCATCGCTCTGGATGGCCTTTCGATTTCTGCTTCGCGTTGTACGCCCTGAGCGAATCGCCGAAAACCGTCTCGTATGCTTCCGCAATCGGGGTATCGCGAATCGAGATGTTGCCGGCACTCAAGCCGGCATCGACGTTCCTCAGGTTGGCGCGATAGGCCAAATCCGTGTTGTGCCGGGCGTTGTGGGCACCGGCCGAAACCGACATCGAGAGCGCCATGTGATACCACCATCCTCCTCGCGGCGGCGGCACCGCGAGAACCTGAACATCGAATACCAAGCTGCGCGGCGGCGGCACCGCGCAAACACCCTTCACAGGCAGAGTATAGTGGCTTTGCTACTTTCTCGAAAGTAGCGCAATTGGAGAAGTGGGTATCACGTGAACATAATACCCACTTCTCCTGCGCCCTGCGGGGCACTCCGCAGCCATTCGGCTGCTGCGCGGGCTTCGCCCTTGCCGACTCCGCCACCGCGGGGTGGCTCCGCGCCCGCCTGTCGGCTCGGCTTGGCGGCACGCGGCGGCGCGTGCGTGGCGGGCAAAGGAAGGGTCGATGGGCAGCTGTGCCCATCGACCCTTGCCCCAGTCTGCTTTCGCGCTCGCCCGCCGCGTCAATTCCGCACTCGGTGAACGAGTCGGCTCAGATCCGCTTCGCGGAGCACGCCGCCCCGTGGTCACCGATTGCTGCATTGACCCGCCTGCCCGCACGTGTGGAGCGGGAAGTCGCCGTCCTAGAAAACATCCAGCGTGTAGCTCGCCATCGTATCGGTGTTTCCCTTCCCAGTCCCTAATCGAAAACGCGTTCCGGGCTGATATCCCGGATTACCTGTAGGTAGTCTTCACCCTCCGGTTCATTCATATCCTCATAGGTGCGCCATGACTTAATGTTCTGCATCACCCAAGGCTGTTTGGATAGAGTCGCGCAAACAGGGCACTGCGCCCCGAACTGCACCTCGCGGCTCTTTGCCTGCCAAGTGCCAAGACCGATGCGCACGTTTCCCATCTGCTCCGCATACTTTCCCACGCAATCGTAGAGGTCATCTACGTTGTAACCATTCCTTTTTGCCTTCTCATCATCGAACTCGATGGTGAAGCGCCAAGGCTTCGTTGCCATATCACTCACCCGCCTTGATTTCCGGCTCCGTCATATCGACGTGAACGTGCCCGTTTTCGTACCATGCACCGTCCGGTAGACCGTCGGTGTCGCACCTCCAGCCCCTCAGCCACTTGATGACGGTAGACCTCGACACGCCCAGCGCCTTTGCTATGTCCGAGTGGTTGGCATCCGGGTGCTCCCGGGCATAGGAGCGAATCAGCTCGCGCTTCTCACCGCTTCCCTTCGGCCGACCCTGCAACGCATGACCGGCGTCCTCGCTCAGAATCTCAAGGTTCGAACGCGCCATTCTGAGGTGCAGCGCCTGCTTCCTGTAGTTCCGCTTGTTTTTCGGGATCGCTATTCCCGATATCCTCTCCAAGTCCTTGATGGGGAACTTCTTGTACCGCAGGTCAAGACATTCGAGAGCGTTCTCGACCTCATGGTCGTTGCCGAACGGGTGCTCGGTGTCTACCGAATCCAGGAACGGCACCAGCGAATCCATGTCCGCCTTGACGCGCTTACGGTCGGTGATGCCGCACTTCACGGCGTATATCGCCAGAGCCATCAGGCAGAAGTACCTGTGGCTGAACGTCGCGCCCGCACGTATCTTGCGCAGCCACCAGTTGTAGAGGTCTTCCTTGGCATTCCACGAGCCGTCGGCGCGTCCGCCGCCGACGATGACCTTCTCGTACCACTCGGGGAATCTCTCCTTGGCCTGTTCGAGCGTGTACCTCGTCTCCCTCCACTTCTTCGACAGGTCTACCTGCTGTTCCGGGGGAAGGAAGTCGTTCAGCTCTTCGAGCGAGAAGGGGTGCGTGTTGACCGCGAACGCCCTGACCGTGCCGCCGTCCTTCGTCTTGCCGCCGATGACGCGGAACCCTTGGTTGATGCCCTGGTGCTGCGGGTGCTCCCATTCCCTCGACGTATGCTTGTTCCACATCCTGTCGGTCAGGTGGTACTTCATGTCCTTCAGCAGGCTCTTGGTGTTCGGGTATAGGTCGGCGGGTTCCTCGAGGACGTAGTACAGATGGACGTTATGGCCGCTCAGGATGATGTAGTTCGGCTCGGGATAGACGGGGTAGTCGCTTCGGCAGTTGTACAGGAACGCCGTGAGCGTGCCGTCATCCTGCCCGTCGAGGTCGAAAATCATAGCGCACATCTTGCTCTGCGCATCGGCGGTGTTCGCCCTGCCCCAGTAGGTGAGACCGTTCGTTATCGCCCAGTTCGCATCGCGGAACTCGGCAAGGGTCTCCTCGAACGTGTCCTCGAACAGGATGCGGCGGCGTCTCCTGTCTCCGACGAGCTTCCCGTCGCTGTCGTAATGCCCGCCGAACGAGCCGAGGATTATCGGGTTGGCCTTGTGCAGCCCACCCGGCTCGCCCTCCGTCTGGATGAAGCCATCGCCGAGCCGGAAGATGTCCGAGTAGACTTCCATGGCCGACACCTCGGAAGCCCCGTATTCGAGAAGAACAGACTCAAGAGACAACCCGCTCACCAACCCATCCCGGAAGCCCTCATAGGCACGTTATATTATCAATAGAATTATTGTACACCTAGAGCCAGAAGAAAAGACCCCCTTGGAACCCATCCCGGAAGCCCTCATAGGCACGTTATATTATCAATAGAATTATTGTACACCTAGAGCCAGAGAAAAAGGCTCCCTCTCGAAAGCCCTCCCATCCCGGAGTCAAGGTCATACAGTCCGCCTATATTATCACTGATTTTTTTACACTTTAAGCCAAAAAACAGGGGGTCGGTGCCATTCTCCGACCCCCTTACGACCGGCCTAGGCTATGGCCATAATCTCGTTGTCGCACGCCCTGCGGATGAACGCCGAGCGCGTCAGGCCGAGCCGCTTGGCGGCGTTGTCGATGGCCGTCAGCTCGGTCTCGGAGAACTTGAGCGAGGTGGTCCTCATGGCCGCCTTCGGCCTGCCGTCGATGGGCTTGCCGAACTCCCAGCCGGAGAAATCACCGGATTCGTACTTCTCGCAATCGGACTCGACCTGCTCGACGGTCGTGCCGAACATCTTGCAAAGCTCGCTGTCGTTCATGACTTCCTCCTCCCGAAGCCGAGTTCCCTCTTGATTCGTTCCTGCGGCGGGGTCTGCGCGTGCTTGATGAGCCAGTCGCCCGTGGACTCGTTCAGCACCACGACGAGCTCAATCGCCCTGCCACGGCTGTCCAGTCCGATACCGACGAACTCGGGCGGCTCGGTGCCGAGCCTTGGCATGCTGCGCTTGACGTGCTCCCACGCGAACCTCGCATCGTCCTTGCTCACGTCCGGGTGCCTTTCGGTGACCCGGT